>JAFAMM010000379.1 GCA_019233375.1 Acidobacteriaceae bacterium
ATGCGCTTGTAAGGAGCGGCAGCCCGAGTGCCTTTGATCCAGATTTCAGATTCGTCAATGTGACTATGCCCGTGACGCCACCACTGAGCTTCGCTCATCCCTTTCGCGACGAAGGCGACCTCGGTACCATCGGGCGACGGCGCGGCACGGAATTCGTTATAGAAGCGATCGAGCGCGAGAGGCAACGGCGTGCCCCCCTCGACACTTACGCGGAAGATTTTATTCGAACGGCCGATGTCCGCGGAGCTTGAACTAAAGTACAGCCACTTGCCGTCACGGGACCAGGCATCAAGTTGGTCAGGCGAATCGCTGTAAGTGAGACGCGTGAGCTGGCCGGTCGCGAATGTAAGCACGTAGATATCGCCATTGCCCGTCCGGGTGGAGGTGAAGGCGAGCTTTGAGCCGTCCGGCGAATAGAGCGGGCGCGATTCTGTAGCCGGGTGGGAAACGAGAAGTCGAGCCTCGCCGCCGCCCGCTGGCACCGTCCAGATATCACCGCCGGAAACAAAAGCGATTTCGGAGTTATCAGGCGAAAGCGCAGGTTCGCTGAGGGACGGCAGCGGTGTTGCGGCGGATGCAGCCGGGACGACGGCGGAGGCCAGCAGCACGGAAACAAAAAAACGCATACAGTACGAGAACAACGAGGTTAGCAGAAACACGCGGGCAGCGCGTGGGACAACAAAAGTGATCACCTTCGAGCCGAAATCAATCTAAAAGTAGCTCTGCGCAGCATGAAAAACAGCTATTTATTTGCAGTGATCTTACTTGCATCGGCGATGCCGGGCTGCTGCGCGGATACCGAAAAGGTCAGCAAGGACGAGGACGGTTTTCAGTGGCTGAATGCGATCTCCGAATCGTTCCTGCAGTTCTCGGTGACGAATTTCGAGAGAGCAGTCACGCAGCCGGATACGAGGCAGGCGATTCGAGGCCCGTTTTGGCAGAAGTACGCAAACTCTGTGCAAAACCTGTATGGCTGGAATGACGGCGACGGATTTGAAACCAGCTATGTGTTGCACCCAATGGAGGGCGCCCTCGGGGGTTACATCGAGCGGCAAAATGACCCACGCTATCGCGATGTGGAATTCGGAAGCTCGCAACGCTACTGGATCAGTTGCATGCGGGCGCTTGCATTTTCGACCGCGTTCAGCACACTGTGGTCGGCAAGTCCATTCGGAGAGGCTGGTGTTGGGAATGTGGAACTGCATAACAAGCCCGGGCTGGTGGACCTGATCGGCACGCCAACGATGGGATTGGGCTGGATGATCGGCGAAGACGCGCTGGATCGATATGTTGTCCGGCGGATCGAATGGCGCGTGCGAAATCCGGTGGTGCGGGCGCTGGCGCGAAGTACGGTGAACCCGATGAGAAGCTATGCAAATGTGCTCGCTTTTCGGCGGCCGTGGCAACGATATGACCGTCCGGGTGTTATCTATGCCATGCCCGAACAGGGCGCGGTCGAACAACAGCGGGCAACAGAAGAAAGATTCCGGCCCGAAGCCTGGCCAAAGGCGGCGCTTGAATTCATGGCAGCGCCGGTTGTGGAATACTTCCCGGGGCGTTACGGAGGCCCGTGCCTCGGGGCTGCCGGAGAGGCGGCGGTTGGGCTTTCCGCAATGACGGATGTGGTTTTCGATATCGACGGATGTAGCTTGTCTAACGTACGGCGCAATGTGAGCGGCGACACCCTGACTTATGCCGCGGGTCTGCGATGGCGTTTTCGGACAAAGACTAAGTGGACGCCGTACATCACGATATTGGTGGGCGGCGCCAAGGTTACCCACGTTACTTACGATCCGGAGAAAGAACAGGAATTACGGCAGAAGGCACGCGAGCGAGGGAAAGTACCCCCGGATTGGGCTGACTATCACAGCGAGGCCGATACGAACGGGTTCACGCTTGTTGGCGAGGCGGGCGTGAATCACCGGTTGAGCAATCTTCTCTCGTGGCGGGTGGGAAGTGTTGGTTATCAACGGTCCTGGACGCTGAACCGGTTGGATGGATTCAATTATGATCAGGGCCTGCGAGTCATGACCGGAATCGCGATCACGATGGGACCCTGGTCGAGGTAAGCCCCTCACTTGAGCCAGCTTTAAGCACGATGCTGTCGCGCCAAGCGCCCACGCATTTCTTGCCATTTGTGGGGTTATTAGCCTTCTCCGCCGGCCAAACCGATTTGCGATCGATTTTGCCCTCAGAATGCGCATTAGCCGTTTGAGAGCCCGAAATGATCAGCACCACTCTCGAACCGAGCCGCTTCCCGCGGTCATGAGCTAAGGCCGATAATTGTTGCCGCACCGCGCGATCCGTCCGGCTATTCTGGACGAGCTTTGTACTCCGAGATTTCCGCTAAAATGATGGTTCACGGCGGGCAAGGGAGGTCTGAGGTGTCTAACACGCCTGTACCCGTCAATAATTTGCCCAAAGATCCGGGCGACGTTACTAATCTCCTCCGCGACTGGCGGGCTGGCGACAACTCCGCTCTTGAACGCCTTACTCCGATCATCTACGACGACTTACTTCGGCTTGCGAAGGCGAGGCTGAATCGCGAATATGGCGATTGCACGCTTCAACCCACCGCGCTCGTTCACGAGTCTTACTTACGGCTGGCGGATCAGACCCGGCTGAACTGCGAAAACCGCGCACATTTCTATGCGGTCGCCGCCAACTTGATGAGGCGCGTGCTAATCGACCACGCCAAAAAGCGCAAGGCGCAAAAGCGCGGCGGGGGCGTGCGGATCACTTTGAAGACCGGCATGGATTTCGCCCAGGGTAGGGACCAGGACTCCTTGCTGCTGGACGAAGCGTTGTGCAAGCTGGCTGCCATGGATGAAAGGAAAAGCCGAGCCATTGAGCTGAAGTTCTTCGGCGGCCTCACGACGGAAGAGATCGGCATCGTGCTCGGCATTTCCGTAGCGACGGTCGGGCGCGAATTACGGCTTGGACAAGCTTGGCTGCGCCGTGAAATGTCGCGTTCTTTGGCATGAACTCCAGAACGAAGATCGAGCGCTGGAATATCATTCAGGAGATTTTTCAAGCTGCGCTCGAACGGCCGCTGACGGAACGAAAGACATACATTAGCGAAGCCTGCGGTGATGATGAGGACCTGCGTTCCGAGGTGGAGTCGTTGCTCGCAAACGACGCGGATGCCGAAACCGTGCTTCGCTCCGTGCTTGCCGGCGATATCCGGGATATAGAAAATACCGCGAACTGTTCGGAAGCCGGCCTGCAGCTTGGCCCCTATCGCCTGGTCCGCGACATAGACAGCGGGGGCATGGGAAGCGTCTACCTAGGCGTACGATCGGATGATCAGTACTTTCAGATCGTCGCCATCAAAATGGTCCGTAAGGGCGTTGAATCACCCGCGCTCATCCAACGATTCCGCGCCGAACGGCAGATTCTAGCAACCCTGAACCATCCGAACATCGGCGCCATCCTGGATGGCGGGGAGACTGCCGATGGGCGGCCGTTCATCGTGATGGAATATGTCGAGGGTCAACCTATCACGATCACGTGCGAGAGCCAGGGCATGGCGATCAGGCAGCGCGTGGAGCTGTTCCGGTCCGTTTGTGCCGCGGTTCATTACGCCCATCAAAAGCTGGTGATCCACCGCGATATTAAGCCCAGCAACGTCCTGGTAAATCCGCAGGGAACGGTGAAGCTCATTGATTTTGGGGTTTCGAAACCACTCGCTCCGGAACTGATGCCCGGACAAATCCCCAAGACCGAGACATTCCAGCGGTTAATGACGCCTGACTACGCCAGCCCCGAGCAGTTTATGGGACAGGAACTCACTACGGCGACGGATATCTATTCATTGGGTGTTCTGCTTTTCGAACTGCTGACGGGCTCGCGTCCATACACGATCCGCGACCTCTCTCCTGGAGCGGCCGAGAACGTAATCTGCCATCAGGAACATCGCAAGCCAAGCTCGGTTCGCGGCCTCCCAAAGACAACTAGGAGAGAACTCGCGGGAGATCTCGACAGAATTGTTCAGATGGCTATGGATCGCGATCCAGCCAGGCGGTATCAATCGGCGCAGCATCTGGACGAAGATCTGCTGCGTTACTTGGAAGGGAAGCCGGTTCTCGCCAGGAAGGCAACGCTGCTCTACACAGCGAGCAAGTTCATCCGGCGTCACAGGATGGCTTCGTTGATGACCTGCCTCACGCTCCTGCTATTGGGGGGCTCATTGGCCTATCACACCTGGCAGTCTCGCCTGGCGGATGCCCGGGTCAAGCATATCCAGACTTCAGCTACTTCGGTCATCTCAGAGATGACAGACAAGCTTCAGCAATCGTCGGCGTCCGTGGAAACCCAGGCAGCGCTCTTTCAGAGCGCACTCAAGTACCTGCAGCAGTTGCGGCAAAGCTCCGGCAATGACCCCCGTGTGCTGGTTGATCTCTCGAAGGCCTATGCACGGGTTGGCGACCTCCAGGGATCGCCGACCGTCGGAGCAAATCTCGGCAATCCAAGCGCGGCGATCGGAAGCTACAAGATGGCTGTGAACCTCGCTCTCGAATCCCATGCGCGATTGCCGGAAGATGAGAGCACCAGGGCGGCAATCAGCGCATATCAGAAACTCGGAGATGTTCAGTCTAGTGAAGGAGACTCGCAAGGCTCCCGCGATGCCTACCAACATGCCGTTGGGTTAGCCGCGGATTTCTGGAAACAGAAAACAGACGATCCCGATAGGAAGCGCCTCCTGGTCGTGAACTATTCCGGGCTGGGATATGTGGAATGGGCAGACCTGAAGACTGATAAGGCGCTCGAGAACTTTCGTTCTGCACTTGAAAGGTTCGGCGACACGCCGAATGGCAAGCCCGATCACGACAATACCCTCATCCGGCTTCATTGGCTTTCGGCTCTTGCATTGCGCGAGCTTGGCTCCGCATCCGAGTCTGTCGCGAATCTACGGAAATCGATCTCTATCGCTGAGACCCTGGTTCGAGACGCTCCTTCTGACGCTTCAGCCAAACGAAGCCTTTCGGTAATCTACGGCGCCATTGTTGGGTCTTTAGCGGGGGACCCGATGCTGAATGTGGGCGATTCGGCACAGGCTCAAATGTATGCGCGAAGGGCGGTTGAAATTGTGGAAGCGCTGGCCGCAATGGACCGTTCTAACGCCCAAGCGCGGGACGATCTGATTAATGCGTACAGCGAAATGGCTGATTCATTTCGTTTGACGCAGCCTGCCGTCGCAAGTCAATGGTACAGGAAAGCTATTGCGCTTACGCGGCAGGTGAAGGATACCGACGCCGCACAAAACTGGCTGTCTCAGATTGACCAAAGCCTAGCTGCTGTGCTGGTTCGGAAACATCAAGCAACGGAACGCCTGAATCTTCTGCGCGAAGCCAACGCCTTCCGGCTGGACCTGGCCGCCAAATCCGCTTTCAATGAACCCCACTTTCGCGCGCTGCTGATGGAATCGTACTGCACACTCAGCGATGCCGAAGCAGAGGCTGGCAACCTGGCGCGGGCGAAGGAGTTGGCGAACTTCGCCCAACCACTTCTAAGCGAGTTCAAAGTGACATCTCCCAGCTTGCTGGTCGTGCGCGATATAGGTCTGTGCGATGAAACGATGGGAAATGTGCAGCACCGCATTTCGCTAGACCGCTCGCTCCCGGATGCCGATAAACGGGCGGCAGCGGCGGATTCGCGTGAATGGTACCAGAAGAGCGCAAATGCCTGGGCCGAGTGGGTCCGCCGCGGGATCTCAAATGCTGAGACCAAACTCGAGCGCCGCAAGGTAGAGCGCCTCCTTCAAACCAGCTCGTAAACAAAGACGATTGAAAAGCATTCCCGATTGCGCAATGAAAAACAGGAGACTATCTTTTTGGAGACATCGCCCAAAGCTCGGCTATTAACAGCGGCGGATCTGGCCGCAGAGCAGCTCCGCGGAACGCTCGTACTCGATACACGTCCTGCGGAACAGTTTGCGGCTCTCCACATCCGCGGATCGATTCAGATCAGCCTGCTTGGCTATTTCTCGGCGTGGGCAGCGATCCTGATTCAGCCGGCGCAAGACGTCGTTCTGATTGCCGAAAGTGAACGATCGGCACAAGAGGCACACAACAGGCTGGCCAAGGTGGGCACCGGAAATGTGATCGGGTATGCTCTCGCCAATGAGAAGAACTGGCGCGAGCAAGGCATCGAGCTTGCCAGCATAGCAACACAGCGTTGCGCGAATGTCATTCCGGATTTAGGGCGCGAGCCGGCTTTACAGCTTGTCGATGTTCGAAGCCGCGCCGAATGGCTGCGGGGGCATCTGCCCGGCGCCATTTCGGTCCCGCTCCTCGACCTCGATTCGAACGCGCAGTCTATTGACCCCTCGAGACCGAGTCTTGTGTACTGCCACGAAGGTTATCGCGCGACAACTGCCGCGAGTATCCTGCTTCGCGCCAGCACAACAAATGTCGGAATTCTGATCGATGGCATTGAGGGCTGGTCGGCGTGTGGCCTCCCTTTAGAGATACCCAATTCTGAGTGCAAGAATTCGTGATCGATGTGCTCCTGCGCCGGCGCAAATACCGGTGAGCAGGTCAGAACGCAAAAACAACTTTCTGACCGGCTCACAAACGAACTAACACACAGGAGATCAATTTCAATGTTACGTATGAAATCAATGACAGCGCTCAGCGGCTTGCTGATTTGCCTGTCTTTCGGAGTAAGATCGAGCTTCGCGGCCCCGCAGGTGACTGCAGCCAGCGAAGCGAGCGCGGCGAACGCCGCTTACAGTGACGACAACACCGTTGTGCGCTGGGGAAGGCTTGTCGGCGTCATAACCGCGCAAGGAATTTCGAACCCGGTCGCCGGCGTCGCAAGCGGCGAAACGCCGTGGACCACAAGCATTGGCGCCGCGGCGGTCGACCTCACAAATGGCGATGCCGCTTTCTTCGTGCAAGGGCTGGTCCTCGTCGGCGGAAATACGAGCGGCACCACGGGTCCGGTGAAGAGTGTAAAAGGGGCGCTTGTCTGTAATGCCGGCGCAGCCGACCAGACTGTAATCGACACGCCTGCCGTCCCGCTCGACGCTCAAGGGAACGCTGAGTTTAAAGGGGATCTAGCCAAGGTTCCGCCTGCCTCGTGCTCCAATCCGATGTTCCTGATTCTCAACGCTCCTAAGAACGTTTGGATTGCCACGGGAGCAGTCCGGTCAATACAGAGCCACGAACGCTAATCATCGCTTACGAGTCTTCTGTTAAGGCTTCCCCGCTGACAGAACTCTGGCCGGATCCAAGAACACTTGGGTCCGGCCTTTTGCCATTAC
>JAFAMM010000095.1 GCA_019233375.1 Acidobacteriaceae bacterium
GCGGCCGGGGCGATGCTGGTGCTACTGCGCGCTTTTTCCTGGCTTTCTGCCGCGACGGGTGTCATTTGCATTGCGATGGCATTGCCCGTGGCAGTGTGGGCGCAGAGCAGAGACAAGCGCCGCACCGAAACGGGCGATACGGCAAGCATCGCACTGGCGGCGGTAACGCGAGAGCACTGGCGGTACGGAAAATGGCTCTTCGCTTCAGCGATTCTTGCCGTGGGCGTGCCCGATATTCAAACCATCTTGCTTTCGGCGATTGTGGATCTGAAATCCGCAGGTGCATTGCGCGCCTTGATGAACTTCATTCTGCCGCTGTCACAGGCAGCCACGGTTTTGAGCGTATACGCGCTGCCGGGCCTGGCGCGAAGAATGAAGAATTACGGCGCAGGGCTGGGACTTAGACAGGCCGTTCTCTTTCCGGCCGTAATTACAGCCATCGCGCTGGTGTACCTGGGCGCGCTGGTCGCTTGCGGATCGCTGATCGAACGGCTGCTCTACAACGGGCGCATGGCTCCGTACCTGGTTTATTTGCCGCTGCTGGCGCTCGCCGCCTTGATTTCGGCCATAGGCGCCGGTTTTACAACACTGCTTCGGGCGGCCCAGAATTCGCAGCACCAGCTATTTGCCGGCATCGCCGCAACAGTCGTGGGAGTGGCGGCGGCAATGCTGCTGCTGCGCAACAACGGTTTGCAGGGGGCCATGATCAGCATGGTGCTGGCGAACGCTGCAAGCACGCTGTGGATCGTGGGAACGTACTGCTACATGGTGCATCGAAGCCGCGCAAGCTGGTCAGAGGCTTGGGCTGATTTGCTTGGACACCATCTGCGGGACGGCAAGCTCTCGACAGCCGCGGCATCGGAGTGAATGTTTGATCGCGACCGCCGATAATAAAGCGACCGCGCGCACGGCTCGACGCAGCGGGACAAAGCTGATCTTCTTCGATGAGAACGTAATTCGCATCAGCCCGGCGGGCAGCTGCGTTTTGCTCGCTATGCGCGGTCTCGACGGCGAGCCTGGCATAGAGGTGTACTGCAACCGGCTGGAGCCGGGCATGGCCGGGCAAGTAAAGAAGAGGACCGTTCCTCTGCCGCGCGGTCCGGTACTGGCGCGCTCGGTTTTATTCACTATATTTGCGTGCTGTGCATACGCGCTGCGCCCGCAGAAACACGCGTTGAAGATCAGCACACAAGGGGTCTTCCCTTTTTGCGATGTTGCCTACGCGCATTGCTGCCACGGCCTATTTCTCAGCCGTTACCGTTCTCACATCGGAGGAGGCATCCTGCGAAGAACGGCTCGTCTGCTGAACCATGCCTGGGGCGCGGTGACGGAGCGCATCGGATTTCGCGCGGCCAAGCTCGTTATTGTTCCTTCGCGCGGTCTCGCGCGCGAGTTGGGAGAAGCATACGGGAAGCTCGTGGCGGGGAAAATACGTGTTCTACCGAACCCCGTGGATACCAAACATTATGGAAGGCCCGAGGGTTTTTCTGCCGCGCAATTTCGCAGCGAATTGGCGGTTCCTGAGGGGGCTATTTTGTTCAGCTTCTGCGCGCTCGGGAATTTCGAATGGAAGGGATTGCGCCTGGCGCTCGAGGCATTGAGCACTTTGCAGGAGAGTCGCGCTCATTTGGTCGTGATCGGCGGGGGAAAGGGCGAGATCGCGGAGTACGCGCGGGTCGCCGAAAAGCTTGGAGTCGCTTCGAAGGTCCGCTTCGCCGGCCTGCAAAGTGACATCCGGCCTTTTCTTTGGGCTTCAGACGCGTTCCTGTTTCCGTCCGCGTATGAGACGTTTCCGCTGGTCTGTCTGCAGGCGGCCGCGGCGGGGTTGCCGTTGCTGACCACCCCGTTGTACGGCGTGGAAGAATTCGCCGCTGGCGGAGAGACGGGCTGGACGATGGATCGCTCAGTGGAATCCATCGCCGCAGCGATGCGGTGCGCCATTGCAAAGGGCGCCGAGCTCGCGCAATTGGGGAATGCTGCGCGAGCCCGCGCTCTGGGCTACGGAGTAGACAAGTTTCAGGCGAAGTGGCGCGCGCTAATTGACGAGCTGCTGAGCGTCCGCTAATAGCGCAAAGGGCGCGGATGCGCGACACGAGTCAGGGGAGGAATCCGCTGTTCGGCCGCGGGGCGCGCTTGACACCGCGACCGTTTTGCGCGGTTTCCTTAATAGATCTGCTGCCAGCCGAGAGCGCCGGATGTGTTTTGCGCGCACACCTGGACGTGGTCCTGAGCGCCAGTCCCCGCCCGTGCAAACCAAAATGTGCCGCGGAGAGAAGCCGAGCAGGTAGGCTGAGTGCCTGCGGAGCTGAGCTGCATCGTACCGTGGATCTGCAGATTCTCACCTGTATCGGAGGCCGTCACAGCGCCGGAGCCGAGAATCAGATCGCCGCTTGCTGCAAGATAGAACCCGGTGTTGGCCGAAAATTGGCTCTGAGGCACTGTTCCTGGTTCATTCTGGGCATTGCTCGCTGAAACCGCGAGACCGCCCGTTCCCGGGAAGTAGAGGCACGCGTAATCCGAGCCACCGTTGTTGCCGATCTGCCAGTTTTGGTTCGGGCTGCTCCAGTACGCATTGCTGCAGACCGCGCCGCGAGTGTTTCCGGTGGCCTGGTCGAACGGCGATTGAAGATTCATGCCGGCGAGGGCAGCCACGGCTCCCATGCCGAACACCGCATCCGCCGTGGGGAGCAGCAGATTGCCGGTTCCGCCCTGAGCGGTCAGAGTAAGCGTGCCGTCGGCCTCCATGTTGAAGCCAAAGAAAGGATAGTTCGGCGACGTACTGTTTTGGAGAACCAGCTGCGGCGTGGTGTTCGAGAAGATGGTCGCTTGATTGGCCGTCACGTTGCCTCCCACATTGAAACCGAAGTTCGAATCATTCGACGCCACATTGCCGTGAGCGTCGACCGCCATCCACACGATGGGACCGGCTGACGTTGTATTCTGCGCGTTGAGCTGATAGCTGACATTCGGCAGAATGTTTGCGAGACTCAGGCTATAGCTTCCGGCCAGAATCAAAGCCGAAGTGCCGCCGCGCGTGAGATCGATCTGGTTGAAATCCGCACTGGTAAGCCCGTTGCAGTTTTTCGGACAGACTGAACCCGCCTGCGGCCCGAGAAGGAAACCGTTGGCCGGACCCTCCATGTGAATGTCGCGCATGTTGAGTCCGATGCCCGAGATCCATCCGCCATATTGCGGCTGGTTAGGGGCCGAAGACGAAGTATTGATCGTGACATTGTGCAGGCCGCGATAACTAAGAACGTTTCGCAAGACAACCGGGAGCGTATTGGCGGTGGCAGAGTTCCCGGTGAGGAATTGCAGATCTTCGTCCGGTCCGTCTCCCTGAGAGCCATTGTTTGAATTGCCGCCGCAGACATGCGGGGCATCGCCGTTCTCGCCGGCGCCGCAGACATACAGACCATAAGAGGAGAAATTCAGGACCGTGATTCGCTTAAAGTAAGTTTGCTCGTTGGCATGACCGCGGTATAACCCGCCGCAACCCGGAACGTTGTTGCAATCGACAGTGAGGTTCGAAGCGCCCGAGCCGTAGGTATCGCTCTGGCCGTCTATCGCCAGCATCATGTTGCCCGGGAAAGTGGCGTTGCCGGAGAAATTGGCGCTGGCCTGAATCACAGTGCCAAACTGCCCGTATTCAGGAGGGTTGCTCCATCCGAGGCCGACCATTTGGACTCCGTTTGGAATCACAATCTCGCTCGAGATTTCGTACGTGCCGCGCGGCAGGAACAGATATCCGCCGCCGTGGGAGGCGACTGCGGAAAGCGCGGCATTCAGAGCCGCTGTGTCGTCGCTTGAGCCGTTGCCTTTTGCGCCGTAGCTCTTCACGTTGTAAACAGGCAGATTGCGTGCCTGGTAACTGGCGTCCACCTGCGTCTGAGCGTTCAAACCGAACGGGACAAACAGGAGAGACAGAATGTTGGCAAGCGGCAGGCACCGCAGGGGCTTTGGCAGAAGCAAGCAGATCACCTCGTGACGATTTGGAACCGGGAACGAGTTCAGTGCAGCATGCGAACAGGCACTACAGCCGCATGTCCCGCCCCGATGTGGAGCGTGCTAGAGACCCAATCTGATTCGATTGCTTATGCTTACGGGCAAGTGTAGAAATTTACAAGGGTCCGTGACTACGCCGGCCGCTGTCCAGCATTTCCTGAAAGACAGCACCGAGCTTGAGGAATTCATCGAGGCGGAGCGGCTTACGGACATAGAGCGAGGCGCCTGCCAATAAAGCACGCTCCCGGTCGACCTTACTATCGGACGAGGTCAGAACAATGACCGGCACTGCGGCGCATGCGGGACTCTCACGCAGACGCTGCAACACTTCGCTGCCGGATTTTCTCGGCAGGTTCAGATCGAGGATGACGAGCGCGGGACAAGGAGTTTGCTCCGCGTCAAAACTCTCGATGAGCTGAATGGCCTGCTCGCCGTTCCCGACCAGGATCAGCTCACAGGCGACCGCGTATTCCTCGAGGGCTTCACGAACCAGACCGGCATCGGCCGGATTATCCTCAATGAGCAGAATGGACCGGGGGTTCTCCTGAGCTTCCCCCTGAAGCGTGGTCTCCCGCAGGCAAGGTAAATAGAAACGTTGCACCTCGCCCGAGTTCGGATTCAACCCAGATGGAGCCACCGGCGCGCTGGACAATTCTTTGACAGATCGCAAGTCCCATTCCCGTGCCGGGGTAATCGGCATAGCTATGTAGACGCTTGAAAATTCCAAAAATCTGCCCGCTATATTGCGGGTCGATGCCGATGCCGTTATCGGAGACCGAAAACTTCCAGTGCTCGCTGGACCGTTCAACGCCAACATGAATTTTCGGCGGCTGCTCGCTTCGATAACGGATTGCATTTGCGATAAGGTTCTGAAGCAACTGCTCCATTTGGAACTCGTGTACGCGGACCCGGGGAAGCGGGTCGTGTGTGACACAAGCGCCGGTCTCGTCTATATTTGCCCTCAGGTTATCAAGCGTGCGGCTCAAAACCTCGTTACAATCTACCTCCGGTAATTCGTCGTTAACCGAAGTCGAGGCATACGTGAAGGCTCGTAAGTCTCTCAATAACCGCTCCATCCTGGAGATACCGGTCACAACGTAGTCGATGTACTGATCGCCCTCCGCACCAAGTTTGCCGGCGAACTTTCTCTTCAGCATCTCGCTATAGCTGCAGATCATGCGCAGCGGCTCCTGAAGATCGTGAGAAGCGCAGTAGGTGAACTGCTCCAGGTCGGCATTGGAGCGCGAAAGCGATTCATTGGCATCGCGCAGAGCCTTCTGATAGCGCATTTGATCGGTAATGTCGCGCGCGATCTTAGAAGCGCCGATAATCTTCCCGGTCCCATCGCGAATGGGCGAGACGGTCAGCGAGATTTCGAGAATGCGCCCATCCTTGGCGCGCCGCCGGGTTTCGTAGTGATCCACGCGCTCGCCGCGAGCAATCCGTGCGAGTATCCGCGGGATTTCTTGCACGCGCTCCGGGGCGGCGATAAAGGAAATGTGGCGGCCCACGGCTTCCTCGCTGGTGTAACCGAACATACGCTCGGCGCCGCGGTTCCAGGTCTGAATGATACCGTTCAGGTCCTTACTGATGATTGCGTCATCCGAGGATTCCACGATCGCCGCCAGACGCTCCTGCAATTCGGAGTGGCGTCTTTCATGCGTAACATCGCGGGCGATCTTGGATGCTCCTACGATTTTGCCGGTGCAGTCGCGAATAGGCGACACGGTCAGGGAAATGGAAAGGATACGCCCATCCTTGGTCACACGCTTGGTTTGGTAGTGATCGATGCGATCACCGCTGGCGATACGGGCGAGAATCTGCGGGATCTCATCGGCCCGTCCCGGAGGGGCGAGCATGGAGATGTGCCGGCCGATAGCCTCCTCTTTGGTGTAGCCGAAAATTCGCTGGGCGCCGGGGTTCCAGCTCTTGATAATGCCGTTCAGATCCTTGCAGATGATCGCATCGTCGGACGACTCTACGATCGAGGCGAGATGGTTTTGAAGCGTGGTAAGGTCCAGTAGCATCTCGGAAGCCGTGTTCATACTACCCACACACACAGTACTCTACCGCACGATACGGTGCAGAATGTTTTCGCGTGGGCGCTAACGAACAGATCAGTCCAAGAAAACCGTGTTGAAAGCTGAATCGAAGATTTTCGACCCGCGGGATCCCGAAACGGGCTCGGCGGGCGCAGAACTGCTGGATGCGACTGTTGTTCGAAGAGGTGATCAATGGTGGATGTATCTTGCGGGCCAGGCCGCCGGGTACGGACCGGCAGAGCTTTACAGCGCCTCACTGATGCCGGGGGCGCCGCTTTCTGCTACCGGGTGGAAGCCCACCCGCGATGCAGATGGACGGCTGACCCCGCTAGCCGGCCGAAACGCCAGCCGGACATGGGATGGCAATGGCGGACGCCACTGCCCGTCATATGTGAAAGGATGGGATGCCCGCGCACGCCGATGGGTGGAACGGATCTACTACGCAGGGGCAGCGGAGAACGTGTGGGGGCCGTACACGATCGGTTTTCTCGAATGGGATGGTGAGCACTGGGTTGATCAAAACGAACCGGCATTCATCGCCAAGGAAGAGTGGGAGCGCGGGAGCGTGTATGAACCGAACCTGATCTACCACGACGGAAAGTGGAAGATGTGGTACGTCGCGGGCTCAAACCAGGAGGACTACCTTGTTCAGGGATATGCAGAAAGCGAAGATGGCCGCAGCGGCTGGGGCGCGCACGACCCATTTGCACCGCCGGAAATGAAGATGTTTGATTTCTGCGTTCGCCAGCGCGGAGACAGCTTCAATGCCGTCTTTGCACGCGTTTGGCTCGCGCAAGGGACACCGCCGCCTGAAACCGGATTGTGGTGGTGCCGGGCGGAAAAGCCGTCGCGCCGGCTTTCGGATTGGGGCCAAGCGGTCCAGATCACCACAGCCGAAGACCGCGGTTGGCACTCTGGAGCGTGGAAGCCGTCGATAGCGTGGGACGACGAGAGTGGCGAGCGTGTGTTTGTGTTCTTCGACGGGCTTTATAGAACAAGCGATCCGGGGCCGTTCCCATTTGCATTCACTCTCGGGTGCCTGGAGATGACTCTGCCTTGAGGACTGGCCGCGCAGAGTGATCGAAGCCGGCTCGAAACCCGGCATGGCCGCCTTGAAACGCCGCTCGCTATTATGCGACGCTAATCGTCGCTGCGGAAGAAGCTGCTGAAATCCCCGCTGGCGATGGCGCTGATGGGATTTTGCTCCGCTCCGGCACCGCGGTGCTCGGCAGGCGATAGCTCATGCCTGAGCCGTTCGAGCGTCATGCTTTGCACGATGACTCGCCCGGGTCCGGTCAGAGTAGCGAGAAAGAGCCCCTCGCCGCCAAAGATCGCCGTACGGATGTTGCCCACCATCTGAACGTCATAGTTGACGGTCGGTTCAAATGCGACAAGGTGGCCTGTTTGCACCTGCAGGACTTCTCCCGGCGCAAGCGTGAAATCCACGTGATCTCCGCCGGCGTGGATGAATACCGCGCCGGGGCCGGTCAACTGCTGAAGGATGAAGCCCTCGCCGCCAAGTAGCCCGGCGCCGAGACGGCGCACCATGGCGATATCGAGCTGCACCGACGCTTGCGCGAACAGGAACCCGTCACGCTGCACCATGATGCTTTGCCCTGGGGCGAGTTCGAAGACTTGAATCTTGCCCGGGTAGTGGCCCGCGAAGCCGACCTCGCCCGCAACATTGTTGGCATGAAAGTAAGTGAAGAACAGGGACTCGCCCATCAGCTTGCGTTTGAAGGCCCCGAGGATCTTCTGGCTGAGGGACTGCCCGGTCATGCGCGTCGCCCAGTCAACATTGGCGGATTTGTAGATCATTTTGCCCGCTTCGGCGTAGATCTCCTGGCCGGGCTGCAGGTGAACTCGCGCTATCTGCAGATTATGACCTTCGATGTCATATTTCAAAGGCGTCACGACGGGAGCAGCCGCGGGATAAGAAGCCGCGCCTGCGCCGACAGCCTGGCCGCAGTTGAGGCAGAACTTCGCGGAATCGGGGTATTGGGTTCCACAGTTTGTACAGAAGGCCATTCGGTTCCTCAGCGTGCGTCAGGTAACGCCGCGCACAACTATGCTACGAAATCTGTGGAGTGAAGTTCAAACAAAGCATCCCCGGAACGAACCGGCCGGCAACGGAACCGGGCTCACCGTTTCCGCAATGGCTGCACGCCAGAGCCGTCCCTTACTGTCTTTACCTGCTGATCGCGGCGCTGTTCTGGCTACCGTACTCGCGCCAGGTGAACGCAGATGGAATTTCGTATCTCTCGATCGCCGCCGAATACGCCGGAGGGCACTGGCGGACAGCGGTAAACACGTACTGGAGCCCGCTTTTCTCCTGGCTGGTCGCGCTTGGGATGGCAGCCGGCGTACCAGGGGCGCTATTTGCACGACTTCTGCTGATCATGTCCGGGCTGCTTGGATTGAGAGCTTTGCGACGACTGCTTACCGTACTGAACTTGCAGGGGAACGTAGCGGCGATGACGATGATCACCGCCGTGCCGATGTTCTGCTACTTCGCTTTCCATGACGTAACGCCGGATGTGCTGGTGGTGGCGCTCTTGCTCGCGTACCTTGGTCTAACCTGCGCACCGGAAGCGAGCGCGCCGCAATGGCTGTGCGCCGGGATACTCGGCGGTCTGCTCTATTTCGCCAAGGCATATTGCTTCCCGTTTGTAATAGCTCATCTGCTCGTAACAACCGTCATCCGGGTGTTTGCAGCGCCTGACAGTGCTGCACGAAAGAGACAAGTGGCCGGAGGTGTACTTGCGATCGCGACCGTAATTTTGGTGTCGGCGCCCTGGCTGGTGCTGATCAGCATGAAGGCCGGCCGGCTCACGCTAAGCACAGCAGGCGCCTATAACTTCAAGCTGGCGCTTATCGGCAAGAGCGGCCACCCCATGCTGTCACAGGGCTTGTTTGCTCCTCCGAATCCGTACGCGGTCAGCATCTGGGAGGAACCGGACACAATGCCGCTGCACACGCCGGCGGCTTCGCTTTCAGCGCGCGCCAGCGCTGTCATCCGAAACCTGGCCGATTTCACGCGGTACGAACTCTGGACGTCTGTTTTTTTTCCACTCATCGTTGCGCTGTTTGCGTACTCGGTAGTGAAGAGGTGGCGCGCAGGAACAAAAGACGCGGCGGCCGCGTGCCTGCTGGCAATGTATGTTCTTTACCCGGCGGCCTATTTCCTGACGTTCGTGGAGCATCGGTACATCTGGATCGAGGATGTTCTTACGCTCGTTATGGCAGCGTATCTATTCGATTGCTTCCGCCGCGAACAGCCACGGCGGCCGCGCCGGGTAGCGTGGCTCGCGTTTGTCACTGCTCTATCGTTCTGCTGGGCGCCGCTGTTTGTCCTATTCAAACACCGGACCGATCTTCGCCCGGTCAGCGATCTGGTTCCCGTGCTGCGGCTGCTGCATCTGCATGGCAACGTGGCATCCAACGGCCGCTGGGACGACTCGCAATATCTGGCCTACGAGCTAAGACTCAGGTATTACGGGATGCCGTCAGATGACACCGGGCAACTGACTCGTGAGAATGTGCGCTACGTGTTCGCGTGGCGGGACCAAGAACGGCATAGGCCGCGCTCCGAGGGGCGGGAACTCTTCCGGTCGGGCGTGTTGGATGTTTACGCAATCGCCGCTAAGTAACGGCTCGCTCACTCCGAGACTGCAGGAAACAGGAATTTCAGCGCATCGCGCATGCGGTGACCCCAGGCCTTCTCATTGTGGCCGGCACCTTCGTCCAGCATGAAAGCGAGATCCTCGCCCTCTTTCCAACCCTTTTCGATCAGTGCATCCTTCAATTCAAGGGTATATTTCAGAGTAACTTCGGGTCGCTCGCCTTCCCGGGTACCGATGTCTAACCAGATTTTTTCGCCCAGCTTGTGGCGGAGCTTCCGGACTTCCTTCACGATGGCGCGGTTCGCCCACCAGACCGAAGGCGACATAACGATCAGTTTCCCGAACACGTGAGGGTATTGCAGACCTAGATAAAGAGTGACCAACGCGCCGAGTGAGGAGCCGCCAAGACCCGTGTTGTGCATTTCCGGAAGAGTGCGGTATTGGGCGTCGATAAATGGTTTCAGTTCATCGACGATCAGCTTGCCGTAAGCGCGCGCCCGGCCGCCCCGCCCGCGACGGTCTCGCACCGGCGTATATTCATCGATGCGCTTCTGCCCGGCGTTATAGATGCCGACCATAATCAAGGGCTCGATTTCGCCGCGCGAAAAAAGATCGAGCGCCAGTGGGCCGAGTCCCCAGTCATTTCCCGCGAACGCCGTCGCGGGATCAAAAAGATTCTGCCCGTCGTGCAGGTACAGCACGGGGTAACGCCGCTCCGGGCTGCTTTCGTATCCGGGGGGCAGGCAAACGATTACATCGCGCCGATCTATTCCGAAACGGGATTTGAATTGTTTATGAAGTTTGAAGTTACTCGCGGTGACGGGCGGCAAAAAAAGGTCCTAAGACTTTTTGAAATCAAGAGCACAAGAATTCATACAGTAGCGCAGCCCGGTGGGACGCGGGCCATCGGTGAATACATGGCCGAGGTGCGCGTCGCACTGCGAACAGCGAACTTCGGTGCGGACCATGCCGAAGGTGGAATCAATCCGCTCCTCCACGTTCTGCTTCGCGATGGGCTCCCAGAAGCTGGGCCATCCGGTTCCCGACTCAAACTTCGTATCAGATGAGAAAAGGGCGTTACCGCAGCAGATGCAGCGGTAAATACCGTGTTCGTGGTTGTCCCAATACTGGCCTGTAAAGGCCCGCTCGGTCGCGGCATGACGGGTGACTTCAAACTGCTCCGGCGTCAATTGACGGCGCCAATCGGCGTCTGACTTGATAACTTTTTCCACTTCCACAACTCCTTTACGCTGACCCGAGTCCGTGAACACAACGATTTTCACCATACCCGCCGGACGCGCCCACGCAACGCCCGGCAACCCGGTAAGCAGCGCACCTCCGGCTGCGGCGGTGAACCCAAAGGCATTCTGCAGGAAGGTTCTTCGTCGCATATCCGTATCTTAATTCGAGCAAACCGGCGATTGAGTTACGCGCCGCGGGTGCTGTTCCGTTCCTGTTAACTTAAAGACATGCCTATCTTCGAATACGCATGCGATGATTGCGGGACCAAGTTTGAAAAGCTGGTCCGCGCTAGTGCGGAAGCGGACGCCGTCCACTGCCCATCCTGCGGCCACAACCATCTCACGGCGCAGTACTCCACGTTTGCCGCCCGTTCGGGACGCAGCAAGGAAGCGGAACCCGCGCCTACGTGCGGGAGCGGTATGTGCGGCACCGATTTCTGCGGCGGCGGCATGTGCGGCATGAACTAGCCGTCTAAAAATTCTTAGAACTTCTATTGAGTCGGTAACTGTGAGCAGGCGGTACGAACCGCCTGTACGAAGCCATCGAAGCTGGACGGCTTGGTAATGTATTCTCTGGCGCCTAAAGAAAGCGAGCGCCTGCGATCGGCTGCCAGCGAGGACGACGTGAACACCACGACGCCAATCGAGCGGAGGTCTCCGTGGCTCTGCATCTCGGAGAGAACTTCAAGGCCGTTCATGCGAGGTAAATTGAGATCGAGCAGGATGAGATCGGGCCGGGGCGCCTTCGAGTAGGCGCCTGCTTTCTGCAGAAAAGCGAGCGCCTGTTCGCCATCAGACACCCGATACAACTGAACCGGAATCTGCGCCTCCTGCAGAGCCGTCTCGAGGAGAAATACAGCCGCATCCTCATCCTCGACGTATAGCAATACTTTGTTAGGCATTTAACGAAGTCGAGAATAGCGAGACAAAATCTCCGCTACCCTCCTGTATTGTGTAGCACAGTCAAGCAATTGGTGAATTCCGGCACAACTGATTAGAGCCGCCCGGGCACACGTCAGCCGCGTTTTATTTTGTTGACTTTCGATGTTTATTCGCCAACACTAAGAAAAAGGGATCACCGCCATGGCACTCACTCGTCGACAAAAAGAAGTGATGGATTTGCTGCACGGGTTTATTGAGAAAAACGGCTACAGCCCCAGCTACGAGGAGATCGCCTCAGGTCTGGGACTCGCGTCGCTTGCGACGGTACATAAGCACGTGCAGGCACTCGAGGCCAAACAGTACATTCGCCGCAATTACAATCATAGCCGTTCACTCGAGATTGGAGAACGCTACTTCCGGGAAGAAAAGGCCAGAAATTCCGGGACAAGCGATGCGATTCCGTTGATGGGCCGGATCGCGGCGGGCGTTCCGGTAGAAGCCATTCAGAATCCGGAATCCTTGCATTTTTCTGACTTCTTGTCGCATGAGGGTACCTTTGCACTTCAGGTCCGCGGCGAGTCGATGATCGAGGATCATATCTGCAGCGGCGATTTCGTTCTGGTCGAGAAGACGGATGCGGTTCGGAACGGCGACATCGTAGTGGCGCTGGTGGACGGGACGGAAGCCACGTTGAAACGGTTTTATCTGGAGCCGGACGGGCGCGTACGCCTGCAACCTGCGAACTCCGCTATGGAACCGATCTACGTCGCGCCGGAGCAGTTACAGGTCCAGGGCCGCGTGCTGGCGGTCATGCGGAAGTACTAGCTACCGAAAAGAACACGGATGCTAAAATCCGTTTAGTGACTGACAGCAGCGCCGCCGCCCCAGAAGCCGAAAACGGTTTTCTGAAGCGGCTGATCTTCTGGGAGTTTTCGCGAGGCTCCTGGCAATATGACGTGGTTGTCGCGATCATTCTGCTGTTCATCTTTCTGACTCCGCGCGGATGGTTTCACGATCAGCCGAAGGAGTCGAGCGTGGTTCTATTGCCTCCGCTGCACGGCTCAAATCGGGTCTTCATCGCTCCCGAATTGCTTGAACATGTTCCGGAGCAGTTGCGCATCGCACGCGCCGAGGCGCTGGTACACAAGCGGACGGGCAAGACGTGGCGTGTAGCGCGCGTGGAGCCGATTCGGGACGATACACAGCAGGAGATCAAAGGCTTTATCGCGTATACTCCGCCTGCGAGTTGACGTCTTCTTATTAGGGATGAAACGACTGAAACCGGTGCTGTGTGTGCTGGTCTGCACAGCGGCGTTCGGGCAAAGTACAGATGCCATTCTGGCCCGCATGGACCAGGAAGCGCCGAAGTTTCACGGCGTCAAGGCGGATGTGGAGATGCTCACATATACCGCCATCATCAGCGACAAGACAGACGAGAAAGGCACGTTGAAGATGCAGCGGCTGAAATCGGGCGAAGTCCGGGCAATTCTCGATTTCCCGGAACAGAAGGATGCGCGTACCATCGCCTTTCTCGGTAACATCGTGCGCATTTATTATCCGAACGCGAAGACGTATCAGGATTTCGACGTGGGCAAGAATGCGGACGTGCTGAACCAGTTTCTGTTGCTAGGCTTCGGCTCCTCGGGCAAAGCTCTGGCGCAGAGCTATGACATTACGGCGGAGGGACAGGAAAGCGTCGCAGGGCAAAACTGCACGAAACTGCAACTAATCCCGAAGAGCAAAGATGTGAAGGACCGGTTGAGCAAGATCGAGGTGTGGATCCCGAACGATGCCGCATACCCGGTACAGCAGGAATTTTACGAAGCTTCCGGAAATTACCGCATCGTCACATACACCCAGGTTCAATTGAACCCGCCGATCAAGGGAGCGCTCGAATTCAAGTTACCTCACGGTGCAAGCCGGCAGGGCACATGATACCGGACACCAGGTGAGGAGAGACGGCTCAAGATTCAAATGCCGGACGTGAAGAAATCAACCGGAAGACTGGCCTTTATCGACTGGACCCGCGGCCTCGCGGCGGTAGTAATGCTGCAGGGCCATACTTTCGACTCATTTACGCGCAGCGACCTGCGCGACAAGGGTCCGTATATACTCTCTCAGTTTCTGGGAGGGCTGCCTCCCGCAGTCTTCCTGTTCCTGACGGGCATTACGTTTGCGTTCCTCATGCACAGCCAGGAGCGGCAGCGCGCTACGGCCTGGCAGCGCTTCGTGGCCGCACTGAAACGATCGCGCTATCTCTTCATGTTGGCGTTTCTGTTCCGCATTCAGTTGTATGTTTTCGGTTTTCCGACGAGTCCGGCGAGTGAACTGCTGCGGGTAGACATACTCAACTGCATGGGCATGGCGATGCTGATTTTCGCCGCGATGGCGGTTTTTACCACCCAAGAGCGCATTCGGCTTTGCACCATACTCGGCCTGGTGATTGCCGCCCTGTCACCGCTGGTCAGCATGATCGACACTAGCGGCGTCCCGCCGCTTCTTCGTAATTATTTCGTTCCGAGCTACAAATATTTCGGGTTCTTCCCATGGGCCTCGTTTCTCGCTTTTGGTATGGCCGCGGGCAGCATTCTGCGTTCTGTGAAACATGAAGACCTCGGCAAGACGATGCTATGGGGATTCGGAGCCGGCCTGGGCCTGATTGTCGGGGCACAATACTTTTCGAATCTCCCGTATTCGGTTTACGCCCGAAGTGAGTTCTGGTTGAACAGTCCGGGGCTGATCCTGGTCAAACTCGGTGTGGTGCTGGTCACGCTTTCGGTCGCATTCGTTTGGGTGCAGTACGGCACGGGTGACCG
>JAFAMM010000134.1 GCA_019233375.1 Acidobacteriaceae bacterium
CGCTTTTGACAACCTCTACGTTTTACTCAAGCAACCGGACGCGGCGGGGGAACCGCTGCGGCAACTACAGCAGGCTGCAGGCGAGCACTTCAAAAATGTCAAGACCGACGCCCTGAAATCACTACCGACCTCCGAATTCATTGACACGATGCGCTATATTTCATGGTCTCTCGGCAAGGATTGTGAGTTCTGCCACGTCGAGCACCACTTCGACTCCGATGAGAAGAAGGAAAAGAAGACCGCGCGCAAAATGATCGAGATGACGGCCGCCATTGATCAAAACCATTTCGAAGGCCATCCCGAGGTGCGCTGCTTCACCTGTCACTCCGGGAATGCTCACCCGCGCGCCTTCCCTGCGTTCCCGGATCAAACGGCGGAGTCACATCCGGAAAGCGGTTCACCGCTTCCCCCTGCGGCTTCCGCCAAGCAGTGAGCATCCGTGCTCAGCTCCATCGAACGTTGACGCTAAAACCCGGTTTCTACTTCAACGAGAACAAGTGCATTGGGCTGAAGACTCAAATCCAGATGGTTGCCATCCAGGCGCTCCTCAGCGGGCGGTGCGAGCGCGGTGGCCGCATTCATCCTTCGGACCTGTTCCTCCGTAGGGTAGCGAGGGCTACCCAACGCTTTATATGCGGCCAGCGTGTTTCCATGGTCATCGTCAACCCGGCTCACTCTGGCGACCGCGTTATTGCGAATGCCACTGATAGTCAATCGAACCTTCTTCGTGCTTCCTGTTTTATCCGGATCAACCAAATTCCAGACTGCAATGACCAGCGTTCCATTCTTGCGCTTTGTCACAATCACATCCGAACTCGAATTCGGAAGCCGCTGGTCGCCAAGCTTGTGCAAAAGGGCGAAATCGTAATAGCTGGGCTTATTAATGCCGCCTCTGGCCCTCAAGCCAAAGTGGCCTTCAAACGGTTCCCGGATCGGCCCGCCTTCTTCAAACACGTCGGAAAACGTCCAGAACGACATCATGTCCACCATCCCGTCACACTCACGGATTGTGTTCGCCACGGCCGGGCCAACATAAGATGTATCTCGTGCTTGCTTCATTCCGGGTACATTCCACTCAGTCCAAAGCAGCGGTAGCTTCGGCATCGAAGAACTTTGAATCTGCTTTCGTACCTTCCCGATCGCGCGGCAAACGCGGTAATCCATAGGAATATCTTCGTTCGTGCCGAACAGGTCCTCAACCGTATCGTCCGCGTAACCGTGACTCGACACAAAATCCACGGGTACATGCTTCTCTGCCGCATCTTTTAGAAAATCGTCCACCCAAGCAGCCGCCGCCGTCGCGGGACCACCAACACGCAGCCGTGGACTGATTTGTTTCAGATCGCGGGCCGTATGATCGTATAGCTCGAAATAGCTTTTCTCGCGTGGGATGCCATTCCAGAAATCGATATTCGGCTCATTCCAGACTTCGAAATACCATTGAGCTACTTCGTCTTCGCCGTATTGTGAGATCAAGTGCCGCGCCAGTTCGGTCATGAGGCCGTCCCATCTGTCCCAACTCTTTGGCGGCGAGACATTCGGTCTGTACCAAAACGGGTGTAGCGCGTCAGGATTAAAGGCCAGTTTCTTTGGCATGAAGCTGATTTCAACAGTTGGGCGCACCCGGTTCTGCAGCAGCCCGCCATAGATCTCATCCACATCTGCGAAGTTGTAAACCGGATTGCCGTGCTCGTCCTCGTTATAGACGCCGACTTCATCGTGGAGAATCGCATGGAAGCGCACGTAGCGGAAATCCGTGATCTGCTTGACAGCCCGCAGATCGTTGCGATAGCTCTCTCGAAGAGATAGAATGGCGCGCCCGGACCCAAACATCTCCTCCCAGAAGTGAGGGAATGCCGACGCCGGTGCAGTTGCATCAATTTGTACGTCCTCTTGAGCCCGGCACTCGAGAGCGAGCACTATTCCGATGAACAGACACCCGTGTCGTACTGTCATACTCACCCAATTCTAGGCCGGAGCGGAGCAATATTTTACGTAATATCTTCGTTCCAATACTGGGCGCGGAAGCGTCAATACGTCGGCATTATGCCTGAAATGGCTGCTTCAGGGGGTAGTTTATGAATCACCGCAAGGTATCACGTTTCGTACTGCCGGCACTTTGTTTGCTTCTATTCGCTCCGCTCGGGAGCGCTCAGTTTCGCGGTTCCATCCGTGGAACGGTGACGGATCCGTCAGGCCGGGCGGTTTCCCCGGCGACCGTAACGCTTGAGAACAAGGACACCGGTCAAAAAATGGTGTCCACCTCCGATGCGAACGGCATTTACCAATTCAACGCGCTGCCGCCCGCGCCCTACCGGATTACGATCGAGGCGCCAGGATTTAAGACGAAGGTACTCGACCAGGTTCAAATGATTCCCGAGCAGCCGAATACGCTGAACTTACAGCTTGAGCTCGGCCAGGTCCAGCAGACGGTAACCGTATCGGGAACAACCCCGACACTGGACACCGAGACCGCTACCCTTAGCGGCACTATCAGCAGCAATCAAATCCAGCACATGCCCTCGTTCGGGCGTGACGTCATGCAACTGGTTCAGTTAGCTCCAGGGATGACCGGCGACGGCGCGCAGGGCGGCGGCGGTGGCGCCGCAAATCTTCCCGGAACCCAAGGGCCTGGCGCAACCGGAGGCAATGGAGGCATCTTTCAAACGGAAAATGGCCCGCAAGCTCTGGCCGTTGGCCAGCAGTATGAAACCAACGGCATTTCGATCGACGGGATCAGCACGGCCAGCGCCGTCTGGGGCGGTACCACCATCGTCACGCCATCGGAGGACTCGGTCGAAAGCGTAAAGGTCGTCTCCAATACCTATGATGCTGAAAATGCTCGTTTCAGCGGTGCGCAGATTGAAGTCACATCCAAGAGCGGCTCCAACGAATTCCACGGCAGTTTCTTCTACACGGCTCACCGCCCCGGCCTGAACGCTTACCAGCGCTTCAACGGCGCGGGAAACGCCGTCTTGAAAGATACCAATTTGTTCAATCAGCTTGGCGGCAGCATCGGCGGCCCGATCTGGAAGAATAAAATCTTCTTCTTCTTCAACCTTGAGACTATAAACGAGCCCAACTCCGCCGTAACTGCTAACGGGTGGTACGACACGCCGGCATTCGACGCCCTGGCCCCTCCCGGGAGCATCGCCGCGACGTATCTGTCCTTTCCCGGCAACGGGGTCATCAACCAAGGCATCAATCCCTCAACCTGTACGGATGTCGGGCTGGTCGAAGGCGTAAACTGTAGAACGATCCCGGGCCAAGGTCTGAACCTCGGCTCACCCTTAACAACACCCTTAGGTACGCAAGACCCCACGTGGTCGAGTCCCACAAGTCCCGGCGTGGGCAGCGGTCTGAGTAACGTCGCTGACATCGCGAATTACAGAACAGTCAGCAACGTCACCACGTCGAAATACCAGTACAACGGCCGCCTGGATTGGAATGTGACAGAGCGCGATCATATCGCCTTCGCCATCTATTGGGTTCCCCAATCGTCTACTTTTCTGAACGGCGCGGCTCGCCAGTATAACTTGTTCCATCACAACCAGATCAATGAAGCGTACTCGGTAATCTGGAATCACACGTTCACGCCCGACTTCCTCAACGAATTCCGCACCAATGTGGCGGGATGGAACTGGAATGAGATCACATCCAACCCCCAGCAGCCCGTCGGGCTTCCTTTGGACAACATCGACCAGATCGGCAGTTTGGGCCTTAACGGCCAGAATTCGATACAGCCGTTTGGGGCGGCGATTGGCAGCATCCTGAACCAGTGGACCGGCACCGTTAAGGATGTCGCTACCAAGATTATCGGAGGCCACTCGATTAAGTTCGGAGGCGACTTTACACGCCTCTTCTATCTGAACGAGTGTACGGGTTGCGGCGTGCCAAACTACAACTTCTTCAACCTATGGGATTTCCTTAACGATGCGCCGCAGCAAGAACGCGGGAACTTCAATCCCAATACCGGCGTTCCAACAATCAACAAACAGGATGACCGCGAGAATCTCTGGGGCTTGTTCGTCCAGGACGACTTCAAAGTTCGAAGGAATCTAACTCTCAATTTGGGGCTGCGCTGGTCGTACTTCGGCTCGCTGTACGATACACAGAATACTCTTTTCACGGCCTTCCCGGGTTATGCATCGACTTTCTTGACCGGCTTAGTGGTTCGCCCTGCAAATGCCTGGACGCCGCAGCCGACTAACTACGGACCGCAGGTCGGCTTTGCCTGGAGTCCCTCTTTCTTTAAAGACAAGCTCGTGCTCCGCGGCGGTTATGGCTTGAACTATAACCAGGAAGAAATCGCGCTTTCGGCGAACGTCCAGGAGAATCCTGGGCTGGTGGTGTCCCCAACCTTTGTTATACCGACGCCTAATGCCCCGAATCCCGGTATCGTCTACGCCATTGCGTCAAACGTCCACTCACTTACCAGTTACCCGGCCAATCCGAATACGATTTCAACGTTTGGCCCGAATGGCCTTCCCACCACCGGCACCGTGAATGTGGCCATTTTCCCGCGGGCATTTCCCACCATGCGCGTCAACCACTACTCGTTCGATGCGCAATACGATCTGGGCCATAACTGGATAGCGATGCTAGGTTATCAAGGCAGCCTGTCGCGTGACCTCAATTTCCATGAAAACCCAAATGCCGCGCCAGCGGCTCTCGGCTATCCTCTGAACCCGCAGATCGGAGGAGGAGACTACTGGAGTATGTCGGGTTATGGTCACTACAACGCCATGATCGCCGACTTAAAACACCAGTTCTCGCAGCACTTCCAGGCTGAGACTACATTCACCTGGGCCAAATGCATGGACACCAGTTCAGGCCCGTATTATGAGCAGCCTTACCCATACAATCTCAACCTGGATTACGGGCGCTGCGACTACAACATCAATAAGGCGTTTAAGTTTTTTGGCACATGGCAGCCGGTCTTCTTCCGCGGTAACAATTGGCTGGAAAAAATTTTTGGCGGCTGGTCGCTCAGCGGCATCTTGAATGTTCACTCGGGATTCCCGTGGAGCCCTGTTGTGAACGTGGTCGGCGGAAGCCTCTATTGCTCAACCTGTGGCTACACCACGCTGTTTCCTGCCGCGTATCTCGGGGGCGCGGGATCCAGCACCAGCAACGATCAGTTCAAAACCGGCTCGAACTATCCCAAAGGTGGTTCGGCATACTTCTTGGTACCGGCTTACACGCCGTACAACACGGGCTATGGGAGCGCGCTGCCTCAATCGCCCGGCGTCGCTCGCAACTCACTTACCGGTCCCTACTATAGGGACGTTGACTTGACGCTGATGAAGGGTTTTGGCTTGCCAAAGATGCCGGTACTCGGCGAGAATGCCAGGATCGAGATCAGAGTTGATGCATACAACATATTCAACCTTCTGAACTTCAATCCGACCAGCATATCGAACAACATTGCCGCCTCGAACTTCGGGCAGGCCACTAGTGCTCTTGCCTCCCGTGTCGTCACAATAGGAGGCCGGTTCGTCTTCTAGGCAGCAATTGCTTTTTGAGCATCAATGCTCGTAGCTCACGAACGCGAACTTAGTCGAGTCCGGTGACCACGAGTTAACATTGATTGTCCCCTGGCCGCCGAAAAAGGTGGCCAGAATATGAATCGGCGGAAACGTTACGTGCGCTCCCGGTAAAGGGATCATCCGGAGCTGCACTTCGGTGTGCCCGTCGTGGTTTGCCGTCCCGTGCGGGAAGCTCAGAAACAGTAGATGCTTGCCGTCGGGAGAGCAGTGCGGAAACCAGTCTTCCAAGCCATCGTTCGTAACCTGCTCCGCTTTGGCGTCATCTGCTCCCGCCCCTTGCGCGGGTATGCGCCAGATGTCCCACCCGCCTGAGCGGTTCGAATTGAAGTAAATCCACTGGCCGTCCGGCGAGTAGTCCGGACCGTCATCATAGGCATTCTTGAACGTGAGCTGCTGTTGCTTGCCTCCAGCGGTTGGAACACGAAACAAGTTGAAGTTCTCGCCCTGCCGCTTCGCAACAAAGGCCATCCACTGGCCGTCCGGCGAGAACGCGTGAAAATAGCTCGGCGTTTCCGCGACTATGCGCTTGGGCACGCCGCCCTGAGCAGCAACGGTGTAAATCTGCGACCCTGCACCATTGTTGCTTGCGGAAAATGCGATCAACGTACCATCGGGCGAGTAGCCCTTATCGTTGTTGCAGTGACTCATATTCGTAATGCTCACGGGAGTCAAAACCTTGGGTTTCGCGCTTTCCATGGGCAGCGTGTACAACTCGCCTCCCGTGTTCACGAGCAGCCGCTTGCCGTCGGGCGACCAGTTCGGGGCTTCGATCAGTTTGTTGTCCCGGTAGATCACGTCCACAGTGTCGGTCTGCAGGTTGTAAACCGACACTCTGCTGCCCGTGATCTTGTCGGGAGCAGGCGCGTCCTGTTTTGATGGAAGATAAGAGCCGGAAATAAAGAGCGCCACGGTGGCGGCCGCGATTTGACTGATGACTCTTGTCATGGTGACATCATTTTAATCATGTCTTCCGCCCGCGAAAGCTCAAAATATTTTGTGTACGCCGGCACGTATGGCGAAGGAATCTACGCATTTCAAGTCGATCCGGCCGGGCCACGGTTTGAACCCCTTGGTCTTGCCGGTGCGATTCCCAATCCGTCGTGGATCACGCCCGATCGCGACTATAAGTTTCTCTACGCCGTAAGCGAACTGGAAGGGGATGCCGAAGGCGGTGTTGCAAGTTTCTCTATCGATCGGAAAACCGCCGATCTGCATCTACTGAACAGCCTGCCATCGGGCGGTGTCGCGCCTTGCCATCTTACGCTCGACAGCACGGGGAAAGTGCTCCTGGTGGCGAATTACATGACGGGGACCGTGAGTGCGTATCCGATCGAGCAGGATGGACAGGCAGGATCAATGGCCTCGTTAATGTCGGCCGAAGGCCATGGTCCGAACCTCAAGCGCCAGGAAGGGCCGCACGCGCATATGGTTCATGCCTTGAAGGGTTCCAATATCATCTATGTGGCTGATCTCGGTCTCGATCGTATTCGACTGTACCGGCTCGATCCAGCTCGTGCGGCGCTCACTCCGAATGATCCACCCTTTGTTCAGTTGGAGCCGGGTTTTGGTCCCCGCCACTTCGTGTTTTCCAAAGACAACAAGTTCATGTATCTGTTAAACGAGCTTCAACCGCGCGTGACGGTGCTGACCCACGACCCGGCGACCGGGCGCATGGTCCCGATCCAAACCGTGCCGACGCTTCCCGCCGATTTCACCCAGGAAACCACCGGCGCCGAAATCGCGCTCGATTCTGCCGGCCAGTATCTTTACACTTCCAATCGAGGGCATGACAGCATCCAGGTCTTTGCGGTCGATCGGGAGAAAGGCATGTTAACTCCCACGCAGATCATTCCCGTGGCGGGCAAGACGCCGCGCGGCTTCATCATCGATCCCTCGGGCCGGCTGCTGATCGTTGGCGGTCAGGGCTCGAATTCCTTGGAGTATTTCTTCATCGACGACGAAACCGGGCGGCTTACTCCGGGGAAGGAGATGATCGACGTGCCTTCGCCCGTTGATGTGAAGTGCCTGCCGGTTCTCTAAACAGTGGCTTTGGCGAACATCGGCGCCGGTTTCCAACCGCCAAACCGGCGCTCGACGGCCGCGCAGATGGCAAGCGCTGTTTTCTCGCGCCACGGCTTTGCAACAATCTGGACGTTCAGCGGCAATCCAGCGTGCTCGCCGCAGCGCACGGTTGCCGCTGGGGCG
>JAFAMM010000253.1 GCA_019233375.1 Acidobacteriaceae bacterium
CCAAGACGCCGTTGTAAATCGGATATACGTTGTTTGAGTTATACGCTAGCGGAAAGCTGTTGGTCGTCGGATTCTCGGCGTGAAGCTGAGAGTATCGTGCGAAAACATGATCTTTGTCCGAAGCTGTCCAATCGAGCCGGCCGTCCCCCTGGTCCTGATTTGTGTAGGTATGAGCTGTGTTTACCGCGTTGTTGGTCAGGTTGCCATTGACGGGCGCGGGATACAATGACGAACTCATGATGGCAACGGCCTGCGGGCTGAGCAAACCCGCGGCGGCCAGGTTGTTGTTCGGAATCGGCACCGGGTGTTTTGTACCGATCGTGAGCGGGTAATAAAGCTGAATCCCTTGCTGGGCTAATACCTGCGAGAAGTCGCCGCTGCGCTCGGCTGTGGTCAGAACCGTGAATGCGCTGCTCGTGCCGGGCTGGTCATACCGCGATCCCTGGTAATCGGCAAAGAAAAAGAGCTTGTCTTTCTTGATCGGGCCTCCAATCGTTCCGCCGAATTCATTCCAACGCAACGCCGGACGCGGCAAGCCGTTCCAGTTGTTGCCCCAGTTGTTCGCATTAAGCACATTGTTGCGGAAAAACTCGAATACGTCGCCGTGATACTGATTGGTACCGCTCTTGATGCTGACGTTGATAATCCCGCCCATGAAGTTTCCGAACTCCGCCGAGGCGTTCTGCGTGATCATGTTGAACTCCTGAATCGCATCGGGACTGGGAGTGTAAGAGACAGCATTCTCCGAAATCTGGTTGTTGTTGTTTCCGTCGAGAATAAAGTTATCCGTCTGTTCGCGGTTGCCGTTTACATACGGCCGCCCTCCGACGAACGTCGCTTGAGCGCCGGTGAACTCTGAAGGATCAGTTGTTACCGATCCCGGAGCGAGTAGTGTAAGTTGCACGTAGTTACGAGTCGCAAGCGGCAGCGCTACGTTGGTGCGGGCATCAAGAACTGTTCCGAGTTGTGTTGATTGCGTCTGCAGAACCGGTGCCGCTCCTGTCACCTCGACGGTTTGGCTGACATTGCCGACCGCGAGCTGAAAATCGATGCGCGCATTCTGGTTCAGCTGCAGCACGACATCTGATTTCACCGCGCTTTGAAATCCGGCATTCTCAACCCTCACTTCATACCGGCCAACAGGAAGACGCGGCAAGTTGTAAAACCCGCTGCCATCGGTCGTCGTCGGAAAACTGGTGCCGCGATCCAAATCCTTCGCCGTTACCTTCGCGCCCGTGACCGCAGCACCTGACGGATCCGTCACGAGCCCATTGATCGCCCCTGTAACTTCCTGTGCCCGCGCTGTCGCTACCGCCAATAACAGCACGGCCAATGCGAACGGGACGATGTTTTGAAAGAGTCGACCCTTGAATGTGTGTAAGATAAACCCCATTTGAATGAACTCCTTACAGCGAAACATCGCGCACAAGGCGCTAACTTTTCGCCAGCTTTGACGGAATTGTAAAGGGGAAGAAAGCGAGTGTCAAGTAAAAAGAAAGTAAACGAAAGGCGAAACGAAACCCGAAGGTTAGTCCGCGGACGCGCGCACACTCTGCCTCTAAGTGAGAACCACTTCCACGCCCCGCGAGCGCAGCTTCTCAACATCCTTTGCCGGGGCGTTGCTATCCGTCACCACGCGGTGAACCGAGCGGAAGTCGGCAATCAGCGATAAACTGCGGTGGCCGAATTTACTCGAATCGGCCAAAACTGTCACCTGGGCCGCGGATTCAATCATCCGCCGGTTCAATTGCGCCTCCATCACGTCAAGCGTTGTAAGCCCAATCTCGGCATCCAGGCCGACCGTACTCATGAAGCAGTGATCCGCGTGCAGCGAGTGCATCATCTGCTCGGCATGCGGCCCCACGAAGGCAGTCGAAGGACGTCGCAGGAATCCGCCCAGCATGAACAGCGAGAGATTCGGTGTATCTGCCAGCGTCACAGCGATGTTCAGGGCGTAAGTGATCACGGTAATGTTTTCAGCCGTTTGCCGCCGGATTTGGCGCGCCAGCTCAGCCGAAGTGGAGCCCGAACAGATAATGACCGTTTGTAGCGGGCGGATCAGTTCGGCGGCTGCCTGCGCAATGCGCACCTTCTCCGCATGGTGCATGCCCTCCCGCACTTTGAGCGGATGCTCGGGCGCGGCGGTCAACGGCTTGATACCGCCGCCGTGCGACCGGACCAGCGCGCCGCTCTCGGAAAGGGCGTCCAGATCTCCGCGCGCCGTAACGGCCGACACTCCAAACCTGCGTACAACTTCCTCTACCGTGATGCGGCCATTCTGGCCGAGCACACTCAGAATCTCCCGGCGTCTCTCTCCCGCAAGCAGCCGGTCGGGTCTCTTTTTAGACATTCGCCATCATCAGCCTCGTGTAGCTGCAGGCAACAGCACAACACCTTTGCCCGATTTGGTGCTATCTTACATTAGCTTTCGTTCAAAGCCAAAGTATTTTCTTTTAGTTTGCCTTCGCCTTTCGCTCGGCAGCTTTCATCGCCAAGAAACAAGGAACCGCCCAAGCGCGGATTCGTATCAGACAGGGATAATGGACGTACACCCAACGGGTTCGTTTGTGTAAGGAGGCATGATGGCTACCACCGCATCCACCGCCGCTGCTGCGGCCGGTTCCCGCGAGCGAGTGCAAGTGCGAACGACGGCCGCCACGGTGCCCTGGTATATCTGGTGCTCCGTGGTCGCGGTTACCTCTGCCACCATCGGTGCGCATTGGGACATCTCGTGGCACAGCTCCATTGGCCGCGATACTTTCTGGACCCCCGCGCACATGGCGATTTACCTCTGCGGCGTACTGGCCGGCATCGCCTTTGGTTATCTGATCCTCTACACGACGTTTTCAAAATCGGCGCCGCTGCGGGACGCGTCGGTGAGCATCTGGGGATTCCGCGCTCCGCTCGGCGCCTTCATTGCGTCTTGGGGCGGCATCGCCATGCTCACTTCGGCCCCGTTCGATAACTGGTGGCACGATGCCTACGGCCTGGATGTGAAGATCGTAAGCCCGCCCCACATTGTGCTCTTCATCGGCACCTATGCCGTGATCCTGGGGACGCTGGTGTTGATCGCGGGCTATATCAACCGCTCGGAGGGGCGTGTGAAAGCGACAGCCCGGCTGCTCTTTCTCTATGTTTGCGGCATTCTGCTGGTCATGGTGATGGTTCTGCTGATGGAGTACACAGAGCGCGCGGATATGCATAACTCCGCGCCATACATCGCTGTTGCGCTGTTCGCCACTATACCGATATCGGTCGCGCCGCAAGTTACACGCTATAAGTTCGCCGCAACTTATGTTGCCGGCTTCTACACTCTGTTTCTCATCGGCCTGATCCTCATTCTGCCGCTGTTTCCGGCGCAACCAAAACTCGGCCCGGTCTATCAGAATGTCACTCAATTCATCCCGCCCGAGTTCCCCATGCTGCTCATTGTGCCTGCGTTCGCGCTCGACCTCTTACGGCAGCGCACGCACAACTGGAATGCCTGGAAAACCGCTCTCGTCAGCGGCTTCGTATTTGTGGGACTCTTGCTCGCTGTGGAATGGCCGTTTGCCGGCTTCCTGATGTCCCCGGCCTCGCGCAACCGGTTTTTCGGGACCACCTATTTCTGGTACGGCCTTCCTCCGCAGTCGCATTTGGCGCAGAACCTGTTCATACCGGAGACCGCGCGTGAATTCTGGCAAGGCATGGCGATCGCGGTAGCGATTTCCATCATGACGATTCGCTGGGGTATCTCACGTGGCCAGTGGCTCGGGAAAATCAAAAGATAGCGCCCTGATGCAGACACTCTTCCGCATCGCCGGCAGGCTGGTCCTGTTGGCGGCGTTATCAATTGGGGCGCAGGCCCACGTGGGCAGCCCGGACATTTACCTCGACGGGAAAGCGGGCCCGTACCAGCTTTTTGTCACGATTCGTCCACCGCAGGTAATCCCGGGTGTCGCAGAACTCGAAATTCGCTCCGAAACGCCTGGTGTAACGCGCGTCCGTGCCGTTCCGGTGCCGATGGCCGGGCCGGGCGCCCGGTTTGCGCCTGTGCCCGACACGCTGGCCGTCTCGCCGCAAGATGCCCAGTTGTTTACCGGGTCGTTGTGGATGATGGCTCCAGGCTCCTGGCAGGTGCGGATCAGCGTGGATGGCCCGCAGGGTCAAGGCCAGATCGCGATCCCGGTCCCCTCGGCAGCTCGCGCCACCAAGAAAATGCAGTTTGCCCTCGCTGGACTGCTTGCCGTTCTAGGCCTGTTCCTCGTAGCGGGCGTGGTCGCAATGGCAGGTGCCAACGAACGCGAAGCGAAGCTGGACCCTGGCGTGAAGCCTGGCGAGAAGGAGTTTCGTGCCGCGCACCTCGCCATGGCCGTTGCGTTCTTAATTGTCGCGGGCGTGCTTTGGGCAGGCAATGCCTGGTGGTCGAGCGAAGATGCAAGCTACGGGCAGCAGATCTACAAACCGATCCATATGCAGGCGAGCCTCGATCAATCGGGCCTTCTAACGTTGAAGCTGACTGACCCCGGCTGGCTCACACCGCGGCCCGGTCATATTTCCTATTTCACGCGCTCCGTGGATGATCTCATCCCTGATCACAACCACCTCATGCATCTCTACGCGATCCGCGAACCGGATCTGGACGTCGTGTACCACCTGCATCCCGCACAAACTGCTGCCGGCTCATTTGAGCTGAACTTACCGTCCATGCCTGCGGGCCGTTACCGCCTCTATGCGGATATCGTACATGCGAATGGCTTTCCCGAAACGCTGGTGAGCGAAGTCGACGTTCCCCGCCTGCCCGGTCGTGCTCTCGCCGGCGATGACGCCACAGGGAGCGCAACAGCCTGGCAGCGTGCCGACCCGAACAACACTATTTTCGACTTACCGGACGGCTATAAGATGATCTGGCTCCGTCCTGCCGCCCTGCGTGCGAAACAGCCAACGCTCTTTCGGTTCCGGCTGGAGACGCCGGACGGGCAAGCTCCTCAAGACATGGCCTTCTACATGGGAATGCTCGGTCATGCCGCTTTCGTCAAGACCGACGGAACCGTCTTCGCGCACATTCACCCGACCGGTTCTGTCTCGATGGCGGCGTTCATGCTCGCGCAGCAGCCGGGGGAGTCGCGATCGCTGGCCGCCAACGCCGCCACAGCAGGGCGAAGGGATATGGCTGCAATGTCAGGCATGGACCACAGCTCTGAAGAACTCCATGCCTTGCCGGATGAAGTTAGCTTCCCTTACGGCTTTCCTACGCCCGGGCGTTATCGCCTCTTCGTCCAGATGAAGCACGGCAACACTGTCGAAACGGGCGTCTTCGATGCCGCCGTTCACTGATAGATTTCTACCGCTTTCCCTACTTGCCGTGGTTCTTGGCCAGATCCTCCGCATCGCTTAAATGCTTCTGCAAAACCGGCAGCGCCTGCGTGGCATACGCTTTCAGGTCCGCGTTCTGCGCCTCTGTTGACTCGCGCTTGTACACCGCAATCGCGGCCTCGTGTCCAGTCACCATTTCGTGCTCAAAACGCTTGTCGAACGCTGCCCCGTGCAGCTTCTCGAAGGGAGCGATCATCTTGTTATGAACTGCATCCAATCCCTTGGGAACACTGAGACTGGCCTTGCCCGCCACCGCCGTCAGCTGGTTGTAGTCGTTGGTGTGATCGGTTGTCAGTGTTTGACCGAAATCTTTCACGGCCTGGGTGGCTCCCTGCTGTTGTGCTAGCTGGCCAAGATGCGCCTCCATCATGTCTGTTTGCGCCGCAAAATTGACGAAATCCTGATCGGTCATCTTGCCCTTATGCTGGTCGGCCTTAGCCCATGTAAGTGCCGCCAAGAACGCGCAGGAAACAAAAAGTACACTTGTCCGTTTCATACAGCTCCTCCCAAGCTGTAGACGAAAGACACGGAAATATTGCAACTAGGCTACTTACTAGAACTTTTGTTGGCGTCATGCTAGTTGTAGAGGGACGGATGACTCGCTGGTTGCATCGTGTGGCGCTGGTTGCGATCGCGGCTCTTTTGCTGAACGGCGAATGCTACGCCCGATGCGTGTTGGCATGTCACGATTCGGACCACGCACACGTTGCTTGCCACCATAGCTCCTCATCTAAGCCGGGCGGCTCTTCCACCTGCAAGCACTTTTACCTGCAAACGTTCAAGCTCGAAGGCACGAACGCGTGCGACGGATCGCTTGCACCTCGGAACAGCCCGGATCTCTTCGCGCTCGATCTTCCCGGCATCCGGCCAGGCTTCGGGCCGTTCCTCTACGCTTTCACCCGATACGGACGGGCCCCTGCGAACTCTTCCGGAAAACTGGGCCTCATTCTGAGAATCTGAGTCTCTTTTCCTTCACCCGGCAAAGTAGAACGGGTAAGCACGCGCCGTAAGTGTACCCGTGTGTTGTGCATGCTTTCAATCAGCCAGGAGATATGGAAATGAAGAATCGACGCGGTTTCTTTCGGAGCGCGCTGGGCGCTGGGGCGGGCATCTCGGCTGCCGGTGGAGGTTGGGCTCGCAAGCCCGCAGGCGACCTGCCTCAGGGCTCCCCGCCAGTCATCGTGCAGACCCCTGACCTCAAAGACTCACCATTCGCGGTGGATAACGGCGTTAAGGTGTTTCACCTGATCGCTGAGCCGGTCAAACAGCAGATCGCGCCGGATAAAACCATCGATGTCTGGGGATTCAATGGCAGCGCTCCCGGACCTACCATTCAGATCACGCAGGGAGACCGCGTGCGTATCATCGTGGACAACCATCTCCCGGAGCCGACCTCCATGCACTGGCACGGGTTCGAAATTCCGCACCGGATGGACGGCGGCCCCGGAATCAGCCAGGATCCCATCGCGCCCGGCGGCCGCTTCGTTTACGAATTTACCCTGCATCAGGCCGGAACCTTCTTTTACCACTCGCATATGGCCATGCAGGAAATGATCGGCATGCTGGGAGCGTTCATCATGCACCCCAAAGCCTCGTACACTCCGCCGGTCGACAAAGATTTCGTCATTCTGCTGCAGGAGTACGCGGTTCTGCCCAACAACAGCGTGCCGAACACAATGAACATGGAGTTCAACTGGCTCGTGCTGAATGGCAAGGCTGCTCCGGCCACGACGCCTCTCATCGTGCGCGTGGGCGACCGCGTCCGCATCCGGCTGATCAACCTCGGAATGGATCACCACCCGATTCATTTGCACGGCCATACGTTTTACACCACGGGTACCGAAGGCGGCCGCATTCCTCAGGCAGCCTGGATGCCCGGAAATACCGTCTTAGTTGGCGTCGCGCAGGCAAGAGATATCGAGTTTGTGGCGAACAATCCGGGTGACTGGATGCTGCACTGCCACCTGCCGCATCACATGATGAACCAGATGTCGTCGATGGTCGGCCCGATGGTCCAGAGCGGCACCGGAATACCGGCGGGCGTCAGTATGAATCAGGGCATGGGCATGCTCGAGGGCACTCCAGGAGCGCCCACAGGCGACGACTACGGGCCCAGTCTCGGACGAGGATTAGGCGTCGGTTCAACAAACGATCAGGCCGTTACCAACAGCCCGTTGCACCAGAGCCCAACTGGCAGCGACCGCTCAATGCACCGAGGCATGGCCGGAATGCAGCATGAAGGAATGCAGATGGACGTCAATGTCGCTCCCAATGCGGCCAGCGTACCCGGTTTCCCGCAGGACGCCTACATGGAGAGCCCCATGATGGCGATAGACGAGCTTGTGGAGCGGCCGCAGAACTACGGTTTACGGCCGGGCTGGAGCGGGTTTATGCAAGGCATGATGAGCTTCGTCCGCGTGCTGCCCGAGCGTGAATACAACGAAATCAGCGAAAAAATTCGACGCGCCCAAAGCAATCAATCAGGGGAGAGCAGCCGATGAGGCTCGCACTGATCTTCCTGCTTGCGGCTCTGTCTGCCTTCAGCCAGGCCGTCCCCGATTTGCTGAAAGACTTTGCCGGACGGCCCGCCCTGGGTGTCGAAGACTTTCAGCGCCTTGCGTTGGCGGCCAATCCCACCCTGAAAGAGGCCGAAGCGCTGGTGAAAGCGTCCGCCGCGCGAGCACGGCAGGCAGGACTCTATCCGAACCCTATCATCGGCTACCAGGGCGAACAGATCCGGGGCGGTTTGTTCGACGGCGGGGAGCAGGGCGGTTTTGTTCAGCAGACGTTTCCACTCGGCGGGAAACTCGCCTTGCGCCGCAATGTGTACCAGCAGCAGAGGCGCGCCGATGAAATCGGGGTTGCCGAGCAGCGTTATCGCATCGCGGGCGACGTCGAGCAGAGCTTCTATGCGGCGCTCGCGGCGCAGCAAGCACTCGACGTGCGGAAACGTCTGCTCTCGCTCGCGGGCGAGGCCGTAGACACTGCGCACAAGCTCGCCAATGTAGGACAGGCGGATGCGCCCGATGTGCTGCAGGCGGAAGTAGAGGCCGAGCAGGCGCAGATCGATTACATCACCGCCGAGCGAACGTTTCTCGCGAACTTCTATAGTCTCGCTGCGGTTGCCGCCAACCCGGATCTGCCGGTCAGTCCGCTCAAAGGTGACCTGGCGCATCCTCCGGCAATCGATGTAGATCGGGTTGTGGATCAGATTGTGCGCGAAAGTCCATTGGTCAAGCGCGCCGAGCAAGAGATTGTGCGTGCTCAGGCGGATCTGAAGAGCGCGTCGCGCGAGAGCGTTCCCGATCTCGAGATCCACGCCGGATTGCAGCAGAACTTCGAGCCTATCAATCTAAATCCTCGTATCGCGGTGGGGCTGCAGGGCTTCGTTACCGCCGGTATTGACCTGCCAATCTTTAACCGCAACCAGGGCAATATTGCGGCTGCCCAGGCCGAACGGGAGCGGGCGCAAGCAGAACTCGCTCGAGTTCGTCTGCTGGTACGCCAGCAAGCAGAACTCACGCTGCAAAGCTATCTTGCCGCACACGCCGAAGCAGAGCGCTACAAAACGCACCTCATCCCGCGTGCTGATCGTGCTTATCAGTTGTATCTCGCGAAGTACGAGCAGATGGCCAGTGCGTATCCGCAAGTTCTCATCACGCAACGGACGTCGTTTCAGTTACAGCTTGCTTACGTGAACGCGCTCGAAGCGGAATGGACAAACGCGATCCTGCTCCGGAATTACTCGCTCGGTTCCAGTCTCGCAGCCGTGAAATGACGATTCACAAGGCGGGAAAGCCGGGCGATGCGCGGATCTTCCGGATCTGCTCGGCGTGACGCAGCGGGTGATCGATCATGATGGCCAGACACTCCTGGCAGGTCATGCGGCCGAGCGGATGATTTGCCGCGCGAGCGCGAAGATCTTCTTCGCAGCCCTCGACGAAGCGAATCGTTCGGTCGCGATTGGCCGCGAACTGGCCGGCGGCCTCGTCAATCGAACCATAACGGCCCTTCGGCTGCGCACGTTCCGGAGCGGCAAGAGGTCTCGGTGGAATGCCATGCGTGAGAATTTCCTGCTCGCGGCCGAATACGGGTGTTTCAAGAGGCTCGAAGTATTTGGTGATGAACTGGTACATCCCGTGCTCTGTTATCGCGATGTGCTCGGCTATGTCGAGGATCGACCAGGCTTCGGGCGCCGTGCGGAAGGTCGCCTGCGACGGTGAGAGTCCGGCCAAAGCGTCCAGAAACGCGGTGCGGCCGGATCGCAGACGCTCCACGTATGCCACTCGTTCGGCAGCGACCATGAGTCTCACGATACCGCGAAAACTCTTCGTCCGGTCGCGGTAACCTGAAAGCGAATGGAGTTACCTGAGGCTAGCGCCAACCCGGCGCGAGCAAGACTGACCGAGCTCCGCCAGACTCTCCTCACCCTTCATAAAGCGCTGCTCGACTCCGAGCGAACGGCTTATGAAATCGTTCACGGGCCCATCGGCTCGCCAGGCGCTTTCCTGCAGCTGCTAATCAATGACAACTGGTTCGCATGGCTGCGGCCCGTGACCACCTTGTTGGTGCAGATCGATGAGACGCTCGCGGCAAAGAAGCCGCCTGCCACAGAGCGCGATTTCGAACAGCTCATAACAGATACTAGAGCGCTTCTATCCGTTTCACGCGAGGCGAACGGATTCTGGAAGCGCTACGCCGCCGTTGTGGACCGCGACCCGGGGGTAGCTGTATTGCACGAAGAGATGGAGCGCTGGTTTAGTTGAGCTGGTTTAACTGAGCTGGTTTAACTGAGCTGCTTCAGCTTAGTTCCCGCCCCGGATGAACCTTTTCGCCAGAAGAATGGCGCGGACCATTCGCGCAGCCTCGTCCGCGGCTTTCCACCCCGGAAAACCTCTAACGGTAGGCCGGGATTCCCGTGACGCGCTCGCCGATGACGAGCGTGTGGATGTGATCCGTCCCTTCGTAGGTCTTCACAGTTTCGAGATTGCACATGTGCCGCATGATTGGATACTCGTCCATGATGCCGTTCGCACCGAGCAAATCCCGGCTAATGCGCGCGCATTCGAGCGCCATGGCCACGTTGTTGCGCTTCAGCATGGAAATGTGAGCCGCCTCCACCTTTCCTGCGTCTTTCAGCTTCGCCACATGCAGGGCCAGCAGTTGCGCCTTTGAGATCTCCGTGATCATCCAGGCCAATTTCTCCTGCACAAGTTGATGCGAGGCGAGTGGCCGGTCATCGAACTGCTTCCGCGTTAGTGAGTAGCTGCGAGCCGTCTCATAACAATCCATCGCGGCGCCGATAACTCCCCAGCCGATACCAAAACGCGCCTGTGAAAGGCAGCTCAGCGGGGCCTTTAACCCCTTTGCGCAAGGAAGCTGCGACTCCTCTGAAACGGCGCAATCCGCCAGATGCAGACTTGACGTCACAGACGCGCGCATCGAAAGCTTCCCGTGAATATCGCTGGTCGAATATCCGGGCGTGCCGTTTTCAACCAGGAAGCCGCGTATTCCGTCAGCGGTGCGTGCCCACACCACCGCGACATCCGCCACTGAACCGTTCGTAATCCACGTCTTCTCGCCATTGAGAATCCACCTGTTGCCGCGCTTTTCGGCCCTGGTGCGCATGCCTGCGGGATTCGAACCGAAATCGGGCTCTGTCAACCCGAAACAACCCACGGCGGTGCCCGCTTGCAGCCGCGGCAGCCAGCGCTGCTTCTGTTCTTCAGAACCAAATGTGTAAATCGGATACATCACAAGCGCACCCTGCACGCTTACAAAGCTCCGCAGGCCCGAATCGCCCCGCTCCAGTTCCTGCATTATCAGCCCGTATTCGACATTATTCATTCCGGCGCAGCCATAGCCTTCCAGATTCGCGCCGAAGAACCCCAGGCTGCCCATCTCCGGTATGAGCTGCTTCGGAAATGTCGCTAAGTTAAACGCCTCGCGTACGCAAGGAAGCACGCGTTCATCGACGAACTGACGCGCGGTCTGCCGCACCATCAGCTCCTGTTCGCTCAAGAGTGAATCAAATTGCAGATAATCAACACCGGGAAAGCGAGTCATATCAGATCTCTCACCACTCTACCCGCCCGCGTCCTGCATTGTGCGCCGCGATTCTGATAGCGGCTGTCAGAGCCATGAGCGGAGTGATCGGAGGCACACTCTCGCTCAAAACGAATTCATTGCGACAACTCGCTGCGCACGGCATCGAAGTTAGGCGTACGATGATCTGGAGGGTTCCGTCTGGCGCGACCCGTGCGCATCGCCCGTTGCGGCCCTGGCAGCCCTCGGCCCTTAGCGAGGGGGCCCGGTCCTATGGATAAGGCGAGTGTTAAACGCAAGATTGCTCACGAAACGAGGGAGATGATCGTCATTGTTCTTTTCCTCGCGCCATTTTTTCTGTCGTTTTCCACGTTTAAAATGTACGTGACGCACGATCTTCGAAACGCGTTCTTCAATTACGGCCTGGCGCTGTTCAATGCGCTCGTGTTGGCAAAGATCATCCTCATCGGAGAGCTCGCCAAATTGGGAAAGAGTTCCGAGAACAAACCGTTGATCGTCCCTACGCTGCACAAGGCCGCAATATTCAGTTTGCTGTATCTGGTATTCCACGCTTTCGAAATTGGTGTTCGGGGCTGGTTCCACAGAACCGGCTTCGTTGCCGCACTCTTCGACGAAAGCATCACACATAGAGGCGAGTTCGCCGCGACTGGCCTCATGCTGTTCTTTGGGTTCATCCCTTTCTTTGCGATGCGAGAGATGCGGCGCATCATCGGAGAAGACAAATTTATCGACATGTTTCTCGGCAGCCGGCATCTGCCCGCATCCGATCACGTTGCCGTCGCCGGCGAAAAGCTCGCCTGATCGCTTCTCAACTCTGCTTGTTGTACAGAAACACGCAGGCCTCGTGCCGGCTCTCGCCGCCGTCGTTGACTGAATACACCTTATAGCTCCGGTGCGTTCCCCACAATGAGCCGGCCGCATGCTCGCCATCGATGCGCAAAGCATAGAACTCGATATCCAGTTTGTCCAGTATCGCCTGATCGTCGTTGTACAACTTTGAGACGCGTTTCAGTGCTTCCAGCACTGCTTCTTTCGGCGATACTCCGCGCCGCATCGCATCAACGATCGTATGGCCGCCTGCCACTCGGATGTTCAACTCGCCAACACCCGTCGATCCGGCGCCTCCGACGTCAGGATCCACAAACAATCCCGCGCCGATGATGGGAGAATCACCCACCCGGCCCGGTATCTTCCAGGCAAGTCCGCTCGTCGTCGTAACGCCGGAGATCTCGCCCTTCGCATTCAAACCGAGGCAGTTGATCGTCCCGTAAGTAGGATGGATGGCCATCTGCCAGGCCCAAGCCAGCGTGCCCTCATCGACATTGGGAAACGCGCTTCTGAGTTGCTTCATCGGCGTCGCGGCGGCCGAGAGGTTCTGCTGCATCGAAACCCAGTTATTAAACGCGCCCGGCGAACGCAGCGATTCTTTCCACACTAGCCACGCCGTTCTGGATTTGTCCGTGAGTAAATCTTCCTTCTGATATCCGTACGCTTCCGCGAACTTCAGTGCCCCTTCGCCCACAATCATCACGTGCGTCGTGTGATCCATTACGAGCTTGGCAATTTTAGAGGGTGTTTTGATGCCCTGAATGGCCCCAACCGAACCGGCTCGGCGCGTAGGCCCGTGCATGACACATGCATCCAATTCCACGACGCCTTCTTCGTTGGGCAGACCGCCATAGCCGACGGATGTGTCATTCGGGTCCAGTTCAACAATATTGACGCCCGCAATCACGGCATCCAGCGTATCGGCCCCGGATTGAATCATCTGCATAGCCTTCGCACAGGCGGCCATGCCGTTTGCGCTAGCGATCACGACGGGCTTCTTCCCGCCGCTTGGCTGTGCGCCGGCCGGAACGGCCGAGCCGATCGTCGCCGCTGCGCCCGCGGAACCAATCATCCATTCGCGCCGATTCATCATGATTTGCCGTTGTACCACACGGCCTCACATCCGGAATGTCACGTCAGCCATTGCACGAGTCTTCAACGCTACAATACGGTTTCACGATGAACGAAACGGTCTCGCCCGCGCGAGGCATTCACGGCGTTATCTCTGTTCCCGGCGACAAATCGATCTCGCATCGCTATGCCATGCTCGGCTCTATCGCCGAGGGCACGTCAAATGTTTTCAATTTTTCGAGCGGAGCGGATTGCCATTCCACTCTCGCCTGCATGAAAGCCTTAGGTGTCTCGCACACGTTCACAAAGAAGGAAGGACACGACGTCCTTACCATCGAAGGCGTTGGGCTGCATGGGCTACATCGGCCCGCTGCGGTTCTTGATGCCGGTAATTCCGGTTCGACAATCCGAATGCTTTCGGGCATTCTAGCTGCCCAGTCTTTCGAGACAACTATCGCCGGCGACGAGTCGCTCGCCAGGCGTCCCATGCGCCGCATCATGCAACCACTCACGGAAATGGGCGCGCGAATCACAGCGAAAGACGGCCAGTTCCCCCCGCTCGAAATCTGTGGCTCCCCTCTGCGCGGAATCGACTACCAGTTGCCCGTGCCAAGCGCCCAGGTCAAGAGCTGTGTTCTGCTTGCTGGTCTTTATGCAGATGGCGAGACCGTAGTTCGCGAGAACATCTCTACTCGCGACCATACGGAAATTGCATTGCGCGAACTCGGCGCCGACATTCAATTAGAGCCTCGCCTGACACGCCTGCGTGGAGGTAAACAGCTTTCTGCCAAAACGCTCATCGTGCCGGGCGATCTTTCCTCCGCGGCTTTCTTCATCATCGCGGCCCTCATCCTGCCTGAATCCGATGTCATCCTCTCGAATGTAGGTCTGAACCCTACACGGACCGCCCTGCTCGACATCCTGCGCTCGATGGGTGCTAACATCAAACTGCTGCACGTCGAAGAGGCAAACGGAGAACTCACCGGTAACCTCCAGGTGCAGACGTCGCGAGTTCGCGGGGGAACAATTGACGGCGCACTCACGGCGGCAGTCATCGATGAAATTCCTATTCTGGCGGTTCTGGGGGCCGCCAGCCAGGATGGCTTGATCATCCGAAACGCATCCGAGCTGCGTATCAAAGAGACGGACCGGATCGAAACGATTGCAGAAAACCTTCGACGTATGAACGTTCGCGTAAGTACCACCGAAGACGGCCTTGAGATTCCGGGCAACCAGCGCTTCCACGCCACGGAGGTCGACTCGCATGGCGATCACCGCATCGCAATGGCTTTTGCGATTGCCGCGCTGGCTGCTGAACACGCCTCTGTCATCCAGGGAGCGGAAGCAGCCTCGGTTTCTTTTCCCGAATTCTATGAAACGCTGCGGCACGCCACCAGGTAGCCGCGTGTATGGACGAGTCAAACGAATCTGATCTCAGTCATGAGAGCCTCATTCACGACCTCAACAACGTGTTCGAGACCATTACCGAAGCCGCGGAGTTGTTAAACTCTGACCGGCGATGGAAGCCGCTCGCGGCCGCCCTGACTCGCAGCGTGACTCGCGGAAAACGTCTGCTGGGAGCTATCCCGGACGGCACTCCGAACCTTGCCCGTATCGTCGACGACGCGATCGCATCCGTTACCGATTACTGTGTAGCCGCCCGCAAACCACGCATGCGCTTCAGCAGCCGCGTCCCTTCTGACATCCGCCTGCCTGGCTCGTCTAAAGATTGGGAGCGCGTATTCGCCAACCTTTTTCTCAATGCCGCGCAAATCATGCGGAAGCCCGGCCGTATCGACATCGAAACGCAAATCGCCGAAGGTGCTCTCTGCATCACAGTCTCCGATAACGGGCCGGGGATTCCGCAGGATCTGCTGCCGCGCGTTTTTCGTCCAAACGTATCCACTAAGAAGGGCGCTGCCGGGCGCTCCGGTTTGGGGCTGCACATTGTGGATTCCATCGTGAAGAAATATTCAGGACGCGTGTCCGCAGCCAATCGAGAGCGTGGAAACGGCGCTGTTTTTACGATTTTTTTGCCACCGGTCTGATGCTCATACAAGTTTTCTATATTGTCTTGTTTGCCGTCTGCGTCTATCGCCGTAGCGGCATGCTTACCCGCTCTGACGTTACCGGATGAATTATCTTTGTATCCATTGCCACTTCTATCAGCCGCCGCGCGAGAATCCGTGGCTTGAGCAGATAGAACTGCAAGACTCGGCCTACCCCTACCACGATTGGAATGAACGCATCTCCGCCGAGTGCTATGCGCCCAATCTCGCCGCCCGAATACTCGACGAACAGCAACGCATCACGCGCATCGTCAACAACTACTCCAAAATCAGCTTCAATTTCGGACCCACGCTGCTTTCCTGGGCAGCCGAGCACACCCCTGAAACCTACCGCGGACTGATTGATGCCGACCGGCAGAGCCAGAAGCTCTTCTCCGGTCACGGCTCCGCCATGGCGCAGGCCTACAATCACATCATCATGCCTCTCGCAAACAGGCGTGATAAGCGGACGCAGATCCGTTGGGGTATCGAAGATTTCGTTAGCCGTTTTGGCCGTGTGCCGGAAGGCATGTGGCTGCCTGAAACAGCGGTTGACAATGAGTCTCTTGACCTGATGGCGCAGGCGGGCATCGCCTTTGCCGTGCTAGCGCCGCACCAGGCGAAGTCCATTCGCCCCCTCAATGGCGGAGATTGGCAGGACGTGAGCGGGTCTAAGATCGATCCGACGCGCCCATATCTGCTCAAAACCCCCAGCGGGGGGAGCATCAGCCTCTTCTTCTACGACGGGCCGATTTCACAGGCAGTCGCCTTCGAAAAGCTTCTTGACAACGGCGAGAAGTTCGCCACGCGCCTCACCGGAGCCTTCTCGGATACGCGCTCCTGGCCGCAGATGGTCCATATCGCGACCGACGGGGAGACCTATGGTCATCACCACAAGCACGGAGAAATGGCGCTTGCCTACGCGCTCGATTACCTCGAAACGAAAAAGCTGGCCAAGATCACAAATTATGGCGAGTTTCTGGAGCGCAATCCGCCGCAGTGGGAAGTGCAGATACACGAAAATACTTCCTGGAGCTGCGTTCATGGCGTAGAACGCTGGCGCAGTAACTGCGGCTGCAATGCCGGCCGCCTCGGATGGAATCAAGAGTGGCGGCGTCCCCTGCGCGAGGCGCTTGACTGGCTCCGCGACTGGGTCGCTCCGCGCTTTGAAGCCTTCGGCTCCACGCTGCTGAAAGACCCGTGGCTCGCGCGCGACAACTACATCAATGTGGTGCTAAATCGCTCACCGGATGTCCGCGCCCTCTTCGGAGAGGAGCATTTCCGCCGGCCGCTGGACGAAGCGGAGCAGGTTCTGGTTTGGAAACTGCTGGAGTTGCAGCGCCACGCCATGCTCATGTATACGAGCTGCGGCTGGTTCTTCGATGAGCTTTCCGGGATCGAAACCGTCCAGGTAATCAATTACGCCGGCCGCGTCGTTCAGCTCGCCGAAGAGCTTTTCAACGAGCCTCTGGAGGCAAGGTTCCTTGAACGGCTGGCGTGCGCCAAAAGCAACATCGCCGAATATGGTGACGGGGCTAATTTATACCGCCGTTATGTCAAGCCCTCAATGGTGGACCTCGAAAAGGTCGGCGCACATTACTCCATCAGCTCTTTGTTCGCTCCTTACGGCGAGCGGACCGACATCTTCTCTTACTCTGTGAAGCGTCTGGATTATCACACCGGCGAAGCCGGCAAGCTGCGAATGGCACTCGGGCAGGCGCGCTTCACTTCGAAGGTGACGCAGGAATCGGAAGTGCTCACATTCTGGGTTGTGCACTTCGGCGATCACAATGTCGCCGGCGGCGTTCAGAAGGCCGATGGCACCTCCGCATTCAAAGATATGCTCGGTTCCATTAGCGAGTCTTTTGCTCGGGTCGATATACCCGAGGTAGTCCGCCTTCTTGACCGCCGCTTCGGCGAAAAAACCTACTCGCTGCGGTCTCTGTTCCGGGACGAGCAGCGGCGCATTGTCCGCACAATCCTTTCCTCTACCGTGGCCGAAGCCGAGGCCGCGTATTTGCAGTTGTATGAGCACCATGCCGCCCTGATGCGGTTTATCACGAGCCTCGGCACGCCCATGCCCCGCGAGTTCACCGCGGCGGTCGAATATGCGATCAACAGCCTCCTGCGCCGTGCCTGCTCGAGCGAAGACCTCGATGGTGATCGCATCCGGAACCTCCTGCGGGAGGCACAAATCAGCAACATTAGCCTGGACAAGACTACGCTGGAGTTTCTGCTGCGCCGCAGGGTTGAAGCCCTGGCGGTGCGCTTCTCCGCCGACCCGTCGAATCTCGACAAACTGTACGATCTGCAGCGAGCGCTCAAAATCGCCAAGCAGATGCCCTTCCCGGTGAATTTGTGGTCTCCGCAAAACCACGTTTACGCTATTCAGTCGGGCCTTTTTCAACGCACCCGCAGGCGAGCATTGCGCGGTGACAGCCGCGCCGCGAATTGGGTAGAAGGCTATTTGGCGCTAAGCGAACTGCTGTCCATTCGTGTGCAGTAAACACAAGGGCTGTCGCGACTGGAGGGCGAATAAAAGGAGAAACACCGGCCGGCGCACTGGCCCGGCGGTTCAAGCCCGGCCGAAGTTCGTTTCGTAATTTCGGTAGGCTTCGTCCAGCACCTGAACCACGTGCGCGACCCGCTGCCCCGTGCCGAACAGGCGTGCCCCGGCCGCCAGCTGTAGGATGCATCCCGGATTCGCGGTCACGATTAACGCGGCCTTGGTGCCGTTGATGTTCGCCATCTTGTGCTGCAGGATCTGCATCGCCATTTCGTTCTGCAGGATGTTGTAAATGCCTGCACTCCCACAACATACATCGGCGAGCGGCATCTCGCGGAAGATAAGGCCGGGGATCGCCTTCAGCAGCTTGCGAGGTGCCGTTCGGATCTTCTGGCCGTGCGCCAGATGACAGGAATCCTGGTACGTCGCCACAACTTCCACCGGTCCCATGCTGCGGTTTAGCTCGATTCCGGCGAGGAACTCGGTTACGTCTTTCACTTTGGCTTTGAATCGCAGCGCCTGTTCGCTGTACTCCCGGTCGCCTTCGAGAAGCTCGTCGTACTCCTTTAGGGTGGAACCGCAACCGGCCGCGTTCGTGATCACGGCATCGAACTCGCCGGCACAGGCTTCCACATTCCGCCTGGCCAGACCCTTGGCCTTCTCCCGCAGCCCTGTGTGCAAATGGAGCGCACCGCAGCAAGTCTGCGCCCCGGGGATCACGACCTCGCACCCGTTTCGGCGCAGCACGTGCACGGTTGCGTCGTTAAGCCGTGCGAAGGCGATATTCGCGATGCATCCGGCAAGAAATGCCACCCTGTAGCGGCGCTCGCCCATCGCCAGAAATGTCTTGCCGATCCGGCTGTAGAAAAAAGGAACCTCAGCGTTAGGCGCGAGCGCCTCCAAATCGCCGAGCTTCCCGAATACTGTCAGCAGCCCGGACGCACGCAGTAACCTCTGCAGTCCGGAGGCCTGGTAAGCATAGAGCGCCGCGCCCGCGAGCTGTAACCCGGTTCGCGACGGGAGTAGTTGGTCGAAGATAATCCGCTGCGTTTGCCGCGCGCGCCATCCGGGTTTTTCCCGCGCCTTCAATTCGGCCCGTGCCGCTTCGATCAGCCTCCCATACGGAACGCCCGACGGGCAGGCCGACTCGCATCCCCGGCAGGCGAGGCACAGATCCAAATGCCGTATGTACTCCGGCGTAATGGCATCACCGTTCGCCACCTGATTCATCTGGTAAATGCGCCCGCGCGGTGAGTCCATCTCAAGACCCAGCTCCCGATACGTCGGGCAGGCATTGAGGCACAGCCCGCAATGAACGCATTTGTCAAGATCGGCTTGCTCCGGACCCGTGCGACGCTCACGTATAACGGGAAGGCTGCTAGAGACGGCCATACAGGCGGGAGCGGTTTAGAAGGTTCTTCGGATCGAACATCTGTTTGATCTTTCTCATCATGGCAAATGTGCCGGCATCGCCCGCGCTGCCCGCGGCGAGCCACAGATTTCTGCTTCTCCGCACCTCATCAGGAGCATATTCAATCACGGCCGTCCACCCGCGCTGCACGGCTAGCTGGCCCAGTTGCTCGATGCCATTCCAAGATGTGAAGTACACATAGCTCACGCCCGAGCCGGCCCGCGAAATGATCGTGCCGGGCGCAAAGCGAAACACAGACGCGACCTCGCTGAGCGTAGTTGAGAGGCGGACGATAATGCCCCCGGGCTGCCGGCGCAGGAAATCAGCTGGAAATTCGCTAACTTGCTTCCAGAAGTTATCGTCATCAGCGCCCGTCAGTTCTTCCGCCTCCTGCAAATCCCTACCATAACGGCTCAGAACGAACCGGCTACCGCCAGCCCGGATGGCGAGCAGATATCCGCGCCGTCCAAGGCGAGCCGCGGCCGTTTCCGAAAGGAGATCGACGGCCATGGGCAGCAGCACGCCGCGCAAAAGCCAATCGCGCTTTTCGATCGCCGCGCCCAACTCCGCAAAGGAAAACAGAAATGTGTGTGTCTCCTCCGGGATCGCGTGCAGGCGAAAGTTGATGCTCGTCATGACAGCCAGCGTGCCGTAGCTACCTATCAGCAATTTGCCCATGTCCAGCCCCGCGACATTCTTGACCACCATGCCGCCGCTGCTGATCATCTTCCCGTCAAGCATTGCAAATTTCATGCCGATCACGAGATCTCGCGCCGTTCCGTAAAGCCGTCGCATCGGGCCGCTCGAGTTCGACGCGACTACTCCGCCTATCGTGGCCGTGCTGCAGAAGGGCGGATCGAGCGCGATCATCTGGCGCTCTTTCGCGAGCAGCTCGCGTAGCGCATGAAAGCTCATACCGGCTTCCACGCTGATCGTCAGATCATTCGGCTCATACTGCAGCACCCGGTTCAGGCAGCGCGTTGAGATGGCGACGTCCGCCGAAAGCACCGGGCCGCCCATGGCGCGCTTGGTATCGCGACCCGAGAGCGCTATCGACTTTGAATTCGCGCTTGTCTCCTGCAGAACCCGAGCTAACTCCTCCGCCGGCGAAGGCGTGACCGCAAGCATGTGTATCCATTCTCAATGATGCGCTCCTGCCGGATGCTAAGCTGGCCTCAGACTCCGGAGGCCTTCGGACGCGAATCGCCGTACCTGGCGTGCCTGTTTTGGAACCAGTCGTCTTACCGGACGAGTAAATTTCTATGGACTTCGAATACTCAACGGAGCAGTTGCACCTCCGCAAGACGATCCGTAACTTTGCCGAAACGGAGATCGCACCTCACGTCCTTGAATGGGATGAGAAACAGATTTTCCCTCTTGACCTGATCAAGAAGGCGGGCGAGCTCGGCGTAATGGGAGCCATCTTCCCGGAAGAGCTTGGCGGCGCCGGATTCGGCTACATTGAATATTCCATCATCATGGAAGAGCTGGCGCGCGTCGACCCGAGCGTGGCTCTGATCGTGGCGGCGCACAATTCGCTCTGCACAAATCACATCTATCTCGCTGGTAACGAACAACAGCGCGAGAAATACATTCCCAAGCTGGCCACAGCCGAGTGGATCGGCTGCTGGTCGCTTACCGAACCCGAAGCGGGCTCCGATGCCGCGGGCACGCGCTCAACCGCGGCACTAAAGGACGGGCACTGGGTTCTGAACGGCGGAAAAACCTTCACGACGAACGCGCATTATGCTGACGTCTGCGTCGCCATGGCCGTCACCGACCGGGCGGCTTCGCAGCACGGTATCTCGGCTTTCATCCTCGAGAGAGGAACTCCCGGTTTCTGCGTCGGCAAGAAAGAGAACAAGCTCGGCATGCGGGCCAGCGCTACCGGGGAAGTACTCTTTGCCGATTGCCGCCTTCCCGAAACGCAACTGCTCGGAAAGCGCGGCGAGGGCTTCGTCGATAGCCTTCGAATTCTTGACGGCGGCCGCATCTCGATTGCGGCACTCGCGGTGGGTATCGCCCAAGGCGCCTATGAGGCCGCGCTCAAATACTCCAAGCACCGCAAGCAATTTGGGCGCTTCATTTCCGAGTTCCAGGCCATTCAGGACAAGCTGGCTAATATGGCGACCGACATCGAGGCTGCACGCTGGCTGGTCTATTGCGCAGGCGCGCGCAAGGACGGTGGCAAGCGCGTGACGCGCGAGTCTGCGATGGCTAAATTGTTTGCCTCCGAAATGGCCGTTAAGGCAGCCGATGCCGCCCTGCAGATTCATGGTGGCTACGGCTTCATCAAAGACTACCCTGTAGAGAAGTTTTATCGCGACGTGAAGCTCTGCACTATCGGTGAAGGAACCAGCGAGATTCAGCGGCTGGTAATCGCCCGGCAACTGTTGAAAGAGTAACTTGACCGCCCCCTCTGCAGAAGGCCTTCTGGCACGGATAAGCGCCGGTGACATACGCGCTCTGGCGCGGGCAGCTACACTGGTCGAGAGCCAATCAGCCGCGGGGCGCGAGCTGATCGCAAGCATGTTTGAGCAGACCGGGCACGCCATGATCATCGGGGTCACGGGGGCGCCCGGCGCGGGCAAAAGCACGATAGTCGATCACTTCGCTTCTGTGCTGCGGGCGCAAGGCAAGACGGTAGGCATCATCGCAGTCGATCCGAGCAGCGCATACTCCCACGGCGCATTGCTCGGAGATCGCATCCGCATGCAGCGCCATCATGACGACCCTGGAGTTTTCATCCGGTCCATGGCCACGCGCGGCAAGCTGGGCGGAGTGGCGCAGGCCACTCTCGATATCGCTCTCCTTCTCGATGCCGCCGGCCGCAGTGTCGTCATCATCGAAACCGTCGGCGTCGGCCAGGACGAGATCGAGATCGCGCGGCTGGCTGACATCACGGTTGTGGTTCTCGTGCCTGGCATGGGGGACGACGTGCAGGCGATCAAGGCTGGCATTATGGAAGTCGCGGACGTGTTTGCTATCAACAAATCCGATCTTCCCGGGGCGGACCGGCTGGAGCAGGAGATTCGGGCCATGCAGAGCATCGCCGATGAGGTAGGTAGGGCTAACGCCGCTCCAGTGCGCCGGGTGGTCGCGACTGAAGGTCAGGGTATTGACGAATTACTATCTGTGATCTCGAGTTTGTTTCAAAGGCAAGGACGGCAGAGCAGGCGAGCGGAGGTATGGGAGTTCCGGCTTCGCGAAATGTTGCGGGAAGATCTGCTGGCGGCGATTCCACAGGACACGCTGCATACACATTCCTTGCTTGTGGCGGAAAAAAAAGAGGACCCATACAGCGCGGTCAATGCGCTCAAAGAGGCATTATGGCCTGCGAAATAGATCATGTCGGGATCGCGGTTTGTAGCCTTGATGAATCCCTTCGGTTCTATCAAGAGACGCTGGGTATGCCAGTTAGCGGCCGCGAAATCGTGGAAGCCGAGCAGGTTGCGGTCGCAATGCTGCCGGCCGGATCAGGCCCGGGCGCGTCGCGCATCGAACTGCTCGAAGCTACGGGTGAAAGCTCACGTATTGCCAAATTCGTTGAGAAGCGCGGACCGGGACTGCATCATATCGCTCTGCGGGTGGATGATCTAGCCGCGGCGGTAGAGCGCCTGCAAAATAGTGGCGCCAAACTGCTGAACGAACCGCGCCGCGGCGCGGGAGGACACATCTATGTCTTCGTGCATCCTTCTTCTACGGGCGGTGTACTTTTGGAGCTGATACAGAAATAGAGGGGAGCGGCAACTTCAGTTGGAGAGACAAGCAGGGATCGGCATTATCGGCGGAAGCGGTCTGTACCACATGCCCGGGTTTCAGGCGCACGAGGAACTGCGTCTCGAAACGCCTTTCGGCGATCCTTCGGATGCTTACATTACCGGTACGCTCGCGGGCAGGGAAGTCGCCTTCCTTTCGCGGCATGCGCGCGGTCATCGCTTCTCGCCCTCGGACATCAATTACCGCGCCACTATCTATGGCATGAAGAT
>JAFAMM010000084.1 GCA_019233375.1 Acidobacteriaceae bacterium
CCGTACGGGATCTGCGCCTGGATCTCCTGCGGCGAAACGGATAGTAGCGGGAGGGCAACCCCGTTCATGACTACTTCCACGGCGCCCAGTTTCACCGGCAGCCTTTCGTCGGCGGTCTGCTTGGCCGATTCGGAACGCGTGCTCAGCGCCGCCGCTCGAATAGTCACCAGTGTGCCGGGTGCGATAGGACCGCCAGAGAGGGTGGCCGAGTTCACCACTGCATCTTCCGGCAATGCCGAATCCCCCGCCGTAAACACCAGGATGCGGTGCGCGGCGGCGTCGGCGACGAAGAGGTTCGTTCCGTCTGATGCCAAAGCGGAAGGAAGAAAAATGGTGCCCGCATCCGGGTTATCGCTTGTGTCGGTGGAAGAAAAGCTCGGCTGCCCCAGCACCGCATCTGCCGGCTGATCGTTCGAGGTCGGAAGCGTGTCCCAAACGAGAACGCGATGAAGAGCCGCGTCGCCGACAAAGACATGCCTGCCGTCAAACGCCACCGATACAGGATTTACAAGGGTACTCGCGGAAATACTGCTGGAATCGGGCCGCCCTAAAATCACATCGGGCTCCGCATTCGGTTCAGAACTGTCGCGCCAGATCAGAACGTGATGATGCGCCGGGTCAGCCGCCACTACGGTCCGTCCGAGCGAGCTGACGCCCGCGATTCCCGGGAAAACATTCTGGTTCGCCACAGCCAAAGCGGCCAGGCCGCAGACGTTGCAAGAGCCTTTCGGGTACCCAGCCATGTCCTCTCTAGGGCCAGGCAGCTTTGCGATATCAAAGGTGAGAATCTTTCCGGAACCCTCGGCGGCGTAAAGATGATTCCCCTGGAGCGCCAGCGCCGTGGCCGAAACGCCCGTTTCGCGCACTGAGAAGTTGGACTGGCCGATAACGGCTCGCGCCGCCTGCCCGCTTTGGAACTCGCCGGCTTGGAGGGACACCACTATTAGCAGGCCGATTATGGTTCGGCAAAACATGTATCCTCCAATTTACCGAAAAAACGGGTCTGGTGGACTTTATTTTGGTTGCCTGGTGTACGAGGCGGTCACTCTGGACCTGATGCCCCCGCGCGCGGCGAAATCGCCCACCACTGTCGCCTGTACCGGATCGGTCGCCTTAACTACGTCCTGCAGTACGCGGTTGACCACGTTCTCCTGGAAGATCCCCAGGTTACGGTACGCCAGCGTATACATCTTCAGGGATTTCAACTCCAGGCAGCGTTCACGCGGAGTGTAGGTAAGAGTCAGGGTTCCGCTATCGGGCAGGCCGGTTTTAGGGCAGACGGAGGTAAACTCCGGCATCTCGATTTCTATTTGGTAACCATGGTACTGATTTGGCCAAGTCTCTATCTCGGGCAACTCCGCGTTGACCCCGGCCTCTGCGTGCTCATCGGTGTAGGTACGAACTTCATTCATCTTGCTTTAACTTCTTCGCGAGTAAGTCTAGGAACAATCCGACGTCGGTTACAACGCCGACGGCCTGGCCCGTCCCGCGATCACTCACTTTCGTCGGTACGGCAGGATTGATGTCCACGCAGACAATCTTCACCCAAGCGGGAAGCATGTTGCCGACCGCGATCGAATGCAGCATGGAGCTGAGGCACAGCACCACTCCGGCGTTGTGCAACTCGGCTGCATATGCATCCTGCGCTTGATTCATATCTGTTATGACGCCAGGCAACGGACCGTCATCGCGCAGACTGCCCGCCAGCACATACGGCACACCGGCCTTTACACACTCGTACATGATGCCGCAAGCCAGCCGCCCGCACTCCACTGCTTCGGCGATGCCGCCCGCATGGTAAATGGCGTTGATCGCGCGCATGTGATTGCGGTGTCCGTGCTGCTCCAGCCGTCCGTCCGCGGTCCGCACGCCGAGAGAGGTGCCAAGGAGAGCGTTTTCAATATCGTGAACGGCGAGCGCGTTACCGGCGAGAAGCGCATCAATCCAGCCCCCGCGAATCAGTAGCGAAAGCGCCGCTGTACCGCCAGTGTGCACAACTACGGGTCCGGCAACAGCAACAATTCTTTTCCCATCAGCGCGAACCTGACGCATGATGGCCGCCGTCTGCGCGACCGCCGTCTCCACTTGCCGCTCTGACGAGATCTCATTGCTCATGAAGGCAAAGGAGTCGCGGTCGCGTTCTTTCGCTTCCGGAAGAACGCGGATTCCTTTCATGCCCGTAACCACCAGGTCGCCCGCTTTGATGTCTCTCAGCCGCCGGCATACCGCCACGTTCTCTTTGATCACGATCATGGCGTCCATGCGCTGATTCCGTGCTTCGAGCCACTGCCCGTTGTAGCGCACCAGTGTTCGTTGGTTCGTCGTAGAGTAGAAATCGTCCGGCGCGCAGCGATCGCAGGTTGCAGGCTTCAAGTCCGCCGGCCCCGAACCAACTGCGGTACAGCCGAGTGTGATCAGCTCCGTCATCATCTTCTCCATCTGCTCTTCAGATGGAGCCTCTATGTGCAGCCGCAGATGCGACGGATCACTGTTCGTGCGTCCGATCGTGAACTGCTCAACCTGAAAACGGCCCCCAAATTCCACCACGGTATCGAAGATTCGCTCCATAATGTGCGAATCGATCAGGTGGCCGTGCGCCTCCACAACTTCAGAGAGGGGAATACTTGCTATAGCTTCTGACTCTGCCATCTAGGGATGCGTTAGAAATACGGGCAGCCCCACTTTTTCTGAGTAAGTCGGGCGGTACCGGTCCTTGTTGAACATGTGGTCCAGGTCGACGCGTCGCGGCCCAAGCTTCGGATCCGGTATGCCGACCAGCGAGAACTTGCCCTCATTGATAGCGGCCATCAAGCCGTGCTTGTGATTAGTGATCGCGTCATAGGCCATGGTTGCGAAGGTTGTTGCCACCATCGTGTCGAGGAAGTCCGGGGCGCCGCTGCGAAGATCATAGGTCAAGTCGCTAACGACTGTCTCCGCACCGGTGCGGGCGATAACCTCATCGCTAAATGCCTCGGCCACGCTGAACTTCTTGCGATGGCCGAACGCGTCGGGCTCGCCGTATTCCTTGACCTTATACCCTTCCCACTGCGCTCCTTCCGAAAGCACCACTAACGCGTAATTGCTCGGGTTGTTGCGCTTATCGGTCATGAGGAGATCAATCATGTGATCCAGGCTGAACTGGTACTCCGGAATCCCGCAGCGCAGGGATGTTACATATGCGGTGTAAAGCGCCGTGTAGCCGGCATCACGTCCAAAAACGCGAAAGATTCCGACCCGTTCATGCGATCCGACCGTGGTCCGCTGCCGTTGAATCGCATCCATCGCGCGCGTAATCGCCGTGGCGAAACCGATGCAATATTCGGTGTTGCGAACGTCATTGTCCATCGTCTTCGGGATGCCGATAACCGGGAATCCCTGCTTGTCGAGCACAGCGGCGTAACTGAGGGTATCGTCGCCGCCGATGGCCACCAGGTTGTCTATCTCAAGCCGCTCGAGATTGGACAAAACACGCTTCGTGATGTCGTACGTGGTGCTGGCGACCCCGTCCTTCGTGGTCTGGGCCTGCGGGAAATCCTCGGCGTTCAAAAAGGCGGGGAGCTTCTTCATTTTCGAAGGATTCGTACGGCTGGTATGGAGAAAAGTGCCGCCGGTGCGATCGATGCGGCGCGTGTTTTCACGAGTGAGCGGCAGCACGAAGCGTTGTACGCTCTTCTGATCGTCGAAGTTGAGATCGGTAAGCGCTTTCCAGCCAAGCCGGAGGCCCGTGACCTCATGGCCATCGGAGGTCGCGCGATACACCACGCTCTTGATGACTGCATTGAGGCCAGGAACATCACCACCGCCGGTCAAAATGCCGATCTTTTTGCCTGCCATAGCTCTCCTGTATGTAAATCCCGATTCGAAGAATTCGCTCTATTGTAGCTTTCGAAGCGGCACGGCCGTGCAGCGGGCGAAAGCCTCGATTTTCGTAGCTGTCATCACCAAGCGCTTGGAATATGTGTGACTCGTGAGGCTGAAAAACTCAACCACAATACGCGAAGCCTGCAGTCCGGGTCATGCTAAAGCGGGCCGCCGCCATGGCCCGCTTCAAATTCTCGGAACGGACTTTGCGGTTCGAACCCGGACGATCCATCGGGGTGCGGATGTTACGCTGATGAGGAAGTCTTCATTTGCGGGCCGGTAGCTCAGCTGGTAGAGCATCGCACTTTTAATGCGGTGGTCGCGGGTTCGATTCCCGCCCGGCTCACTTTGCTTTGAGCCTTCCTGCGGCTCTAGGCACTCAATTGGGACAAGCCTGCCTCTGACTGAATTTAAGAACACAGTACCCTAACTCTCAATCGATAATTCTGGAAGTTTCTAAAGCCTTAAGCTTGTCGCTCTAGGACTTCCAGTTTGGTATGAAAACCTTCTGTGATGCCCGTTGTTGGGGGTGAAGCGCACATGCTGGCGATCTCCTAGCGCCAGGAATGAAGCGTATGGCCGAGTTGCACGAGGGGCGCTATGCGGTCTCGGCGACCCGCGGGAAAGCGCAATTAGGGAGCCGGTCTAGGCGCAGGACAGCAATCACGGCTCCGTGACGCTTTCGTTATACTCCGGTTTGATTCCTAATCGCAGGTTCCTCTTGTTTGCTTTGGCGGCGCTGGCGTGCGCACGATCGGCGCACGCGCAGGGCGCAGCCGGTATCATCTCTCCAGCGCAGAAGTCCGTACTCGCCTCCATCACTGGGAGCGAGTTGAAAGGCGACCTCTCGTTTCTGGCGTCCGATGCGCTGGAAGGAAGATACACTCCGTCATCCGGCCTCGATGTCGCTGCTGAGTTCATTGCATCCCGATTCAGGGCCGCGGGGCTGAAGCCCGGCGGGGGCCAGGACTACTTTCAGGTCGCGCATATGGTGGATCGCAGCATGCCCAAGCTGCCGACGCCGCTGACCGCCCAAAGCAAAGAGGGAAGCTTTCAAGCCGCGCCGGAATCGATGCTTCTCTTTAACGCAAGCCAAGCAGGCAAAATCGATCGTGCGCCTGTTGTCGTTTTCGCCGCGCCCGACCTCGATGCGCTTAACCGTGCGGACGTTGCGGGCAAAGCCGTAGTCGTGAGGCAACCTTCCTTCGAAAAGATGAATCAGGACGAAGTGGTTTCGGCTTATCAAAAGATGATTGCCTTCACGCGGCAGGTTAATCGTGCCAATGCCACTGTTGAAATTATCGCCACGCCTCAACTCGTACCATCAAACGGACGCTTACTCACTGCGGATGCTGCTGCTGCGAAGGCAACTCCCGTCGTGCTCGTGCGCAACGAACACTTGACATCCTGGTTCGACCATCCGGCGGAGGCACACGGCTGGACTCTTTCGCTTGAAATTCCGGCCCCGCAAGACCGGCCAGCGGTTGTGAAAAATGTCATCGGCATCCTGCCGGGCTCGGAACCCTCTTTGAAACATACAGCCGTGCTTCTAACAGCGCACTACGACCACATTGGTACGACCGATACGGCCGGCCGGATGGCGCTCACACCGAAGGACGTAACCGAGGACCATATCTATAACGGGGCGAATGACGACGGCAGCGGCGCCGTCTCAGTGATCGCGATTGCGCGCGCGCTCGCGAATTGGAAGCCGCGGCCCAAGCGGAGTATCGTGTTCATGACCTTCTTCGGCGAGGAACGCGGCGAACTCGGCTCGAAGTTTTACGGCGAGCATCCGGTATTTCCGATTTCGGATACGGTTGCGGATATCAACCTGGAGCAGATCGGGCGGACGGACGAGATCCGGGACGGTAAGCCCGCCCCGCAAGTCAATGCGGCAAGCTTAACAGGGTTCGATTACTCAGATGTCACGGATTATCTGGTGCGGGCAGGTAAGCAGCTTGGCATTTCGGTCTTCAAAGATCCGGAAGCGAGCGATCTCTATTTCACGCGCAGTGATAATGATGCGTTGGCCCAGCAGGGAGTGCCGGCTCATACGATCTGCGTGGCGTTCGATTATCCCGATTATCACGGCTTAGGCGATGAATGGCAGAAGATTGATTACGCCAATATGGCGCGAGTGGATCGAATGATAGCGCTCGCTTTGATTAACTTGGCGGATAGCGCGAATGCGCCGCATTGGAATGCAAGCAATCCAAAAACAGCGCCGTTCCGGCAGGCGCAACAGAAATGGAAGGCAGGATCGCCGGTTGTGGCCGACCAAACAGCGCAGTAGCCGGAACTTTTTTCCGAATCCTGGCGTATCTTGCGGAGGGGCCCTACATGCTTAAATTCCTCCTCTGGTGCCTGCTGTTTGTTTTCTGCTGGCCGCTCGCTCTGGCAGCACTCGTCTCGTACCCGATAATTTGGGTTATTCTGCTGCCCTTCAGACTGGCCGGCATCGCTGTGCACGGCGCGCTCGCGCTGGTGGCGGCCATTATCTTTCTGCCCGTTCGAGCGATCCGCGCGATCGTGTAAGAAGCCGCTGAAATTTCTCGGGAAATCTTACATGCTCGTTACACTAAGAAGATATGCCGCTTCCACCGAGCGACGAATTCTACCGCATACAGAAACTTCCACCATACGTCTTCGCCGTCATCAATGAGTTGAGAGACAAGGCTCGCGCGGCCGGTATCGATGTGATCGATATGGGAATGGGAAATCCCGACGGCGCTACGCCCCAGCCAGTCGTCGAAAAGCTCGTCGAGGCCGCTTATAACCCGGCGAACCACCGCTATTCTGTGTCGCGCGGAATACAGAGCCTGCGTGAGGCGATCGTCGCTCGCTACCGGCAGCAGTACGGGGTCTCGCTCGACCCCGATACTGAGGCGATTACGACCATTGGCGCGAAGGATGCGCTGGCGCATCTGTTGTTCGCGATTATCGGGCCCGGAGATGTAGTTGTGTCGCCAAACCCTGCTTATCCGATCCATCAGTACGGCGTGATCATGGCCGAGGGCGAAGCTTGTATGCTTCCTATGCCCGACGCGCCGACCTTTCTTCATGAACTGAAGCGGCTGTACCGTAGCTCATCAAAGCCGCCCAAGGTGATTCTGATCTCGTTCCCTCACAACCCCACGACGGTGTGCGTCGATCTCCCCTTCATGCACGAGGTGGTCGAACTGGCACGCGAGCATGGCACCTACATCGTGCATGACTTCGCGTACGCGGAACTGGGGTTCGACGGTTACCGGCCGCCCAGCATTTTGCAGATTCCGGGCGCGGCGGATCACGCTGTCGAGATCTACTCGATGACGAAAAGCTATAACATGGCTGGCTGGCGTGTGGGGTTCTGCCTGGGGAATCGCAAACTGATTGCGGCACTCGCGCGCATAAAGAGCTATCTTGACTATGGCATCTTCCAACCGATCCAGATCGCGGCAGTGACGGCGCTTCGCGAGTGTAACGATGCCCCTGGTTTGATTGCGAAGATATACCAACAGCGCCGCGACATTCTTGTACATGGACTTCGAGAGGCGGGCTGGCCGGTCGACCCGCCCAAGGCCTCGATGTTCTTATGGGCGCGCATACCGCAGACGTTCGCGGCATTGGGGTCGCTCGAATTTGCCAAACTGCTCATGAAGGAGGCGCATGTGGCAGTCTCTCCGGGCATCGGCTTCGGGCCTATGGGCGAGGGCTTCGTGCGCTTCAGCTTAATTGAAGATAATGCGCGCGTCCACCAGGCCACAGCGAGCATTGCTGGCTTCCTGGAACGTCAGCACGTGCTGGTGGGACCCGCCGCCGTCCACGTATAATTCATCTGATGGCGGCACGCCTCGATGTTTCCCTGCCGGAGATTGTTGAACTCGGGAGCCTTTCGGTCGCCGACCTCGATCCGCTGCTAAACGAGGAAATCGGTGTTTGGGAACAGCGGTTTGCCTGGGATTTTCGGCCTTCGGCAGATCTGCTCAGACGTTTTCTGCAAATCCAATCGCTCTACGGGTACGCGCTGGTATCCGGCAAACGGGTGATTGGTTATTCGTACTATGTCTGTGAGGGCCGTAAGGGTCTGATTGGGGACTTTTACGTTCGCCGCGAACATGCCAGCTGCTCGAATGAGATGATGCTGCTTGGCGCGACCGTACAGGGCCTGATGCTTGTGTCAGGAGTCAAGCGCATCGAGTCTCAGCTCATGCAACTGCATGTGCCTGTCACCCAGCCCCTGCCGTTCGCTCGCTACATCGCGCGGCATGACCGCTACTTCATGGAGGTCAAACGCGCGTTGCTGCTGTTACCTGCCAGAAAGCCCGATGTCAATGTTACCTTTCAACCCTGGGCGGAACGGCATCAGGAGGAGATCGCGCATCTGGTATCGGCGGCCTACCGCGGGCATGTGGATAGCGAGATCAATGACCAGTACCGCACCATTCCGGGTGCGCGGCATTTTCTAACGAACATTGTGCGATATCCCGGCTGCGGCAATTTTTCGGGCCCGGCTTCCGTAGTTGCGCTCGACGACAGAACCGGACGGGTCTGCGGAGTTTGCCTGGCGAGTACGGTCTCCGCTCACTCCGGCCACATCACACAGCTGTGCATCCTGCCCGCTCTCCGGCAGGCCCGGCTGGGGTACGAGCTGTTGCGCCAATCTCTGGTTCGCTTAAACGAACTCGGTTGCAACTCGGTGAGCCTGACGGTGACGTCTTCGAACGTCGACGCCATCCGGTTGTACGAATCCATCGGCTTCAAGCGATTACACGCGTTTCCTGCCTTCGTTTGGGAAGGGTTTTGAAAGTTACTGGTCGTTGAAGCGCACAACGGTGAGGGTCATATCGTCGTGCTGTCTGGCGCCTGCGGTGAACGCATCCGTTTCCTCAAAGATGCAGGTGATCATTTCCGCCGCCGGACGGCTCGCGCAGCGGCGAATTGCCTGAATCAGGCGCTCTTCTCCGAACTCTTCGTCCTGCTTTGTCATGGCCTCGGTAATTCCGTCCGTATAGCCGACGAAAACGTCGCCCGGCTGCAGCCTCGTCGTGCCTTCGTGATAGACCGCATCCGGAAACAAACCGAGAACCGTCCCTCCTTCCTCTAGACGCGTCACCTCGCCGGTTGCCGAGTTCACGCGCAAGATCATAGGAGGATTGTGGCCTGCGTTCACGTAATGCAGGCAGCGTGAAGCAGCATGGTACTCACCATAGAAGAACGTCGCGTACCTGTTTTCGGAAGACGCTTCAAAAAGCAGACGGTTTATGTCTTCGATCATTTCAGGCAGAGCGTCGGTCCGCTTTCGCGTGTGCGCCCGTAGCGAAGCTTGCAGACTCGCCATCATCAGCGCCGGTCCGATTCCCTTTCCGGAGACATCACCCACCGCTACACCGAGGCAGCTTTCCGGCAGTTCAATGAAATCGTAGTAATCGCCGCCGACGACCTGAGCCGGCCGGCAGTAGCCGGCGATGTCGAGTCCCGGCAGTTCGGGAAGTCTCTGCGGAAAAAGCCGCTGCTGCACCTCGCGCGCGATTTCCAGTTCGCGGTCCAGGCGCTCCCGTTGCGCGATTTCGCGCCGTATGGTTTCCGTCAGTTCTGCGTTCTCAAGCGCGAGCCCCGTTTGCGACGCCACCGCGCCTAGTAATTGGAGATCCGCCCGCGAATAGGGTGCTTCCGAGCGTTTCGCGCCCAAGCTAATGAGACCCAGGAAGCGATTCTTCAGGGTCAGGGGAAGCAAGACGTGAGTGTCCAGGCGCTCGAGTACCGCGCGCTCCGTCTGGGGAGTCGCTTGAACCCAGGACTGCGGATCATCGAAGTACACCCGGGAAGGCTCGCGCAGGCTCTTCAGAGTGCGCACGGTTACGGCATCGGGTTCCAGATGTACAGCCGGAATAGAGCTGCTGAAACCGAGTGCGTACGCTGGCTGAAAGAGAGAGCCGCGCCGGAGCAGAACGGCAATGCGATCAACATGCAGTGACTCTGATATACGCTGTGCCACGGTTTGAACCACCGTCTTACTGTCGCGCATCCCTGCCACTATGTTGCTCAGATCCGTGAGGATCAGCTCTGCATTGTAGGCCTCGCGGAAAAAGCGGCGATCCATCCACGCGCTAAGCGCCCGCATGATGCGCCCCACCATGATAATCGCCGCAGCACCAATAACTCCGACCAGAATGCCCTGCATACGTGTTTCGCTGTGCCGTTCGAACGAGGCGATGAGAGTTGCCACATAAATGATGAGACTGATGCGAAGAATCTTCAAACCGTTACTCGCAACCGCGTATCGGACTCCGCTGCGCACCACCATGCGGACGTCCATCGCTCGCTGCACAACGATCACGTACGCCATGGTCAGAGGAAAGAACACGAGCATCATCAGGCATGCCGTGCTCAACCATACGGGCAGATCGAGGAACACAACCGGTAAAAGAGGAATTAACGCGATCGAGCACCCTGTAATCATCACGTTTAATCTGCGGCGAGCATCGCTTGTCGGCGAGCTTTGTTTCTTGCAGGCGAGCAGATAAAAGAAGCCAAACACGTAGACGGTGAAAAGAACGTCGACGGAAGGCAAGATCTTGCGGAAGAGGTTTGCCAGCCAGCCGATTTCCGCCGTGTGATTCCCGACCATGAAGTCTCCGTAGAGACTGAGAGCGGCGAAGATCACAAAGGGGAGCGCCAGAAGCGATATGAACCATTTCTCGACGCGCTTCAGCCAGCCGAACGGCTTCGGGAAGTAAAGGGCGAACAGCACCATGAAGAACGGCCAAGAGCTGTTGAGAATCTCGCTGTAGGCGAACGTAAGCTGGCGCCATGGCGGATAAATTGCCCAATCCATGGCACCCGTTGCTGCCTGGCCGACGGAGGCGAGCATGGCCATGGCGATCCACGCCAGCCGGTCGTTCGGCCGCGCGAGCACAATGTAAAAGCCGACGACGACGCAAAAGATCGGAATCAGCACAGAAACGGCCACAGTGCGCGCCCAATTATTGTGGTTGCGGTGCAGGCGCACGGGAACGTCCAGATGCTGCTCCTGGGTTCCGGACCGTCGCCGGACTGCAACCATCACGGTGTCACCGGGGCTCTGTTGAAAACGCAAACGGTCCGTCTGCTCATGGCCGCGCACACGCTCTCCGTTCAGAGCCGTTATTTCGTCCCCGATCGCAAGGCCGCAGTTTTCGTAACCGGGCAGCAAGCCGTTAATTACGAGCGAGTAGGGATATGTGGTAAACGGGACACGCGTGTACTTCGAGTAAGTGGCCTGAACGTATATGGCGAAGACGGCGTTTGTCAGGACGGAGATGAATGCCCAGATCAGCAGCACCCAAAGGGTTGTGTACCGCAGGGTCGACGCCTTCCGCATGGGAGTCTTTTTCAGTGCGTACTGCTAGTCCGCGATGCGGGGATTGCCGGCAGGGCGACATACAGCGGGCTGCGTTTGCGGCTGTAAGCGCCGTAGATAACCAGCCCAATGCCGAGCCAGACAACAAATCGAATCCACGTTTCAAGCGGCAGACCGAGCATCAGTCCCACACAGCAGACGACCGAGATAGCGGGCGTGATAGGCGACAAGGGAACGCGGAATGCACGTTGCCGGTCCGGCTGTTTACGCCGCAGGATCACGACGCCGCATGAAACGATGATGAACGCGAAAAGTGTCCCTATGTTGGAAAGATCGGCGAATGTTCCGATGTCCCAGATTCCGGCGGGGATGCCGACCGCCAGACCCGCCAGCCACGTACTTACATGCGGCGTCTGGTATGTGCGATGAACTTTCGAGAAGACGTCCGGCAACAGCCGGTCGCGGGACATCGCAAACCAAATTCGAGCCTGTCCGTACTGATAGACCAAGAGCGAAGAAAGCATGCCCAGGAGCGCACCCACCGTAACTGTGAATCTGAGCCGGTTCATGCCAATGACCGCTAGCGCATTCGCCACCGGCGAGGCATTATCAAGCGTTTTCCAATTGACGATGCCAGTGAGCACAAAAGCAACCGATGTGTAGAGAAGACCGCAGACTACCAGGGTTCCAATGATACCGATGGGCATATTGCGCTGAGGGCGCTTGCACTCTTCGGCTGCAGTGGAAACGGAGTCGAAGCCGATGAAAGTAAAAAATACGATCGCTGCCCCGCTCACGACGCCGCGGTAACCGTTCGGAAGAAACGGATTCAGGTTCGAGGCCTGGACGGCGTGGGCGGCGCCGAAAACGAACAGCAGCACCGCAGCCAGTTTGATGACGACCATGATGTTATTAGCGCCCGCGCTCTCCCGGACCCCGCGAACCAGAATCCAACTCAGGAGCATCACGATTAGGAAAGACGGGATATTAAACAGACTGCCGGTCAGCCGCCCCTCGATGATTGCCGGTTCCGATAGAAATTTCGGGAGGTGAACGCCGAACAGGTAATCGCACATTACGTTAAAGTACGCGGAGAATCCGACCGCGACGGACATGTTAGAGACGGCGTATTCGAGGATGAGATCCCAGCCGATGATCCAGGCGAAGATCTCACCCAGAGTGGTGTAAGCGTAAGTGTAGGCGCTTCCGGCAATCGGGATCATGGAGGCCAGTTCCGCGTAACACAAAGCCGCAAAGCCGCAGGTGAGCGCGACCAATAAAAACGAGAGCGTCAAGCCCGGACCGGCGCCCGGCCGCCCCGCCATCGATGTCGCTGAACTGCCGTGCAGCAGCAGGTCAAGCAGGGGCGCATTCATGACGGACGGAACGCTCATGTGCTGGCCGGCCGCCGCCGTTCCCGTTACTGTAAAAATGCCGCCGCCGATCACCGCTCCGATTCCAAATGCGATTAGGCTCCAGGGCCCAAGAGACCGCTTCAGCTGCTTGCCTTCGGCATGCGCCTCTTCGACCAGTTCGTCGATACCCTTGGTTTGCAAGAGTTGCTTCATCGTAATCGGCCAGTATACCGGCAATGAGGCGTTACCAAACGCCGGTGTATCGGACGGCAATCCTGCAAAGGTTTCATAGGAGTGTCACATCGCATCTACAGAGGCGTCTATGAGGTATGTCTCGCTCACCTAGGGTCTTACTACTATACTTTGTACTGATCTCGACCGCGGGTCACCTTTTTGGCCAAGTCAATGCCAGCCTCTCCGGCACGGTTCAGGACCCGAGCGGGGCAGTTATCCCCGGCGCGCACGTGAAGTTACTGGATAACGGCACGCAAACAGCGCGTGAGACCACTACAAATGCCCAAGGTTACTACCGTTTCAATCAGCTGCCGGCCGGCAGTTATACATTGTCAGTCGATCAGAACGGGTTTCAGACTTCTACCGTCAGTAACGTCAACATCGCTGCGGACGTAGCCCAGACGGCGAACGCCACGCTGCAGGCGGGAAGCGTTAGTGCCTCAGTGACGGTGTCCGCCAGCGCCGTTCCCAATTTGCAGACCGCTGACGGCAGCGTGAGCGGAACCATCACCAGCCAAGCTGTTGAGCAGCTTCCCACTTTCGGACGCGATCCCTATGAACTAATCCGCACGCAGCCGGGAATCGACAGCACGGGCGGGCGCAGCGGGAACGGCCAGACGGTTTTCCTCGGCAATACTACGGGGCCCGGCCAATCGAACACCGGCATTTTTCAAACGGAAAACCAGGTGCAGGTCAGCTCCAGCGGCCAGCGCGTAGAGCAGAACGTGTATTACATCGATGGTGTAAACGTGAATAGCCTCGGTTGGGGAGGCGCCGCGGTAGTTACGCCAAATACAGAGTCGGTGCAAGATATGACGGTGGTCACGAGCGACTATGACGCCGCGGACGGGCGCGGAAGCGGTGCGCACATCAAGACCACAACCAAATCGGGAACCGATCAGTTTCATGGTAGCGCGGTCTTTCTATATCAGGACCCAAACTTCAACGCTTATAACAAGTGGGGCGGTCCTAACAGCGCTCCTCCCG
>JAFAMM010000311.1 GCA_019233375.1 Acidobacteriaceae bacterium
AATCCTGCCCATCTTGAAGCAGGAAATTCCGCAAGTGGAAGCGGTGAAAAACAATACCTCGCTCCCTCCTATGCAAAAGGCGATGCAGCTGAAGCAGATTAGCACCGCAACTGATGCTAAGATCACGCCCATCCTGAATCCTGAACAACAGCAGAAATGGCAGATGATGCGTGAACAGGAGCGCCAGCAGATGATCCAGAAGCTCGAGAGCCGGTAAAGTCTGCTGCAGAAAGCAGCCATCAGTACCGGCTTGGAAGCCGTTATCATCGTGAGGTGTTAAACACCCGCTTTTGCGAGCGGTTTGGAGTGGCTGTCCCCATTGTGGCCGCGCCAATGGGACCCGATCTTACGGGACCGGAGCTTGTCGCGGCTGTGTGCAACGCGGGCGGCTTCGGTATTCTCCAGGCACAACTGTGCCCGCCAGACTCACTTCGGCAGCAGATCCAATATACGCGCACGTTGACAAGCAGGCCGTTCGGGGTGAACTTTGTTCTCCACTTTCCACATGACGCTGGCGTTCAAGTGTGTATTGAAGAGCGGATCTCCGCATTGTCATTCTTCTGGGGGGATGCTTCCCGATTTATACAGCCCGCCCACGCAGCCGGTATCAAGATTATTCATCAGGTCGGGTCACTGGATGCCGCTGTTCGAGCAAAGCAGGCAGGAGTGGACGCGATCATCGCGCAAGGAGTAGAAGCGGGCGGACATGTCGCCGGCCAGGTCTCCACAATGGTTCTTGTGCCTCGAATTGTTGATGCGGTCGCACCCACATTAGTGCTCGCGGCGGGAGGGATCGGGGACGCAAGAGGTCTTGCGGCCGCTCTGTGCCTGGGCGCAGATGGTGTGGTAATGGGAACGCGCTTTCTTGCCACTCCGGAAGCGAATGCGCATGCCGCTTACAAAGCCAGACTTCTGTCCGCTACCGAGGAAGATACTGAATATACCGTTCTGTTTAGTAACGGATGGCCGGATGCCCCGCACCGCGCGTTACGAACGCGTTTCGTCAATGAGTGGATTCGGCGCGAAGACGAAGCGCACAGCATCGGCGCGGACGAACCATTGATCGGGCACACGATTATCGATGGCGCAGAGATGCCCGTTCAGCGGTTCGCAAGCTTGCCTCCGAACCGCGATGCCACCGGAGATATCGAATCAATGAGTCTGCTTGCCGGGCAGTCTGCCGGACTAATCCGCGAGATGCGTCCGGCGGCCGAGATTGTCCGTGAGACGGCCCAGGGAGCGGAGCGCCTGATCCGTGAACTAAGCCGGTCGTTCACTCGCGAGTGAGCGGGTCCGTTCCAGAAGCTCCGCGCCGGACGGCCGGGCCAGCTCTATGTCGAGCGTCGACACCAGACCGCCAATCATGTTTCGTCCCGCAAATCTACTTTGTCGAGTGTGAAGTGCCGCCACAGTTCCACGGCAAGCCGTCGTTCCACGGAAGAGCCCGCTCACTCGGATCGAAACGTTTTTCGTCAAAGTCAGATTTGTCGTCGGAGCGGGCCTGTCCGACGAACGCGCGCGACCATGCAACCGCATCCGCGGCCTGCAGTTCGTGATTGACAGCAAGACTGATGTCATGGCCGGACTCGGGGACCACGCACGCGTGAATCCGTGCCTCCGGTGAATAGAACGGCGCATCCTGTTCAGCGATGGCCGCACCCGACGAGCAGCTGAAAGTCACACCTTGAGGGCTAACGCCGCAAGTCGGCACGTCATTGCTGCCGAGAATGGTAAGGACCGGCGCATGGATCGCCAGTGTCGCGTTTGTCGTCGCTATTGGCGCACCCGTTACGAGCAGCGTTCCAGGTACCGCGTCCTTGCGCGATTCGTCTGCTTTGATGATAGCGGGATCGGCGTCCGGCTCACTATAGAACAATGTGAGACGAGTATCCGGGACGGTGGTCAGATAGCCGGCATCCAAGCCGCTGTGCGCAAATTTCGGATCTTTGTCCGCAGGGTAGAGGTCACTGTGTGCCAGTTCAAGGAAGCGGGCGGTAAGTGAATGGGCCGCTCCCGTTACGATCACGCCGTCGACATCCTGATAGGTGATAGCCTCCTGCCAGACAACCGTGGATCCGAGTGAGTGGCCGACGGTGATGACCTTTTCGAAGCGCGCACCGGTGATGACGCCAGTACGAAGACCCTGCACCACTTGATGGACAACATGTGCAACGGCGTGGACCGTCAGTTCTTCGCTCGGCGGATGTGAGCTGTGCCCGGAACCGGGCAGGTCCATGGCAAAGGTCGCGAAGCCGTGCGCGGCCACGTCCCGTGCGTAAGAGTATTCAATGCCGTCGACATGTCCGAAATTCCAGTAGGTGTGGTTATACGTCGCTCCGTGAACAAGCAGTTGCACTGTTCCTCCGGCACGTAACTGGTCATCGGTCGCGCAGAGCTCACCGCTGACCTTGTAAGTAGCGGACTGTCCGGAAGCAAGTGCCACCGGGACGTCATTATAGTTCCTACATACAACCGCGTCGTCCGAGGCGAACGCGCTGATTGCAAAAAATAGCGAAAGCACTCCGAGAAGCACTCTTTTCATTGTTGTAATCTCCTTGGTTCTGCGGCGCTGGTTCAGGCCGCCAACTCATATTGCGGAATCACGGCGGAAAACCGATCACTCGAAGCCATGAAGAAAATCGGTCTGATGAACCGGCGATTGGGCGTACGGTTATCGCAGAACGGGAATACCGGGGCAGTCTGTCGGGGCTTGTCAGCGAGATGCGGCCCGCTGCTGAGATTGGCGTGAAGGTTCAAGGAGCGGAGCGCCTGATGTGCGTTCCCATACAGGCGCAAACTTTTCGTCCGACGCCCGAGGATTGTCCAGAACGGAACCGGCGAAGTTGAGCGGATCAGTTCCCGGCTCGAGAACAACTCGGGCGGCGCACCTCCTTCGTCAGTTCAGAAATGCCTCAACATGGCTGGTGATGTGGTCGAGCGCATGATATTGCGCGAAGTTTCTCTGCAACCTGCGCGCGTTCGCTTCGTATGTGCCGTCGTGCAGAACCTGGTCCACGGCGAAGCGTATTTGCTGAGGAGTGGGGCGCGACGTCCCAAGATTGATGCCCGCGCCGGTCCAGGCCACGCGCGCCGCAACAAAGGCTTTGTCCTCCGTTTGACCTGCAACAACCATGGGTACGCCCAGTGTCAACGCCTGATTCACGGCGCCAAAGCCGCCGTTTGTCACGAACACATCCACCTTTGGGAGCACCTCCATGAAAGGCACGAACGGAGTGACCCGGGCATTCGGGGGAACAGACATGGTTGCAACGCCGTTCGCTTTTCCTGTTGCTGCGACCACCGTAACGTCTTTGGTTGAAAGAGCATCGAGCGTCGGGCCGATAAGCTCGTTCAGATCTGAGTTCGCAACTGTTCCTTGAGTAACGAGAACAACCGGTCTGGGGCCGTCCAGTTCGTCCCACCATTCCGGCGGTTCGAAGCCGGATGACGATGGTGGCAGAACGGGGCCGACGAACTTTATATGGCTGGGCATGTCACTGCGCGGGAACTCCAGGCCGTCCGCGCTGAGTTGAAGCACCAAGTCCGGCAGTGTATAGATGCAGTCCAGCATGAATCCCGGCAACTTCTGGCAACCGTAGCCGCACAGGAGCCTGTTCACATAGTCGTTTGCACACGCGATGCTGGCGTGAAACTTTGCTGTTTCCGCTCGATTGAGTTCGCGTTCCACCATCGTCCTGGCTGGGCCAAGGATAGGTGACACATCGGCGCTGCTGAGGACAATGGGCGACACGCTGATGGAGATCACCGGCGGGCGTTCGCTTGGTGGGCCGAGGAGCAACGGAAACACACCAAAGAATATGAAATCCGTGAGAATCAGATCGACAATCTCGCGATTGATAATCTCCCGTAAGCCATCGCACTGCGGGAGCATTGTGTCTGCGAACACGTGTTTAAGATTGTGAATCATCTCTTCGGGACCGGGTGTCAGGGCAGCGCCTTCGGGGAGGAACTTATTGAACGTACGATAGTCAAAGTTCGCTTTACCTTTGAGAGGAATAAACCGGAGCCCCTCTGATTCCACCTGTTCACGAAACGTATCCGCGGTATTGAAGAGGATTGAGTGACCCCGGTCACGTAGATGGCACGCGATGGCAAGCATAGGATTCACGTGCCCTGGGGTCGGGGTAACAGTAAGAAGAATGTTCGTCAAGCAAATCTCCAGAGCATGGTTCGCTCTATCAGGAATGGCGATAAACGGACCGATATTCAATCACGAATTCTCGTGCGCCAGGTAAGCTATCGAACGAC
>JAFAMM010000001.1 GCA_019233375.1 Acidobacteriaceae bacterium
GCCGCCCAGCAGATGGATGCGCTGAAACCCGCGCAGCGCAACCGTTCCTGAGCCGCTGAGATAAAGCTGCGCGACTTCATCTCCATCGCGTTGTGAAGCGTTTGTTATCCGAGCACTTAGATTCACGGCTGAACCCGAATCTTCACGCGCCGGCTCCGAATAACGAAACTCCGAGTAGCTCAGGCCGTAGCCGAACGGATAAAGCGGCTCTCCCTTGAAGTGCCGGTAGGTGCGGTCTGCCATGGAGTAATCATCGAAGAGCGGTAACTGGTCTACGGAGGCATAGAACGTGACGGGAAGCCGGCCTGCCGGGTTGTTGTTGCCTGCGAGCGTATTAGCTATCGCCTCGCCTCCTGCTTCGCCTCCGTACCAGGCTTCAAGGATCGCCCGTGCTCCCTGCTTCGCTGTCTTCACCGCGAGTGCGCTGCCGTTGACCAGAACAACAATAACCGGCTTGCCGGTGTTAAGCACACTTTCGAGCAGAATCTCCTGTCCCTGCGGCAGCCGGATATCGGTGCGATCGCCATGCGAAAATCCCGGGATGCTGACGGGCGACTCCTCGCCTTCCAGCCGCGAATTCAGTCCTAGACACAGAATCGCGAGGTCGGCGTTCTTCGCAGCGGCTCTCGCTTCGTCCAGCAGCACGGCAGGCGGCGGCGCCCAGAGCAGTTCCACCCCTGAACCCCCTTCGGTCTGCGAGTACTCCAGTTTGATCTCATACTTGTGGCCTGCTTCCAGATGAACGTGTTTCCGGAACGTCTGGTTGCCGGCATATGAGGTGTGTGTCTCGTTTAGGAGAAGCTCCCCGTTCAGATATAATCGCGTCGAATTTCTTCCGGGACAGGTATCGCATTCCTGACGCCCGACGCCCAGGTCGTAATCCCCAGTCGTCTGAACATTCATCAGAGCGCGCCAGCGAAGTGAGAACGTCGGCTCCGGCAACACGCGCATGACATCCGGGTCATGCATCGCCCAGATGAAATAGCCGCGCGGCTCTGTGCGCACGAGCACTGGTGTACCCTCTAGCCGAGCGTTCGCGAAATATTCGACTTGAACGCCGTGCTCGGAATTCGATTTCTCCGGGGGAGACAGAACAGCACTGGGCACAAGCGTCATCGATGTCTCGGCGTATACGCTCCCCAACGCAAACTGGATCTTTGAGTTCGAGCCGAATTTATGTTTTATTCCCTCAAGCGGCGTCACAATCTGCCGCGGGATGCCGTTGTAGTTGCCGAGCATGGCATCGGGATCGTCTGCTGCCGGGCCGATAACGGCGATCCGTTTCGGAACGGTCTCGAGCGGCAAGATGTGATCGGCGTTCTTTAGGAGTACGATGGATTTCTCGGCGGCCTCCAAGGCAACGGCGTGGTGGGCTTCGGAGGCAACCTGGTCCATGCCGATTTTTGAGAACGGCACCTGATCCGGCGGGTCGAAGAGTCCCAAGCGGAAGCGGGCGGCAAAGAGCCGCTCAACTGACCGCGTAATCGCTGCTTCGGTGATGTAGCGTCTCTGTACGGCCTCGGTGAGTGCCTTGTATTCTGAGCCGCAATCAAGATCGGTGCCGGCCTTTACCGCGTCTGCCGCTGCCTGAGCCATTGAAGCGGCATAATGATGTCCCTGGTAAATGTCGCCCACGGCTCCGCAATCGCTGACAACATAGCCTTTGAAACCCCATTTCTCACGCAGATTTTCTTGGAGAAGCATTGTATTGGCGCACGCCGGCGCGCCATTCACGCTGTTATAGGCGCACATCACGGATTGCACTGCCGCGTCCACGACGGTCGTGCGGAACGCCGGCAAATATGTGCTTGCCAGATCCTCTTCGCTCGGATGAACGTCGAAGGTGTGTCGCGAAACCTCGGGGCCGCTGTGCACGGCGAAGTGTTTGGACGTGGCGACCGTTTTCAGATAACGCGGATCATCGCCCTGCATGCCGCGTATGAATTCGACGGCCATGCGCCCCGTGAGATAAGGATCCTCTCCATAGGTCTCCTGTCCGCGTCCCCAGCGCGGGTCGCGGAAGATATTGATGTTGGGCGACCAGAACGTCAGCCCACGGTATCGAGAATGGTCATTGTGCGCGATGGCATCGTTGTACTTTGCCCGGGCTTCCGTTGAGATGATGTCCGCGATGCGATGCTCCAAATCGGTGTCCCAGGTGGCCGCTAACCCGATCGCCTGCGGAAATACGGTCGCCAGACCAGCTCGCGCGACTCCATGCAAGGCCTCGTTCCACCAGTTATATGCGGGGATTCCCAGATGCGGGATCGCTGGTGCCTTATCCTGAATCTGGCCCACTTTTTCTTCCAGCGTCATGTGCGAAACCAGCTCCGCCGCGCGCTCTTCAGGCGCCCTCTCTGTCGCATTCTGCGCTCCCATAATTCCTGCCATGAACAACAACGCAACCGCCCCGATGGTCAGCATTCACTGTAATCATATAGTTACGGGTGTTCGGTTCCCATGCTGGAATAGAAGGAGGGCCCAAGTGTGACATCGCGTGAATTTTTTGTCGAACGCCGGCGAGCTGAGTTTCCTGTTTTCTTAAATGTCCTGAAAGCTTTGCCGGCGGATCAGCTCAGTTACAAACCCCACGAGCGCTCGCCATCGGCCGAACAGGTTGTTTGGACCCTCACGACGGAATTAGGCGCCTGCGTAGAGGCAGTGACTCAATACAAAGCGGAGTGGAAAGCAACAGCGGCTCCCCCGTTGAGCGAAATGATCGCGCTGTTTGAGCGTTGGTCGAACGAATTGATCGACCATGTGTCCAAAATGAACGATGCGGAATGGAACCGGACAGCACAGTTTTACTACAACGGGAAAATGGTTTCCGAGCAGCCCGCCGGGCAGTTTTTGTGGTTCATCCTCTTCGATGCAATCCATCATCGCGGTCAGTTGTCGGCGTACCTACGCCCGATGGGAGGAACCGTACCTTCGATTTATGGGCCTTCTGCCGATAGCAGAAGCGCCGGCGCCTGACGTCGTCCTTTATCCCATGCGAGTTCTCCTCAAAATCCAACGGCGCTGGCGCGAAGCCCGCATGTTCGCACACGCCATGAAATCGAAGAATCACCCGATCGTGGCACAGATCATCCCGATCCGCCGCTGCAACCTCGCCTGCACTTATTGCAACGAGTTTGACAAGCACTCGCCACCCGTACCCACGGAGGAGATGCTCAGGCGGATCGATAAGCTGGGCGACCTGCGGACCAGCATCATAACTTTCAGTGGCGGCGAGCCGACCCTTCACCCCGATCTGGATCTGCTCATCCGGCGGGTCCGCGACCGGGATGCGATCGCAACCATCATCACCAACGGCTACTATCTTGTTCCCGACCGCATCAAGCGCCTGAACGCCGCCGGATTGGATTACCTCCAGATCAGCATCGATAATGTTCTGCCCGATGACGTGTCAAAAAAGAGCCTCAAGGTCCTTGATCAGAAGCTGAAGTGGCTCTCCGAGTACGCGGAGTTCGATGTCACGATCAATTCCGTCCTGGGCAGCGAGATCAGGCAGCCTGAAGATGCATTTGAAGTCGCAAGGCGCGCCCGCGACCTGGGTTTCCATAGTACCGTTGGCATCCTACATGACGGCGACGGCCAACTCAAGCCGCTCAACTCAAACCAGATGACCGTGTACGAAAGGATTTTCGGACTCGGCTCGGGACTGTTCTCGTTCGCGCACCTGGACGCGTTCCAGCGAAACACCGTACGTGGCCTGCCGAACCCGTGGCACTGCCCGGCCGGCGGGCGATTTCTCTACATTTGTGAGGAAGGGCTGGTGCACTACTGCTCCCAGCAACGCGGATATCCCGCAATTCCGCTGGCAAATTACACAAAGGAAGACATTATCCGGGAAGCCGCTAAGCCTAAAGGCTGCGCTCCATTCTGCACCATTTCGTGCGTGCACCAGACCGCGATGCTCGACGATTTTCGAACCCGTCCGCGCGAAACGCTGGCCGGCATCATTGCGCGCCGCAAAGAGCGCGATCCGGCCTGGCAGCCCCCCGCCTCCGTTCGTGCGCTCGACTACATGTTCCTGCGAGATTCACACCTGCGCGAATTCTTCGGCGCGATCGCGCTCAAGCTCTTTCGCCTCAGTAACTGAGTTACATTCCTGCGTGGAGCGTATCTACTCTAATAATGAGTAAATCTGCTGGTCTGTGCGCTCTCATAAGTTCGTTGTTTTTGGCTGCTTGCGGTCCGCCGAAATCAGACATCCCCGCATTGAACCCGCAAGAGGCCGGTTCCCTGCTCCACTACAACAACAAAGCCGAGAACTGGATGATCTACGTACGAAAAACCAATCCTTCCTGCGAGTACACCCTCGATCTCCCGGACCAGAGCTCACACCCTCCACAGATTGATCTGGATCACATCGTGACGTGCGGCGGCCGGCCTAGCCCGCGTGAGTTCGACGCCAGCGTTTCGTTTGCGTATGATCCCGATCAGAAGAGATGGGTGGTGAAACGCTTCTCCAGCTGAAAAGCATTCGATACCATCGGTAGCAATGCGTACCGTTCGGTATCTCCTGTCAGCCATTCTGTTGGGCAGTTTCGCACCAACTTCGAACAGCATCGCGGCAGGCGCTCCGGACCGGCTGTATGTGACGAATAGCCTTGGCGACGACATCACAGTAATCGATCTGCGAACCCTGAAAGTCGTGCAAAACATAAGGGTGGGTGCCGAGGTTCATGGCATCTGTGCGCCGCCCGATGGGAGCCGGCTTTTCACCACCGTCGAATCGGAAAAGAATCTTAAGATCATCGACCCGCGAACGGGAAAAATTTTGCATGCCATTCCGCTCGACGGGCGCCCGAATCAGTGCGCCGCCACTCCCGATGGGCATTATGTCGGCGTTCCGATAAGAGACGGCGACAAGGTTGAGATCGTAGATACAGTTCAGCAGAAAGTCGTAAAGACTCTGCCCATAAAGGTGCCGCACAACTGCTATAACTCCGGCAGCAATTCCGACCTGTACGTCTCCTCTATGGGGTACAACGAGGTCGATCGGATAGACCTGCGGACCATGACCTACAGCGAGAAGATTCCGCTGGGTGGCATACCGCGCCCATATGCCGTATCACGCGACGAGAGAACAATGTATGTCGCTCTGAGCGATTTCCACGGATTTGCGATCGTCAACATTCCTGAATGCAAGGTTACTCAGCGGGTGGAGTTACCCGCGGCTCCGCCTTCAACATGCCCGCTTGAACCGCACACGCCCACCCATGGGCTCGCCCTCTCCCCCGACGACTCCCAGCTCTGGATCACCAGCCTGGGAGACGATAGCGTTTACCTTTGGGACACCCGCTCGAAAAAGCTGTTGGGCAAAGTGGCGACCGGCAAATGCCCGAACTGGATCGCGATTTCTCCCGATGGTAAGTACTGTGCAGTAAGTAATAGCGGCAGCGATGACTGCACTATCATCGATACCGCCTCGCGTAAGGAAGTAGCCCGCGTCAAAGTCGGGAAAGCTCCAAAACGATTGATGGCACTTCCACAGTAAGGGAGCGGTTGCATCACGCGCGGCGCGCGTCCCGGTCCATTCCGGCATGCTTCAAATTCGGCAGGAATACCGTAAGTAACCCGAGCGCGGGAAGGAACGAACAGATCCTATAGACAAAATCGATATTTGTCGCGTCCGCTAATTGCCCCAGAACCGCTGCCCCGATGCCGGCCATTCCAAACGCGAAGCCAAAGAAGACTCCGGAAATCATTCCGATGTTCCCCGGCAGCAATTCCTGCGCGTAAACCAGAATCGCACTGAACGCGGACGAAAGAATCAAGCCGATGAGTACGCTCAGAATCGCTGTCCAGAACAAATTCGCATAAGGCAACATGACAGTGAACGGCAGAACGCCGAGGATCGACCACCAGATGACCAGCTTCCGGCCAAAACGATCTCCCACAGGACCGCCGATCAAAATGCCGACTGCGGTGGCACCGAGGAAAAGGAACAAATAAATCTGCGATGCGGCGACGGCGACGTGGAACTTACTAATCAGATAAAACGTGTAGTAACTCCCAATGCTTGCCAGATAAAAGTATTTAGAGAAAATCAGAACAATTAATATCGCTAGCGCCAGAACCACTTTTTGGCGCGGAATCACGGAATGCCGTTCCGTTTTTACATTGTTCAACTTGCCGGTCCGGTACGGATGGACTTTGTACCATTCGCCGACCCTGCTGAGCACAAGAATCCCCAACAATGCAGCCAGGGAAAACCAGGCAACGCTATGCTGACCTTTCGGCACGACGATGAATGCGGCCGCCAACGGACCGAGCGCGGTCCCGGCATTCCCGCCCACCTGAAACAGAGACTGCGCGAGCCCGTGACGTCCTCCCGATGCAAGGCGTGCAACCCGTGACGACTCGGGGTGAAACACCGCGGACCCGATCCCCACCAGCGAAGCCGCCACGAGGAGGATTCCAAAATGCGGCGCAAATGCCAGAAGAACGAGGCCTACCAGCGTAAATCCCATGCCGAGCGATAAAGAATGAGGATGTGGGCGCCGGTCGGTGTAAAGTCCTACAAACGGCTGAAGCAGAGAGGCCGTAACCTGGTATGCCAGTGTAATCAAACCGATCTGACCGAAGTCAAGACGAAATGCGCTTTTGAGAATGGGGTACATTGCCGGAATCAGGCTTTGCACCATGTCATTCAGCAGATGGCCCAAGCTGATCGCGGCCAGAATACGGAAGACCGTCTTGTTTTCCGAGAGCGCTGCATCGGCCGGACCTGCTGCGCGCTCCTGTATCTGTTCTCCGGCACTCACGTAATGACCCTTAAGTTTCCAGTGTAATGAAATGACGAAAGTGACAACTATTAATCCTGAGCCGTTTCCATCGGATGTGGTCCACGGGTTCCTTCACCGGCCGGAGGCCGATTCAGGCGACGGAGTTGTTCTATCGCATGGCGCGGGGAGTAATTGCAATGCGCCACTGCTGATTGCGGTCGCCGAAGCGTTTTCTTTGGCAGGCCTGACTGCGCTGCGATGTAACCTGCTATTCCGAGATAACAGACCGTTCGGGCCGCCGCTGCCGGCGAGCGCTGCCCGGGACCGGGAAGGGCTCAGGCAAGCGCTTAACGAATTGCGGCGCATTGTGCCCGGTAAACTGTTTCTCGGCGGCCATTCCTATGGAGGCCGGCAGGCGTCGATTCTCGCGGCCGAGGACCCGGACGTTTGTTCCGGGCTTGTTCTCCTGTCTTATCCACTACACCCCCCAAAGAAGCCGCAACACATGCGCACCGGACACTTCCCGAAACTGCGAACCCCGGCGCTATTCGCCCACGGCTCAAACGACCCATTCGGCTCCATTGAAGAAGTCAGGGAAGCACTCTCGCTCATTCGCTCCGAACACACGTTGCGTGTGATTTCGAATGCCGGTCACGATCTGCTGCGCGGACGACTTGACATCGCCGGAGAGATCGTAGAACCGTTCCTGACGCTTGTTAAACGTTCAGCTCAAGCTCAGCCATAAGCGGCAAATGATCGGAGGCCAGCAGCGATTCTCTCGTGCGATGCAAAGTCAAGCGGTGCAAGCGAAACGGCCGGTCGTAGTAGATGTGATCGAGGTGGAGGAACGGGACGGTACCGGGATAGGTTCTTCTGCGGCCAAGATGCTCGTGCACATCGACGCTTTGCATCAATTTACATAACGATTGGGTTACG
>JAFAMM010000059.1 GCA_019233375.1 Acidobacteriaceae bacterium
TCTCCGCCATCATGGGACCGTGCGCGGGCGGCGCAGTCTATTCTCCGGCCCTCACCGACTTCGTGTTCATGGTCGATCGAACCAGCCATATGTTCGTCACCGGCCCCGACGTCATCAAGACCGTGACCCACGAGGACGTCACCAAAGAGGAACTGGGCGGCGCGATGACGCACAACGCCACCAGCGGAGTCGCGCAATTCGTGGCGGCCGACGACGCGGATTGCCTCCGCACCATTCGCGAGCTGCTCACGTTCCTGCCCCAAAACAATCTGAATGGCGTTCCGCCGGTTGCGACTACCGACCCCGATACCCGCGCTGATACGGGACTCGATACCCTCATTCCGCCTGAATCGAACAAGCCGTATGACATCAAAGATGTGATCTGCCGCATCGTCGACGATGCCAACTTTTTCGAGATTGCCGAGCACTTCGCGCGCAACATTGTGATCGGCTTCGGGCGCATGGCCGGAGAAACGGTCGGCATTGTCGCGAACCAGCCGGCCTATCTCGCCGGCTGTCTGGACATCAATTCATCCACCAAAGGTGCGCGCTTTGTTCGCTTCTGCGATGCCTTCCAAATTCCCATTCTGACCTTCGAAGACGTTCCCGGTTTTTTGCCTGGCACGGCACAGGAGTTCGGCGGCATCATCCGCCACGGCGCAAAGCTGCTGTACGCCTATGCCGAAGCGACCGTTCCCAAAATCACCGTCATCACGCGCAAGGCTTACGGCGGCGCCTACTGCGTCATGGGCTCCAAGCACCTGCGCACCGACATCAATTTTGCCTATCCGACAGCCGAGATCGCCGTCATGGGACCCGAAGGCGCGGTGAACATCTTGTACCGGCGCGATCTGCAGGAGTCCGCCAATCCGGACGAGACGCGCCAGGCGAAGATCGAAGAGTATCGCAACCGCTTCGCGAACCCGTTTGTCGCGGCGGAGCGTGGTTACGTGGATGATGTCATCGAACCTCATGAAACGCGTTCCCGTGTTATCCGGGCCTTGCGCATGCTTGCCGATAAGGTCGACACCATGCCGCGCAAGAAACACGGCAACATACCGCTGTGATGAGACCCTTGGGTTTATGTGCTTCTGGCGGAGTAAGCTACTGGCATGGAGCTGATTTTCGAGATCCGTGATGCCGAGGAGGGTGGATATTGGGCACGTGCTCTCGGATATCCTATCTTCACGGAGGGCAACACATGGGAGGAATTACGCGCCAACGTTCTCGAAGCGATTTCTGTTCACTTCGAAGACGCCCCGACGCGTCCCCGTCTTGCACAGCTCCACTACGTTAAGGACGAATTGATCCCCTTAGAAGCTGCATGAAGCTTCCGCGTGATGTCTCGGCGGATCGGCTCATCCGAGCATTGTCGAAGTTCGGCTACGAGGTCGTCCGGCAGAAGGGAAGCCACGTTCGACTTCGCTGCGCGGGACCCCCAATTCACATGATTACGATCCCGAAACATGATCCAATCAAGACCGGAACGCTCCATGCCATTCTCACGGAAGTCGCCCAGATTCGGTCAGTTACCGTCGATGAAATAATTGCTTTACTCTGACAGTGCTGCTCTACTTACTCCGATTCCCCGCTCACCTTCAGCACCGCGAGAAACGCTTCCTGTGGGATCTCGACTCTCCCCACGCGCTTCATTCGCCTTTTGCCTTCCTTCTGCTTCTCCAGCAGCTTCCGTTTGCGCGTGATGTCGCCGCCGTAGCACTTCGCGAGCACATTCTTACGCATCGCCGAAATCGTTTCTCTCGCGATAATCTTCGTCCCGATCGCCGCCTGCAAAGCAACTTCAAACATCTGCCGGGGAATCAACTTACGCAGCCGCTCAATCAGCGCCTTTCCGCGCTCGTAAGCAAAGTCGCGATGCACAATCATCGAGAGCGCATCCACAGGCTCGCCGGCCACCAGCACATCGAGCTTCACCATCGGCGAAACGCGGTATCCGGACCAGTGATAATCGAGCGAAGCATATCCGCGCGATGCCGATTTCAGGCGGTCATAGAAATCGAGAACAATCTCATTCAACGGGAGTTCATACAGCAGCAGAACGCGCCCGGTCCCGATGTATTCGAACTTCTTCTGCACCCCGCGCTTCTCTTCTAGCAGCTTCAGAATCTCACCCAGGTACTCTTCCCGCGTAATCACGGTCGCGTCGATAATCGGCTCTTCCGTTTCTTGAATCGCGGAAGGCTCCGGGAACTTCTGCGGATTATCAACTTCAACAACGTCACCCGCGGTCGTTGTCACCCGGTAGCGCACGCCGGGCGCCGTCGTTATGAGATCGATTTGAAACTCGCGCTCCAGCCGCTCCTGCACGATCTCCAGATGCAACAATCCCAGAAACCCGCATCGAAAACCGAATCCCAACGCAGCCGAGTTCTCCGGCTCAAAGCTGAACGCGCTGTCATTCAGCCGGAGTTTCTCCAGCGCGTCCCGCAGCACCCCATGCTCATGCGATTCCACAGGGTACAAGCCGGCGAAAACCATCGGCTTAATCTCTTGGAAGCCTGGCAAAGGTTCGGCCGCGGGATTCGCATCGTCCGTGATGGTATCGCCGACCTGCGCGTCTGAAACCGTCTTGATATTCGCAAACAGGAAACCCGCTTCACCCGCCGTAAGCTCGTCGCAAGGCACCGGCTTCGGAGACTGAAAACCCAGGCCGTCGACTTCAAACGATTTACCGTTTGACCATAGGCGAATCCGCTGCCCTTTTCGTACGCCTCCGTCCACGATTCGCGTAAGGATGATCACGCCGCGATAAGGATCAAACCACGAATCGAAAATCAGCGCGCGAAGCGGCGCTTGCGGGTCCCCCTTCGGCGCCGGTACGCGGTGTACGACCGCTTCCAGAATCTCCTTGATCCCGATGCCGTTCTTGGCGCTCGCGAGGATAGCATCCGAAGCATCCAGCCCGATCACCTGCTCAATCTGTTCTCGAATCCGCTCCGGCTCGGCCGACGGCAGATCAATCTTGTTGATCACCGGAATGATCTCGAGATCATGATTGAGCGCCAAATACGTGTTCGCCAGGGTCTGTGCCTCGACGCCCTGCGAGGCGTCTACCACCAGCAGCGTCCCTTCACACGCCTGCAGGCTGCGCGAAACCTCGTACGTGAAATCGACGTGCCCCGGAGTATCGATCAGGTTCAATTCATATGTGTTACCGTCGTCGGCCTTATAGTTCAGCCGGACGGCATGCGCCTTAATCGTAATGCCGCGCTCGCGTTCCAGGTCCATGCTGTCCAAAACCTGGTCCATCATTTCGCGTTGCGAAAGCGCCCCGGTATATTCGAGCAGCCGGTCCGCCAGCGTCGATTTCCCGTGATCGATATGCGCGATGATAGAAAAATTGCGAATAAAGCGGGGATCCATGGTGCGGTAGACTGAGGGATAAAATCGAATTATCCCACAGCAAGCAACCGTAACTCTCACTTACGCTTGCACTTCTCGATGCCCTACAAAACTTTCCAAGGCCAGCTCGATGCCTCCAGGCTGCGCATCGGGGTCGTCGTCAGCCGTTTCAACGAGTTCATTACCGAACAATTGGCCCGGGGCGCTCTTGAGGTTCTTGAGAAACGTGGGTGCATCCCGGAGAACATCAGCCTTATTCGCGTTCCGGGCGCCTGGGAGCTGCCCATCGCCGCTCAACAACTCGCTCCCCATTGCGATGCCATCATCGCCTTAGGCGCAGTCATTCGCGGCGACACCCCGCACTTTGAATACGTAGCCGGCGGTGCGGCGCAAGGGCTCAACCGCGTAAGCCTCGATACCGGCATTCCCATATCCTTCGGAGTCCTCACCACCGATGACATGCAGCAGGCGATGGATCGCGCCGGCGGCAAGAGCGGCAACAAAGGCTCTGAGGCGGCCGAAGTCGCCATCGAGCTTGCAAACTTAGTCCGATTGCTGAAATCTGGCGCTACCGCGCACTTAGAGCATTAGCATGGCGGCACGGCACCGTTCCCGCAAGCGCGCGTTGCAGATTCTATTTGAATGGGACATGCGCGGCGAGTCAGTCGACGCCGCAATCGCTCACTTCTACGACACCCTCTATTCGGAGGAGAGTACCGCCAAGCCAAAACCCGACAAGTTCATGGAGGAACTTGTGCG
>JAFAMM010000153.1 GCA_019233375.1 Acidobacteriaceae bacterium
CTGCTGGTCTGCGCCGGTGAGGTCGGGGCTGATCGCTTCCCAGTGCAGGCCGCCGTCGATTGTTCGCATCACATACTGTGTTCCCAAATAGAGTGCGTTCTGCTCGGCCGGCGAAAAGACCAGAACAGGCGTCCAGGGATCACGAAATTTCCGGTCAGCGATCTCGCTGCCGAATCCGGGCACGGGCCAGGGCGCGATGTTCTGCGTTTGCATGGTGCGACGATCGAGACGTCCTACACCTCCGAAAACGTCACTTATGAAAAAGATGTTCGGGTCAGAGGGATCCGGCGCAATGTAGCCGCTTTCGCTACCGCCGACGGAGAACCAATCACGCGAGTCGATCTGCCCATGAGTTGTGCTGCTGGCGGTCGCGGCCGTGCCGCTATCCTGCTGCGCGCCATAAACGTGATATGGGACAGCGTTATCGGCGATCACGTGATAGAACTGAGCGGTCGGCTGGTTGTACCATGTGCTCCAGGTTTTTCCGCCGTTCAGAGTTACGGTCGTGCCCTGGTCTGAGCCAAGGACCATGTGTCTGGTATCGGCCGGATCGATCCAGACCTGGTGATAGTCGTCGCCTCCCGGCGCGCCGCGCAGAACCGTTAACGTCTTTCCGCCTTCGGTCAGCTTATAGAACGCGACGTTGGGAACATAGAGTACATCCGGATCATTGGGATCGGCAGTGATGGAGCTGAAGTACCAGCCGCGGCTGGTAAGGCGAGAATCATTGTTGACACGCGTCCAGGAGTGACCGCTATCGTCGCTGCGGTAGAGCCCGGCTTTCGCCGCGTCTGCTTCAACTACCGCGTAAATTCGCCGGCCGTTCGTTCCCGGCGAAATCGCCAGCCCGACTCTTCCAATCGGAGCCTCTGGAAATCCGCCTCCCGAAATCTGCTGCCAGGAAGAGCCGCCGTCTGTGGACCGAAAGACACCGCTTCCCGGTCCTGCGATCGGAGCGTAGGTGCTCCAGGGCGGCCGATGCGCTTCCCACATCGCGGCGAACATGATTTCGGGGCGATCCGTCGCAATCGCGACGTCCGCTGCCCCGATTTGCGGTCCCTTGTCCAGCACATGTTTCCAGCTGGCGCCGCCATCCACCGAGAGAAAGATGCCCCGTTCCGCGTTCGGCCCGTAGGCGTGTCCCAGCGCCGCAACAAATACCATATTCGGGTTGCTGGGATGAATGACGATACGGCTGATCTGCCGTGTATCTTTCAGCCCGATATTTGTCCATGTCTTGCCGCCATCTAACGATTTGTAGACACCATCGCCCGATGCTAAGTCAGAGCGGATATCAGACTCACCGGTTCCGGCATAGATCACGTTAGGGTCGGAGGGTGAGACCGCGAGCGCGCCGATAGAACCAACCGGCTGGAGATCAAATAGAGGCGACCAGACGGCGCCGGCATCGTCGCTCTTCCACACGCCCCCATTCACCGAGCCGAAGTAAAACGTGGTGCCTCCGCCTGGAATGCCGCTGACGGCAACACACCTGCCGCCACGAAAAGGGCCGATGAGCCGCCACTCGAGTCCGTCGAAAAGAGTCGGAGATTTTGCCTGGCCGCTCAGCAGTATGGAGAAACACACAAAAAACAGGGATCGCGTAAGCTGGCGCATAAATGTTTCATCAGTATCGCAGAGCGGTAGCGCCACCTGCCGTGACATACAATAGCGAACGCGCTTACATCTAATCAGGAGGGTATAAAAATGGTAAGGCGTTTGGGGGTCATGTTTACCGGAGTTGCGCTGTTTTGTTGCGGAGCCGCGAGCGCGGAGCAGCCGGCTGGTGTCGCGTCAGAAGTAAAACAAGCTTACGAGTCGCTGAAAACCAATCTTATCCGAACGGCGGAAAAAGTTCCCGACAGTGATTACAGTTTCAAGCCGACTCCGGACGTACGAACCTTTGCAGAAGTCATGGACCACGTTATCAGCGCGCAAACGCGAGCGTGCGGGGCAATTACAGGGGACCATAAGACTGCGCCTGCAAACCTCAACGACAAGAGTGCGATTGTTAGTGCTCTCCACGACGCGTTCGCGCTCTGTGACAAGGCATACGGGTCGCTTACGGATGCGAACATGACCGAAACGATCCAGACGCCGCGTGGACAGCATACGCGTCTGGCCGCACTCGTAGGCAACACGATTCACGATGCGGAGCAATATGGGATCCTCTCGGTCTACATGCGTATAAAAGGAATAATTCCGCCCTCGAGCGAACATTCCTCATCGCGATAAACCAGCCATTTGCCCGCTCTCCCATATCGTCGCGCTACCCTAGATAGCTAGGAAAGTCGGGAATTTCGGCTTTTAAGCGCCGTTAGCCTCCGCTACAATTGAATGAAAGCGATGGCTATAGAATACGGGACCTTCCAATGCAGCATATGCGGACGGGAGGGCTTTGCCCCTTTGCCTGCTGACGACGACCCCCTGTCCGATAGCCACATTGAACTGACGTGCTCGCGCGCACACACCGACTTGTATAGCAAAACGATGATCCGCCGCGTTGCGAGTAATCCGCCGGGCAAATTGCTCGTACGAGAGGCTTTCGCCGGCGCCGCAGCAGGCGCTCTCTAGAATCCAGACGGCAGTTGTGAGTCATCTCACAACTACTGTGAACGGCTGGCTCTGCATGTTGCCGGAGACCCACTGCGCGGTGTATGTGCCCGGGGGACCTTTGATAGAGGCCGTCTGTCCGGCGCCGACCTGCGTGAGAAACGGACTCGTTGACGTGAGCGGAGGGGTGACGAAACGCAGCTGCCATGCGGGCGCGCCGCCAGGCGCTGTCAAGGAGATCTGCCGCAGTGTCACTGGCGTAGTTGAAAGCGTGATTTTTTCGGCAGCGCCGTTCGCTGAGAACAGTATTACATTACCGTAGTTGTCGTAAGCGGCCGCTTGCTGAACGTAATACGCGCCCGGAAGGGAGACGCTGGTCAATCCAGGCGTCCAGGCCTGCGCGGTGCAGGAAATGCTGGTGGTAGTTCGCACGCACTCGGCCGGGCTTCCTGAGATCGACATGCCGAATGCGGAGTGACTGCTTCCGTCATAGGTGGCGAGAGTCTGTGTACCCGCCCCGTCATCGTATTGCGAGTATGTCTGGTCAAAGCAAAGCGTGCCAGTAAGCGCGATCTGAATGCCGCAGCCTTGCAGCGTAACGGTCGGGTCCGCAGTGCCCTTCGGGCGCGCAACGATCCACGTATCGAAATTCTTGTTGCCATGCAGCCGAAGCACATCCTGCGATTCGAGAGCGCAGTTGTTAGTGTTGTTATTGTTTTCCGAGTTACACCAGTTACCGATCAAGAATTGATAACCGCCCGCGGATTGTGTGTATAGGTCGAAATCGACTCCTCCTGCGACGTGATTACTCCACGGCATACCGGTGAACGCAAACTGCTGTACACCGTTCCCGCTCAATGTGTACACGGGACCGGAACTGGGGAGCACGCCGTTGTTGCTTAGATTCAATGCTGGGGTCGGGATGTAACTACCGTTAGGTGTCGAGACACGAACGCCCGACCCGGTCATGTTGTTGCCCGACCCGGTGTAGGTGCTTGCAGCCATAAGATTCCAGGTGAGCGTTTTCCCCGACTGTGACTGACAGGAAGAGGCTTGATTCGCACAGGAAAAGGAATCGTTAACATGCAAAACGGCAAATTTCGGATCGTAGTTCAGGAGAGTCACGCTGCGTTGAAAAATGGTGCCATCGGGCAAAGGCTTGGTCCAACTTGCGGTCGCCGATGATGATCCGGTAAATGTAGCTGTCTGAAGAAGCTGAGTAGAAGAGTCGGGCTGACTCTGAGAGCCGTTCCAGACAGTGCCGCATGCATTCAGAGATACGTTTGCTTGGCTCCAGGTGGAAGGCGTCAGTTCACTGTCCAGACACACCGTGCTGTGCTGGAAACGGCCGGTCACTTCGGGGTAGTACAGATTCGGATTCCAGTCGATGCTGATGGGCGCGCCCAGGAGGTATGCGGCAACGCGGCCCGTATCAGTGTGCGCGTGTCCCTGTGCCGAATAAAACCCGCCATACAGAAAGTCCACTGCGTTCTCATAGGCTGTATTCCACCCGGACCGCAGCATCGAATGATAGCCGGCGATATGCTGAGAGGTAAGCTGTGGATCAACGGGCGGGATGGTGAAATCCAGCGCCATCAGAGACGGCGCAAAAAAGCTGCTCACCGTGTAGCTGCTGAGACCCTGGCTCTGCCAGATGTACTCCAGGCTCGAGGCAAGCGTCGGAGACGCTGTTTTCAATAACGTCGCTAAGAGGCCCGGATCGGTTTCCGGCTCTGTGTTTCCGTCGCCGTCCGAGATGTACATGCGGGTGTTTCCATATCGGACTTCAGGGGGCGTAATGCCGCTCAGATACCACTCGCCGAACGCCGGAACGGCCGGATGCTGCGCAATGATGTTGCTCGCATTTCCTGTCGCGTTGTTAGTCAGCGTGAGCCAGCCAAAGAGTCCAAGCTGTGTTGCGGCTGATTGATAGTGCCAGGACGCGTACCCGGAGCCTGATGAATTGAGGCTGCCCAGCACGTTCGATTCGATATTTTGAACGGATTGCGCGTAGAGGGTCGACATCAAGGGATGCGTGTAGATCTGCGCCGCTATCTGAGACTGCTCCTGCAAAAACTGGCTCTGTTGATTGGCAAGACCGTAAGACACAGAAGGATCGGAACTCTCAAAATCGGTGTCCCAAAGAAAACACGCACAGTATGCAAGAAAGGATTTGGCGACCTGTTTCTGCCACTGAGTCGCAATGGCGCTCTTTAAAACGAGGTTCGCCAGCGCCTGATTTCTCGGGCATGGATAAGCACCCTGGTATCCGAGCAGCGTGTTGTCCAAATTGCCTACCGTATAGAATCCATTCGCAAAGGCCTGGAGTTGTTTGGTCAATTGCGCAGTACTGTAAGCCGCGCGAGCGGGTGTATTGTCGGCGATAAATTGCGCTAGGGGCTGTTGGTTGGCATCAGATTGAACGACCTTCGACAAACAGTTCGACGAGCCGCACAGCGGCGTTCCGTTACTTAGCAGGGACTGCAGTTGTGCCGCGCCGCTATCCGAGAGATAGAGATAAGGCCAGCCGTTCGCCGGATCCGGAAAATTGAGGATGTATGAATTGATCTTACTCAGGTTGATGCCCGCTAGCGAATTGCGCACAACGCTGATGGGCTGCACTTGTGCCGCCGGCAGTACGTCGGCATTGGTGCTGATCCAGAACCCGAATGGACGTTTGATTTCACCCGTGTAGTAGGTCTGCGTGCTGCTCACGGCCGTATCCCATAACGTAAATCCCTGCGAGGACGTACTTGGAGCGTCGTACACGCCAGGCCCATGAGGATCCATTTCTGCCATATACTGCTGTGACCCCTTGCCGAGAAACAGTCCAACGGCGTTGCTGGTGCTGGCTCCCTGTGAGTTGTACAGCATCCAGTACCATCCTGTCTGCTGCACGTTGTTCGGCGGATACTGCGAGCCGAGCGCACGAATGCTGTACGAAGCACAACCTGGCCCGCTGAAGCGGTCTGCGCCGAGCAGGTCGACAAATAGATCGACCTCGGGTATGGAGGAGCTGCTCTGGGATCGCACATAACCTCCGGACCCTGTGCTGCCGGTACAGTTGCCGCACGTCACCCTAAGCGTATTGGCATCTACGACCGTAGCGGTAAATGTCTGGTTATTCGCGTTGGCGATACCCACTGTTCCTGCGAGTTGAATTTGCGGACTCGCTCCTGTGATGCCATGCGACGGCGCGTTGATCGTAAGCGTTGACCCGTTCAATGAGATACCCGTTTCCGGGATTTGAACGTAAGCGCAGCCGAAGTTGTTGCTCGCCAACGGGCTCAGCCCGGTGGTTCTGAAGCGGCCTGTATCCGCGACCAGGTTCGGACGAAGGTTCAGGCTGTAGTTGTAGTCGTGAATGTTATGGTCTTCGAGAATCTGTATGGCCTTTGTATTGGCGTCGATCGTCGCAGTCACCCTATAGAACCCGGTCCCCGGCTCCTGCGTGACCAGGCTGAAACTGACGGAACCGCTCGAGCCAAGCGAGATAGGGCTGCCGTTCGGCGTTGCCGCGACCTGGAAAGAAGTAGCTTTGACAACATTAGTCGCATACACAATGGCACCGGCTTTGAGCGAAGGAATGGCGCTCGACGCAACGAAGAAGGCGTACGGAGTGCCGCTGATTCCCCCTGAAAACGTATTGGTGTTGAAGTTGATGGAGGGCGAAAACGTGGAACCGTAATGCAAGCCGCGATTCACCGTCACCGATGCCTGCAGCGCGATTTCCAGCATACCGTTTTCTGTGAAAACGGTGGAGTAGCCTGTCGGAACGCTCGGACTTGCGATTGTCGGCGGCGAGACGTATTGCGGCGGTATGCCTGAATTGTCGTAGTTCAGCTTTCCGACGGCGGGAGTCCAGGTGCCGTCCGCGAGCTTCAAGGCCTGAATGGGGGCGAGACCGTACGCTTTGCTCTGCTGATATGCAAGCGTCGGAATCCTGATACCGGTGAGGCCATTGCTCAATTCCCAGTAATTACCGTTGGCAACCACTTGGGTACCGTTCAACTGTGTAGCCGTGGTGGGCGCTCCGGATTGCAGGGTCCATATCTTTGTGCTGAGAATCTGCGGGACGGCAGTGCCAGATGAGGTCACTGTAACGTTGTGCGTGCAATCCGGAGTTGTCGATATCTGAAAAGTGTCGGTCGAGGCGTTGCAGACGAAATACAGCGTGCCGGCAGCCATACCAGCGGGGAGCGTTCCGGAATCGGTAGGAGCGAACTCCAGAGTGTCCCCATTAACGTACCTGTGGCCGCCAGAGAGCAGTGCGGATCCTGAAACGACGAACGGCACGTACTCCATGAAGAATGTACCACTCCCGGCCGTTGTAAGTGTTAGCGGCAAGCCATTATAAGCTGAAGATACCGTGTAACTGAAGTTACTCGCTGAATCACTACAGCTATTAACGTAATAAATGACCCCCGGCGCGAGTGGGGAGGGCAACGTTGAACCTGTGGTAGCCAGGAACTCCACAGCAGAGTTATTCGGTAGACACGCGGATTCGAGAAGGTCGAAGAAGTTCAGTGTGTTACCAGCACGCGTCACGGCGCTGGTCGTAAAAGGAAACTTGGAGGCCGGCATGCTCGTGCGGACCATCAAGTCACCGTTCGACATGGCCTGCCAGGCTACCTGCTGCCCGGCGGCGTTCAGGACACGATTAGTGCGATAGTTCAGACCGGACGGCATTGGTCCCGTCTGCCCATCCAGAGCGGAGAAGCGCAGATTCTGCTCAGGGGCGGCGGCGCCTGTCCGGTCCTGATATGTAACCGTTCCGAGTGTTGTTTGTGCGGATCCGGTTCCAGGCACGAGTAAGGCTGAGAGAACGATCAGCCCCAGAACAGGCTTTCTAAGTTCAATGGACATCGCGCTCTCAGCGTCTTACCCACATGTTTCTGGATGCCCCAGCTTTCCGGGTCAAGCTGTTGCTGTGATAACGGTTAGAAAATGTTCGCTGCACGTTACCGAAACGAGTTTTGCGTGAACAGATAGCTACAGAAGGGAAATGGAAACTCCGATTGTTCACCTATGCCTTGACACAGAGTCCTGCGCCGGTTAGCGGCACAAGCCTCGCCGCGCTCAACCATTCACCGCAAATCATAATTCCGATTCCCCCAATATCTTCATACGATTAGCGGGTACGCAGGAAGCGCTCGGAACGGGTCTCATGCCACCTTGCTGCTGGAGCTAGATCATGCACACACAAAGCAGAGTGCGCGCAGCAATCCTCATCCTGGCAGCGGCGTACCAGGCCCTTTCGCAAACCAGCATCAATCTTGCCACGCAAGGCAAGAATCCGGATTTCTCGAATTTCCCGTTCACGAGACCGGTTACAGTCGGAAACAGCCTACCGGCCACCTGCCAGATTGGGCAGATCTTCTTCAACACGGCCGTGCAGCCTGGAACGAATATCTACGTCTGTGGCCAGCCGAATCTGTGGGCCAACATCGGGGCATTCACTCTGCCGGTAGCAAGCGCCTCCACACTCGGCGGCGTGACGGTGAGCGCCGGTTCTGGACTGCAGATGAACAACAGCAACATCTCGGTCAATTTCGGCACGACTTCGGGGACGGTGACTGCAGGAAACGATCCGCGCTTTGCGGCATCTTTGCAGGCGGCGAGCAATCTGGCAGACCTGACCAGCGTCTCAGCCGCGCGCGCTAACCTCGGCCTTGCTGCCTCGGCGACATCCGATACAACGAATGCCAGCAACATCGTTTCAGGAACTTTGAGCGCCGGACGCCTGCCAGCCGTGATTTCGAGCAACACTACAGGAAACGCGGCAACGGCTAGCAGCTTAGCGACGACCCCACTCGCCTGCCTTAGCGGGCAATTCGCGATAGGTATCTCCGCTGCCGGAAATGCGGCTTGTTTGCCCGTCGCGTACTCACAGTTGACGGGCGCACCGGTGATCCCAGCCGACGATTCGCAGTTGACCAATCATGCCGCCTACATCACTGCGACGCAGGCGCCCGTTCAAAGCGTCAATGGCAAGACCGGTGCTATATCGCTTGCAAGTTCAAGCCTGACCGACTCAGCTACCATCGCGCATGAAAGCACGGTGCTGACTCTGCCGTCCGCCGCGTCCTCATCGGGCGTGACGTACTGGGTGACCGATGGAGCGACGGCCAATGATTGCACTACGGGGGGCGGCTCGTACCTGTTGGCCTGTTCGAGTAATGGCAGTGTTTGGTCGCCGAGAGCGGGCAGCGGCAGTATTAGCATTCAGGATACGAACGGAAATACCGTAGGCACGCAGCCGGTTCTGCAATTCTTCAGCGGCAGCAACAGCTACATCACCTGGTCACTGGTCAACGGGTCTGGAGAAGTTACCGTTCAGCCGCTTCTGGATACCACTCGTGTTGCCGTTTTGAACGGGCCGCAGGCATGGCTGGCAGGCCAGAAGAACAGCTATTCCGCAAGCGCGACGACGGCCCCGCTAAACTTTGCCGGTAGCACTCTGCCGAGTACGCCATCGACGGGTGATTTTACGTTTGACACGACCAATACACCGAACTGGTTCGACGGCACGGCATGGCGTCAGGCGGCCTACGCAAGCACGCCGCTCACCTCCGGCGCACCGTTGATTGGCGCGGGTTCTAACGGGATCACCACCGCGGCGACGACGGGGTCAGGAAACACTTTCGTGCTGTCATCAAATCCCGTGTTGGTAAATCCCGTGATCGGCAGCTTCATAAACGCGAATCACGGACACACAACTTCGAGCGACGGAGGTCAGCTTTCGATAGCTGCCTTTTCTCCGGGCGTGCTCACGGGCACGGGCACACAGCTGGCTTCCGCGTCCGGGGTGTGGGTCAGCGGCGATTGTCTGCAGGCAGGAACAAACAAAGACGCGGTCGATAGCGGATCAGGATGCGGAGCTACTGTGAACCAGAATGTGCGAACGGTCCGCATGAGCTTCGATAACGGCGGATCGGCGCTCACCGACAGATCAGCGTGTGAAACGGTTGATTTCAGCGGCGTAATTCAAAGCATCACTCTGCTGGCTGATGCGGCGGGAAATGCAACAGTTGACATACGCACCGTTCCTTATGCGTCCTATATCGGAGTGTCTTCGGCGACGAGTATCACCGCTTCCGACACGCCGGCGCTATCGTCCGCCCTTAAGTATCAGGATTCGCAACTCACCGGATGGCAAACTACGCTAAAGGCAAACAGCGCCGTATGCTTTGCCCTGACGAATCCCACCTCCATGACTCATCTGGACGTTGACCTCAGGGTTGCAGCAAACTGATCGGTGCCGTCAAAAGCGGTGCTCGGAGCCGGTTTTACGTTCTGCGAAGCCAAATACACGGCCGTTGCAGCGACAGCTATGAGTAATGGCTGAACTTGCGCGCGGTTCGACCCAAGAAGCAGCTGAATCAGGTTTGCACGCTTGTTACCGGCTTTAGAACCGGAGCGTAAATGTCCTGCGGCTCGGGGCATGCCGCAAGCCTGTGGTGGATGATGTGAAGGAAGTTGCCAACGAATGGAAGCGGTTCGGAGCTTACTGCACGGCGGAAGTTGATGTACTCATTTGAACTGAGCGGAAGACGCATTTCCCACATAGGCTCCGGAGTGCTCGAATTGAACGTCTGTTCGAAGACGGCGCCGCGGATACATAAGCGGACGCTCGCGAAATGAAATGTAGCGGCTCCCCGCACAATTACTGCCCAGACCTCGTGCAGGCTGCCCGTAGCGAGCAGATCTTTCTCGAATTCCTGAAGCAAACTTTGAGTATCGATAATCCGTCGGAAAGAGCGCTTCAAGAATAATTGGCGAACAGTGGCGAATTCCGTGTAGCCGAGATGTTGTATTCCGATCCAGGCGGCGACGCAGAAGAGCAAAATAATGAGGCCGGTCAATTCATTCTTGAGAGCGTGTGCGAGGAGCGAGAGCGCAGCCGCAAATCCGCAGGAAGCATACATCAACAGCGCTGTCCGCCGCACCGTCAACCCGCGTGCGAGCAGTTTGTGGTGGATATGGCCGCAGTCAGCAGCGAAAATGGGCCGGTCGCGCAAAAAACGGCGAAAGACGGCCAGAGTGGTATCGAGCAGCGGAATGCTGATAGCGAGCAATGGAGCGGTAAGTCCCAACAGCGTGACGGAGTGCTGCCCCCAGATCAGCCCGTAACAGCCAAGCAGGAATCCGACGAGCAGGCTGCCCGAATCACCCAGAAAGACGGAAGCCGGGTTGAAGTTGTAACGCAAGAATCCGGCGAGGCATCCGGCTAGCGGCATGGTAACGAGCGCCAAGTGAAGATTGTGGTCCAGTAGCGCCGCCACCAGAGTGGTGAGTGTGGCGAACAGCCCCACGCCGGCAGCAAGGCCGTCAAGCCCGTCTATCAAATTGAACGCGTTTGCGCATCCCACCATCCATAGAATCGAAAGCGGAAGGTTCCACACGACGTTCCATGACTGGGAAGCTCCGACGTGCGTCTGCACGCCGCCGAGATACGCGAGCAGGGCAGCCCAGACTTGTCCAGCCAGTTTTTGCCACGGACGATAACCTACGAGGTCATCGAACAGTCCCGTTGCAAATACGATGGCTGCGGCGCAAAACAGCCTTAGCACGGAAGGCGCAAAGCCCTGGATTTCCGATCCATAGCTGAAGGGCAAAAAGAGCACCAAGGCCAAGGCGAGAACGTAGGATACTGCGATCGCGATACCGCCGACTCTGGGGATCGGCCGCGTATGAAATTTCCGGATGGCATCCGGATGGTCCACTATGCCTAATTTGCCGAAAATATCTCGCGTGACCGGAGTGAGGACCAGGGAAAGAAGGAATGCGATGAGTCCCGAGGTGAGGATCAGATACACGGGTGCGAGTTCCTTGTTGGCTTGCGTTTCTAGAGAAAGGCGGAAAGATCCGAACGCTCGATGGAACAGCCGAAGCGTTCAGACCCCTCCTCTGCGTCTGAACGCTTGAACCGCGCAGAAATCAGACGGTTTGTTTACGGCGGCGAATAGCCATCACGAGAAGGCCGACAAAGCCTGAGCCGGTCAGCATGTAAAGGCTTGGTTCCGGAGCGTTAGAGGTGGTAAAGATTTCGGCATCAAGTTCCGTCGGACCGTGATTATTGATAGAGAACGGATTCGTTCCGGTAAGCTCATAGGTTTCCGTACCGATCGTAACGGCTACCTGGTTGAAGTGCAGCAGCAGGCCTCCGCCATTACCTGATCGGATGGATCCCGAGAGAGAACCGGTAAAGGTGTTACTACCATTGGTCGGTTCCGTTTCCGTCACCGTAAGACTGAAGTTTATGGGCGAAGTGATCCTGTGGGTTCCGTTCACCACATTGAACCAGCCAAGTTTATCGTTGGCGGGAACGCCGGGCTCCACCCAGTCGCTGCTACTGTAGGCCGTGAGACCGTCTTTGGAGCAGCTATAGCATCCGAAGGTAATGTAGGACTGGCTGGGGCTGAAGTAGCCGCTCGTCTGGTAACTCACTGTGACCGCGGAGGCGGGCACGGCCGCAAGCGCTGCGATTACCAGGCCGATGGCGATGGGTATAGATTGGGCTCTTAATTTCAAAATTCATCCTCCTAAGAAAAAGTCAGGGATCCTGATAGAAGGCTACTAGAAGGATTTAGAATGCGGCAAGATATACAGGTTTTTTGCCGTACCAGTACACGCTTATGCCGGCCCCCAGACGAGGTAATAATTGGATATATCACTTCCCTGAACTTCGTCAGGTTTTTCCTTCCATATCACAATCAAGAGTCGTTTTTGTGCAGCTTTTTTCTCGTGGTTTCGTGCAACTGAATAGCCAATTGCAGCAGTTACAGCAGACTCGAAACGCCAGAAAAGAGGTGAGTAAGAAAAATCTGATCCGCACTTAGTAACGGGTACTGACCCTTACCGGGGTAAGTGTACCCCAAGTGAGGCGCCGGTGTTAGTCATGAATTAACGCAGCCAGTCGCGAATAGTTGGGAACACCGTTGCGCTAAAGTCGAGGCCTTCGCGTTCCGCGGTTCCCAAAGGACCAGTTACAGGGGTGATGATGCGGACGAGCGCGATGTCTGTACGGCCATGCGCCAGCAATTCGGGCATGGCGTAAAACTGAGCCTTGATCTCACTGGTAAACACGCGATGATTTTGCTGGAACCAATAGTGAACAACGATGTTTTCGTCGTCCTTTTCGACCAGGTACTCGTTAACGGCAACAACGCCGGGGGAACCGGGAGCGCGGAACCAACGCCTCACATTGGAAAGCGACTGCCAACCCGATCCAGGCAGGCAATTCTGGGGCGAATGGGGCGCTCTTCCGTCCCGTTGTGTCTTGAAATAGGCGATAAAGATCGCATTCGACTCGCCCGAACCATCATTGGAGTACACGCGATTCAGGTAGTCGTCGGGATGCAGGCGATCGAGGCTGGGCTGATCCACAGCAACATCTTCGCCGTGCCACGACCCAATTCGATTGGGAAAATTGGCCCACGGTTGAATCGCCGGAATCACTTCGGCCCGGGAGGCACCGTAGTAAACGAAAGCCTGTCCTAATAGCAAGGCGGTTGCCAGCCATACAGCTCTGAATCTAAGAAAGTTCATTTTGCGCGGGCTTGTTCTCGAACAGACGGACTGTCGCCCCGGCGACCCAGTGTGCGATGAGCAGAAAGATGAAAGTGAAGAGAAAGACGGCCCATCCCGTGATCTCGTGGTAGAGGCCCTGGCCCCATTCCGGATTCACGGCGCCCGCCATTGCTGAGATCGCGATGCGGCAACCATTTGCCAACACCGCGATCGGGACAATGACGGCCCCGAGCACAAGACGCATCCAGGGACGGCGGTCAAACAAATACGCGTATGCCTGTGCGAGGAACGACAGCGAGAGGAGCGATCGTAAACCGCTGCATGCCTCGACTACATTTAGGGTTTGATCAGGTAGACGCAGGACATTGCCTTCGCGCAGGACGGAGTATCCAAATGAGCTTAGGAGGTTCTCGGACAGAATACTGGCCAGGAATTGCAGCGGCAGAGTCAGCTTTTCGAACACAAAGCCTGGGAACGGAATCATGAAAAGGATCAGCAGCAGAGGATAAGCGAGTTCGGCCACCGTCCGTCGACCGCGCACAAACAAGATCAAGCCCACGAGCGAAAAGACGAACCCGAGGCGCGACATGAACACAAACGTGGGCAGACTGGGCGGTCCGATGCACAGCAGGCAGCCGCCTGCAACCATAAGCAGCAGCCCGCCTGGATTTGGATTCGCAGGCAGACTACGCAAGCCCGGCCAGCGCTGCCAAATGATGTAGGCAACGAGGGGCGGCACAAACATGCCATGGCTCATATCATCGTCGGTGAGCCATTGCTGTCCAAGCCGGAAAAGGACAAACGCATAGGACAGCGCCAGCAGGCCCCCGAACCAAAGCAGGGACAACCACGCCGGTGGCCAGGAGGGCTCCGCCGTGTCAAACCGCTCGCCTACTTTCCGGTCCTGTGGTGTTGCTGTTTCTGTCATGACAAGTGCTTCGCAACCTATTTATTCGCTTTGAGCTGCGCTGAGAGGCGGCGCGCCGGGAACGGGCTCCGCCGCACCCAGACCTTCGATCTCGGTAACGAGTTCCATCAGAAGCAATCGCTGCGAGAATGCCGCGGCGGCCTCTTTCTCTTCGGCAATGCCGAGGCGGCCGGCCTTTTTTGCCTGCCGGATATGAGCGCACACCTGCTGCACGTCGCCATGGCGGGCACTGTAGAACCAATCACTGGCCGCGGCGCTCGCCGCAACATCCGTGACGTGACTCTCTTCCGGCCCGATATACAGTAAAGGCGTGCCAAGAGCCAGGATGTTGTAGACCTTGCACGGGTGAACGATGCCGAGGTATGCGTCTCCCATGACGGCCACATGCAGATCTGCCGCAAACAGCGGATCGGCCAGTTCTTCCGGGCGCGGGTATGGCAGACACAGGATGTTGCCCATCTTTTGAGCCTGTTCAGCAATCTTTTTGTGTTCTATTCCGCCGCCTACGAAGCAGAACACAATCTCGCGGTCGCCCGCCAGATTTTCAGCCGCGTGGACCAGCGTATCTAGCGGATGACAAGGGCTGTGATTGCCTGCGTACATAACGACGAACTTGTTTTCGAGGTTGTATTCGCGCCGGAACTTCTCGCGGCGCGCTTCGGCACCGGAGGCAAGCGAGGCGTGCGACCACGGCGGAATAATCGAAACTCGAGACGGATCCGCGACGCGACCGCAAATACGCGCCTTCATGAAACGGTCGAGCACGACGATGCGGCTCGCCGCCGTCAGAGTGAAGCGCAGCACATCTTCGAGGAACTGCGCGCGCGGATCGTCCGCATGCAGCAGCCCTGCGGCAAGCGCCTGATCCGGGTTCAGATCCATGACCCAATAAAGGAACTGTCCCCCTTTGATGCGAACAAAAAGCGCTGCGAGAAAGCCGATCAGCGGCGGCGATGTCAGAGCAATCACGACGTCCTGACGCCCCAGAAGCAGTAATTGCCAGGCACAGCCAAGCAGGAAACTCGCGAAGTCCGCGAGCCGGCGCCATTTGGCGGACTTTCCGAGCCCCGGAGTGGCGATGCGGCGGACGCGGATCTTACGCCACGTTTCCTTTCTCGGAAAGCTCACTGCGGGATTGTCATACGCGCGTAACCCCGCCACTGCGGTTACTTCATGACCTCTTGCCGCAAGTTCCTCGGCAAGATGGGCCGAATAGTGGGCCGTTGCCACCACATCGGGATGGAAGGCTTGATTCAGGATGAGAATTCTCATCCGCAACATTGCTCCGCAAACACGATGTCGCGCTGCCGAACGGCCTCACGGTTCGTAGTTTTTGACAGCAAGAACGGGCCCGCGACCAGAACGTCCATCTGCGTGCGCATGAAGCAGTCGATCGCCTGGCGGGGCGTATCGACCACGGGTTCGTTTTCGTTGAACGACGTGTTGATCAGAACTGGGACTCCTGTCAGCTCTCCGAAGCGATGGATCAGCTTCCAATACAGAGGATTCGAGTGCTTCTCCACGGTTTGCAAGCGTCCGGTTCCATCGCCGTGCGTCACGGCGGGAATCCGGCGTTGCTGTTCAGGCTTGATCTTGTACGCCATGACCATGAAGGGCGACGCATAGCCGGTCTCGAAATATTCAGCAGCGCGCTCGCTCAAAATGGAAGGGCAAAATGGACGGAATGGTTCTCGATATTTAATGCGGCTATTGAGAATGTCCTTCATGCCGGCGCGTCGTGGATCGGCCAGGATGCTGCGGTTGCCAAGAGCGCGCGGACCGAACTCCATGCGTCCCTGGTACCAGCCGACAATTTTGCCGTCGGCGATAGCGCGAGCGGTCTGATCCACCAGTTCGGCTTCGCTTAAACGTTCGTACGGCGCTCCGCTCTCGTCGAGTTCTTGCCGGATCTCGTCTTCGTAATATGCAGGGCCGTAGTAGACGTCCTGCATTACGAACCTCCGCGGCTTGCGCAGAATCTCGCTCCAGACGTACAGCGCGGCGCCAATGGACGTTCCTGCATCGTGCGCCGCCGGCTGCACATAGATGTCCCGGAATTCTGTACGGTCGAAGATCGTCCCATTTGCGACGCAGTTCAGCGCCACGCCGCCAGCAAGACAGACCGCGCTCATGCCGGATTCTTTTTGGACGAATCGCAGGAGAGCGATGTAGCAATCTTCAAGCACAGCCTGCACGGACGCCGCCAGATCTTTATGGGTCTGCGTGATTTCGCTACGCGGGATTCGCGGCGCTCCGAAGACCTCGACGAAGCGCCTCGAGTAAACGGGTGAAACTTGTGGCTGGCCCGCTCGCCAGGTCATCTGAATGCCGTCCGTGTGGTGGCGGAAGTAGTCGAGGTTCAGGCGGATCTGATCGCGCTCGGTGCGGATCAGTTGACGGATTTGGGGGACGAAGCGCGGCTCGCCGTACGCGCCGAGGCCCATCATCTTGTATTCATCGCCGTAGTTCGGGAAGCCCAGGAACTGGGTGAAGGCTGTATAAAAAAGGCCGAGCGAGTGAGGAAAGTGCACTGCTCCCCGTATCTGCATCCGGCTTCCCCGCCCCGTTCCCCACATCACGCTGCTGAAATCGCCGAAGCCGTCAATTGATATGACCGCGGCCTCCTCGAACGGAGACGGGAAAAACGCGCTTGCCATGTGCGCGCGGTGGTGCTCTACGAAATGCAACTTCGCGTTTGCGAGGCCTGGCACGCCGTTGGCGTCGAGTTCGTCCTGAAGTCGCACGATGCGGGCGCTATTCACAGCGCGATCGACGGCGTGACCGGGCCGGCGCATGGCGGCGAGCAGCCGGAGCAGTTTGCGCCCTAAGTTGGCGCGCGGGTCGCGCGATACGGCCACATGGTGGACATCGCCTCCGCCTGAAAGCGCGAGACAGCGCTTGGCGGCAAGCACAGGCAAGCCGGCCCAATGCTTGATTCTGTTCAGGCGCTCCTCTTCAATCGCTGCGGTGAGTTGCCCATCGACCAGGACTGCAGCGGAAGAATCGCCGTGGTAAGCGTTCAAGCCAAGAATGTGCATCAATCGGAATAATTACGCCGGCCGCGAGGAGGGGAAGGCTGTTATCGAGCGCAGCAGGCACTCGAGCTTGTGCACCGGCTGATCCGTGCAGGAGATACCGAGTTCCGCTTCCGCCCTCGCCATATCGGCTATAAAACAAACACTTTCCAATGGCCGCGACGGCATGTGACGTATACGCGAACGCGAATGACTTAGAGCGATGATTCGCTCCGCGAGATCGCGAACGGTAATGCCGCGGCCGCTACCTAAGTTGACTACGCTGCCTGCCTCAGCACGCGCGGCGCAGGTCAGGAGCCCTTGAATTACTATGTCGATCCAAACGAAATCCAAAACTTGTCCGCCGCCATAGAGAACCAGATCCTGCCCGCTTAGGGCCTTTTGTATGAACACCGGAATGACGCGGTCTGTATCGCGCGTGCCATACACATTGGCGAGGCGAAGGATGGAGACACTCAATCCTTCGTCGCCAAAGACTCTGCAGTAGAGCTCGCACGCAAGCTTGCTGATCCCGTATGCGTTCTTCGGAATCAATCGTGAATCTTCAGAGACCGGCAGGCGCAGCGGATCACCATAGACCTCGCGCGAAGAGGCGAACACAAGATGCCGCGTGTTATGAGACTGCGCTGCGCGCAGAACCTCGAAGGTGCCGGCGACATTCGAGCTAAACGATTCGTCCAGATCTGCCGAGGCATGTAGGACGCTCGATTGGGCGGCGAGATGAAAAACGAGCGTCTGCCCACGCACGGCCGATTCGACACAGGAACGATCTCTGATGTCTCCTTCGATGAGCCGGATTCGACTCGAAACGGAACTTAAGTTCGATCGAAGGCCGCGTGAAAAGTTGTCCAGCACGGTGACCTGAGCGCGCTGGCCAACCAGACGCTCAACCAGGTGGCTGCCGATGAACCCGGCGCCGCCGGTTATGAGTACTTTCGTGCCGCTGAATGCGGACTCTGTGTGATGCATCCTGAGATGTAGTCGCGCTCTGCGGCGGCTTGCTGCAGCAAATCGCGCAATTTGATATCGATCAGCAGGCGAAACCAAAACCCCTGAAGAAAGTGGAAGACAAAGCCTTGCTCACCATCTCTCCAGCCGCCCAAGAACACATAACGATAAAAGAAATAGGCAACTGACCGGAAAAGCAGCGGGCACTTACGCCAGATGCCTTTGAGCATCAAAACGCGCTGATCGGGATTTCCGCCGAGTGAAGGCCGTACAATGCTGGCTGCATGGGCCGAACGCAACAGCTCCTCACTGGCTAGCAGCGTGGAGTAGCGGTTGTGCTTTTCAATCCAAAACGCGATGTCGTTTTCTTTGACATTCGCCTCGATCAGGTCGTGTTTTAGTTTGCGAGTCTTGCCATCTATGTAGAAGTGATGGTCGACCAGATCCAACGAATCGAACTGAACGCACTCAGGGCGAAAAAGTTTGAGCAGATATTTGGGGTAGTACCCACCGTGTTTGATCCAGCGCCCGCGAAAGATCTGCCGGCGGTTCAGAAACATTCCGGCAAGGTGTTCATTCGCTCCGGGCATTGTTTCGGCGAGGATCTCCTGAGCGAGTTCCGGCGTCAGACGCTGATCTGCATCAAGAGCCAGAATCCAGTGAGAGCGTATGGGCAGATTAGCGAGCGCCCAAGACCACTGCTGCGTATGGTTTTCAAACGCATGCTGGTAGACGGCAGCTCCGTACCGCCGCGCGATGTCAAGCGTGCGATCCGAACTGCCGGAATCAACGATAAAGACCGGGCAAGCCAGCGGCTGCAGGCTGTCCAGGCATACAGGCAGGTTTCCCTCTTCGTTAAAGGTGAGAATGACGACTGAGAGCTGGTTCAAGCGGTCCTGGCCGGCGTCGCACCGGATTTGATTTGTGCAGCCTCTTCGCCGCTACTAGAACGGAGAATCTTGCGATACGATTCCAACAGTTTTCCGGCGACAGATTCGAGCGAGAACAGCTCTCGAGCTGCTGCCGGGCCGCGATCCCGAAGCCGCCCGGCCAGCTCGGGCGATGAGAGTAGATGACCCAGCGCAGAGCTGATCGCCGCCGCTTCGCAAGGCACGACCAGGGCTGCTTCACACGATGAAAGCTCAGCATGGATTGCGACCTGGTCGGAAATAATCACCGGCACTCCCGCGATGAGGGCTTCCACCACGGCGTTTCCGAAGTTTTCCGAGTAGGAAGGAAGAACGAATACATCAGCATCGGCGAGCGCGGCGGCTTTCGCGGACCCGTTCAGGAAACCGGTCCAGCAGATCTCGTCCGCTAGCCCTAGTCGTTCAGCCATCGCCCGCAAGTGCTGTTTGTATGCGTGCTCTCCATCCCCGGCGATCACAAGGCATGCTTCGCCCCGCCGCAAACAGGCGAACGCCTCAAGTAGCAGCTCAAGACCCTTCTTCCGATCCAGACGCGACAGAAACAGAATGATGCGCCTGTTGTTGATGGCCGGATGCGCCTTTCGGAACTCACCTTTGGACAGAGCAGTTGGCAACGGCGAGAAGGGATTGGGCATCACCACTGAAGGGGCGGAAACGCCGGCTTTCACGGCTTCCTGGCGCTCCTGTTCGCTGGTGAAGTGAACGCACGCTGCCGAGGCAAACATCGGCTTCTCTACCACACGTAGCGAGAGCTGTTTCAGCGCCGCGCGCCGGTTTCTCAATCCCCAGGCGTTGAGCACTCCAAGCGGACGAATGATATAGGGAACCCTGCGCGCCCGCGCGCAAGACGCGGCAATCGTTGAAGCGAAAGAAAACACGGCGTGTATGTGGACCAGATCGTAATGGTGCACATTTCGCATCAGCCATCGCGCCAGCGGGAGAGAGACGGTATAAAGCCGAAACTGCCGGGGAAAGTAAAACACAGTAGCCCCATTCTCTATGCGGGGCCTGCCCAAAGGAACGTCGCTGCGTTCGGGGCCATTGTCGTCCGTCGTGCAGATATGCACTTCAATGCCCTGCTCGCTCAATCCGCACGCAAGCGAGCGTATGACGGAACTGGGTCCGCCGCGCAGTGGGCCTACCGAGGGTATGACGTGCAGAACTCGCATTAAGAAATCATCGGGAGACCACGTCGGCTTCCGAGCGGTCACGTGCGCCGGCAAGCGCGGCCATCAGCCGCCGCTCAAAATGAGCGGCCGTAAAATTTTGCTCATATCGGCTGCGCGCGTATTGTGAACGCGCCTGCCATGAGCAGCCATCCTGCAATAGACGCACGAGGCCGGCCGCAACGGCGCTCGAATCCTCTATGTTCACGGCCAGGCCTGCGTCGGGCGGGCAGACTACTTCGCGGCCCGCATCAATACGGCTCACAAGGCACGGCCTGCCCACTCGCATAGCCTCCAGGTACACCAGGCCGAAGCCTTCGCCATGGCTCGGAAGCGCGAGGCAGCGGCTGCGAATCAGCAGCTCCTGTTTCTTCTCCTCCGGCACCGCACCGAAGAACCGGACCGCCGGCTTGATGTTCAGGCGCTCGGCGAGATTCGTGAGGCTTGAAACAAGTGCACCACTACCGGCAATCCACAGCTCAGCGCCGGGCACCGCGGCACGAACAAACGGCCACGCCTCGATCACCTCGGCATGCCCTTTATAGTTCTCGCGAGTGTCCAGTCGGCCGAGCATGAGAGCCGAGGGCGGAGTGTCCGGCGCGGGGAGATCGGGCGCTGCGGGCGAACCAATACCAAGCGGTACTGCGAGATGAGCATGTCCATGAAAAGACGGATTCGCGACCAAAAAGCGGCTCCAGGTGTGTTCGCTGTTATGAAGAAGCAGGGCTGCTCTGCGAAGCAGACGCGAAGTCACGGGGTCCAGCGGCTGCCACGCTTCCATGCCGTGAAGGAAAACCACTAGGCGAGCCTCTCCGATTCTCAGAACGGACAACGTTTTCACCAGCCCCAAATGCCAAACCAGCACAACATCGAACTCCGGAAGGGTGTGCGCCGCCTTGGCCAAAAAAGAAACCTTTGCCAGCAGACCGGACCTCCCTCCGAAAACGCACAGTTCGGGCCTTTCTGCCGGGTTCGCATTTCGGTTCAGAGCGCCCCACGCGATACCGGCGCTCGTTTGAATTCCGCCGAGTTCCCCATTGAACTTCGGCGACACGAACAGTGTTTTCATGCGATCTGCACCCGCTGCGCATCCGGTTGGGTCTTTACAACGCCGATCCTGGTCCGTGCCGAAAGCAGTGCATTGACGAGCTGCGCGGCGACGATGCTCGCGCCGCCAGTCGAAATGACTTCGACAAAACTTCCGCTCGCCTGCAGGAAGCTGATGCCCACAAGAAACCAAAGAACAAAGCGGTGCGAGTCCCCCCCTTGCAAACAAACCGCGGCATGGTGATCGATATATGACAGCAAGAGACCCAGCACAAAGAAACCAGTGAGCACGCAGACGATCCCATAATTCGCATACAGCTCCATCACCGGCCCGATCCCGACGCTGGTGCCGGATGAAAAGGTGAGGCCGGTAAAGCGGCTGACAAGGTTTCCGCTTCCGCCGGTGAAAGGCTTGCCCGGCCAGAAGATCCTCGGAATCAGAGCGACCGCCGCGACGGTCAACGTCTCACCATGCACATACTCTCCGGTAGAGGACAGACGATCCACGGCCAACCCGGCCAGATAGCTTTGATCCATCCTGCCGTCGAAGATCAAAAGATCGTTCTGGTCAAAGAAATCGAACGGCTTCACCCGGCTCAAGGCAAGCGACACACCCGACAGCCTGGTTCGGAGATCTGCACCTGTCCAAACGGCCGCGCGAATCTCATTGCGGGTTTGCATGTAGGCGACAAAAACAGACAGGCCACAATAGCCGCCTATTAATAAAGCCGCTACGACGATCCATCTTGGGCGAACGAACGTCGCACAGAAAAGAGTGACGGCTGAAAGCGCGATGACCCCATAGCCCAGGAAGCCCTGTTTCAACACCGTGACGAGAGGCAGGACCAGAGCGGGGGCGAGCCATCTGCAAATCGATCTCCAGCCGTTGCGTTTGTAGGCGAGAAAAGCACCCAGACACAGGCCCGCGAGCATCAATTGCCCGGCTGCGATCGCGACAGAGTTGATGGAGGGGACGCCCTTGAGTAATGGCTGCAGGACGAAGAAGCTGATCATACCGCATGACACATACCAAAGCGCAACATTCGGACTGCTATGAATACCCTGCGGTTGAAAGTTGCGGCGCAAAGCGGGACCAAAACACCATCCTGCGCCGAAGGCAGCCGTTCCGTACGCGCTGACCAGGAAACCGGTGAACACGGTATCAGAGTTCGGCAGTTCCGACCACGGCAAGGCATGCAGGCAGGCACCGGCGGCGTACAGCATCCATAGTTGAAAAAGATACGAGCAGCCAAGCCCGCACGATGCGCGATTCCAGGTCTGCAGGATGACGACCGCCGTCGACAGGACGAACAGGGCGAGCGCAAAAGCAAACGAATGCTCCGTCATACCGGCGCCTCCGAACGGCGCGCTTGCATCAGGTCATACATCAGGGCTTCGAAGTCCGCGGCCACTTCCTTCCAATCACGCGTGACGTGATGAGCATCGAGATAGGCAACCATTCCGGCTACTGCATCGCGGTTGTCCGAGCACCAGCGAATACGGCGCACGAACGATTCCGAATCGCGAATGGGCAGTACCCATCCGGTTTTTCCGTCGACGATCAAGTCCGGGCCGCTAGAATTCGTCGTCGTCAGAACGGGCAGGCAGGCGGCTTGCGCCTGGGAAAGAACCACCGCGAAGCCGTCTTGCAGAGTAGGAAACAGGAACAGATCGCCCCAGGCGTATTGAGCCGGGAGTGCCGATTGCATTTGCCGTGGCACGAACTCGACTCGATCACGCAGTTGTTTCGCGATGGCGGCAACTTCCGGTTCAACAGCACCGACGAAGCGAAACAGAAACCCGGAGGGCGGGAGCTGACACACGATGTCACGAAAATCATGGGCCCCTTTTTGGGCAGAGAATGTGCCCACCATCAACAGCCGTAATGGTTCGCCGGACAGGATGCGCCGGGTGCGATCCGCCAGCACGCCAGCATCCGGACGAAACCCGCGCGTATCCACTCCTAATCTCAGCAGTCGAATGCGCTCCGGTCTGGTTCCCTGTTCAACGAAACTCCGGTAAGCAAAGCTCGAGAGCACCACGATGCTATCTGCGAGGGTATATTCGCGCTCTTCACGCGCAATAGACCAGGCGCTCGGTACGCCTAGAGCGGTCCCGAGCCTGTTCTGCTCCGCGGCTAGAATTCCAGCTTGCGTGCGAATGTGAGCGGAGCCGCGAACCACGGTGCGAACGGGTGCGCTCACGCGCCGCAATGGTTCTTCGGCCACCTGCGTGAATCCATGCACAACGTCAAAGCTTCCGTTTTTTAATTTGCGTGCAGCCCAAGTGCCGAACCACCTGTTCAGCGCGGGATTGAGATCGAAGCCCGGAAGGAAGCGGTGAACGCGGTCGGCGATTTTACTCGCGATTCCGTGTGCCACGTTCGTTTCGATATTCTGATCCGTTAGCCCGAAGCGGCGGATCGCCCACTTCGGATAATTCGTCAGCAGCCGGACCACATGGCCGCGCTCGATCAACGCTCGGGCGAGGTCGAATGCATGAAAGCGGCCTTGGACAAACAAACCGATCCGAAGCCGGCGGGGCAATCCGGCAGAAGCAGTTCCACTCATCAGGCCGTCACCGCCTGGCAGCAGCCGGACGGATGCATGTTAATGGTCTCCAGCATGTGAGCCAGCCGGTCCGAATATTTGTTCTTTCCAGCCGTGATCCGGAGATGAACGGACTCGGCTAAACGATACCGCTCACCGGGGCTTGCAAGCAGTAGACGTATGTTATGGAGCAATTCCGCTTCGCCGGAAAAATACAGGACGCTTTGGCCTTCGGAGCCGAACAGTTCCGTGTGTTCCGGCGTGCGCTCCACTAACATGCATGCCCGCATCGCAGCCAGTTCGAAAGTTCGCATGGAGTGACCGTCACGATTCGCGGCTCGGACCAGGCACAGGCAGATACGTGCCCCGGCCACGAATTGACTCAGCTGCTCCGGAGGTGCGAAACCTTTGGCGAGGCGTTTCGTCTGCGGAAAGGACCGCCAATAGCCGCCATAGAGACTTACATTGAGGCCGGCTCGCGTAAGCGCCGAGATCCAGCGAACCCGGTCGGGATCTGCACCGCCCGCAAAAAATACATCGCAGTCGCCGAGCGCCTGTTGGGCGGGCGCGTGAACATCGTCCGCGTAACCAAAAGGTAAATACTCGACCGCGTTGCAGCCGGACCGGCGAAGATCGTCGATATTCGCCCGCCGCGGCGTGAACACGAAATCATAGGCGGGCAGCGCCTCCAGAAACCAGTGTGCATAATGAGCCGGGTTCCAGGGATCATCGGTCAAGAAATTCGCTGTCATTACGCCCGCGGCGCGAACTCGTTGAATGCACTGTCGTGAGATCGGGGCCAAGCCGGTAGTGATCAGGCACGAAGCGCCGTTCAGAGATGCTCGCAACACCTGGTCAGAGAACCGGCGCAGCCTCACTGGGCGCCTCCCGCAAAAATGCCACTGAATCTTTCGCGAAAGGAACGGCCCACGATAGGCTTCTTCTGTATCTATGAAGTGCAAACTGTGCCCTGAACGGATTGCCGCGCTCGCCAGATGCCTTCCCACGTGTTCCCGGCCGGAGGCGCCTGCAATGATTAGCTGCATCAGGCGAACTGCAGCACCTGCTCAAACGCCGCCGCTACTCCGGCCGCTGCCGCCTGCACCGAGTATCCGGAGATCTTCGCGCGGCAGCGCTCACGAGTACTTGCATTCCCCAGCAAAGGCAAGCTTTTTTCGATCGCCGAGGCAAGACCGGCAGGGTTTCCGGCGCAACAGACGGAACCGGTCACGCCTTCTTCCACCAGATCAGGGGCGCAGCCAACCGCGTCAGAGACGATGCAAGGGACACCGTGCAGCAAAGCCTCATTCACGACCAGCCCCCACGTTTCCCCCGAGATGCTTGGCAGAACGAGAATGTCTGAGGCATGATAAATGGCGCTCAATTCACTTTGGTTTCGAAACCCCGCAAAGTGGGCTCGCACCGAAGGGTCCTGATCGCATGCCGTCTCCAATTCATGGCGGCCCGCGCCATTGCCGGCGAACAGGAGCAATATGCGCTGGCGCAGAGATGATGGCAACAGCTTGACTGCTTTGACGAGAACATGGACGCCTTTGCGCGCGCTCAGTTTACCGACTAAGGCCAAGACGATGTCCGAATCTGCCGCGGCCAGATGCGAACGCATTCGTGAGCGCAACAGATACCGGCCGCTTTCCTGCGGCTGGAAATGTTGCGCATGCACGCAGTAAGGCGAGAACACCAGCTTGTTCTCCGGGCAGCCCAGTGCTCGGTAATGGCCATAAGACCGCACGCCGATCGGAAGCAGCCGGCGAAACCGGCTATAAAAGAGCCTTAGGGCACGCGAACGGATCGCCTTCTTAACTGAGTTGCGCTTATTCGTGTGGTCCGCTGTTTCAGCGCGGAAAAGCAATGGAATTCTGCGTCGCCAGGCG
>JAFAMM010000185.1 GCA_019233375.1 Acidobacteriaceae bacterium
GCCCTGAGAGGCGCTGCGATTTCGCCGGGCGAGAGCGATCCCGTCGCTACCTGGTACAGCAAGGGCTGAAACAGATGGAAGTTGCGGCGGTCAATCAACGTCAAATCAACCGGCGCATGTTTCAAAGCCTTGGCTGCATAAAGGCCGCCGAATCCACCGCCCAAAATGACCACTCTGTGTCTGTCTGCCATGTAATCAAGCTCTTCGGCACTGGCCCGATCCCGGTTGTTACATTTTTGGATGCGGCCCGCGTTGCCGGTTACGCATAGAAATCGACCGTGGGTAGAAATTCCGGCCTGCGACGTGCTTTACGAGCCTGCTCAAATGCGAAGGCTATCTTTATCAGCTTAGGTTCGCTCCAGGCCGCGCCAAAAAACGAAATGCCCAACGGGAGACCAAACTTGAACCCCGCCGGTACGGTGATATGCGGATAGCCGGCGAGCGCCGCCGGAGACGAGCAGCCGCCCGAATCATGATCACCCGTTACCCAGTCGGTCACCCAGGCCGGGCCGGCGGTAGGAGCGCAAATCGCGTCGAGCTTATATTTCCCGATCACGGCATCTATGCCTTCTTTGCGTGTAAGCCGCCGATTGGTTGCTAACGCGTCCTTGTATTCCTTTGTGGTGAGCGGACCTTTCGCCTGCGCCATTTCCATAAGTTCCTGTTCAAAGTACGGCATCTCTTGCGCGGCATGGGCGTGATTGAACGCGATGCAATCGGCGAGCGACGAGACGGCCGCTCCGCGCGAGGCGAGATAACTGTTCAGGTCCGCCTTGAACTCATAGAGCAGAACAAGCGTTTCCGTATCGCGCCATGTTTCGGAAGCCGAAACGTCGGCCGGATCGATAATTTCAGCGCCATTTTTTCGCATGAGATCGATGCAAGCGTCCATAACACTGGTGACGGCCGGGCCGATATCGAAGTAATGACGCGCGATGCCGATGCGCGCTCCGCGCAGGCCATTTGGATCGAGGAACCGCGTGTAATCAGAGTAGGACTGGCCAGCGGCAGTCTGCGTGGCCGGGTCGCGCGGGTCCACGCCCGCAAGAGCACCGAGCAGGAGCGCGGCATCGGTAACCGAACGAGCCATAGGACCGGCGGTGTCCTGACTGTGCGCGATCGGTATGATACCGGCACGGCTGATCAGGCCCAGCGTCGGCTTGATACCGACGATTCCGCAAGTTGCAGAAGGACACACAATGGAGCCGTCGGTCTCCGTGCCCACGCCAATGACGGCCAGATTTGCCGAGATACCCGCGCCCGTACCTGAACTCGAACCGCATGGATTACGATCGAGCGCATAAGGGTTCCTGGTCTGCCCGCCGCGTCCGCTCCACCCGCTGGTTGAGTGAGTAGAACGATAATTAGCCCATTCGCTGAGATTGGTCTTTCCAAGGATAACCGCACCGGCGGCGCGCAAACGTTCTGCGACGAAGGAATCCCGAGCAGCCGGCTTACCCAGGAGCGCGAGAGAACCTGCGGTCGTTTGCATGCGGTCGGCCGTATCGATGTTGTCCTTGATCAGGACCGGGATGCCGTGCAAGGGACCGCGCGGGCCTTTCGCCTTGAACTCGGCATCCAGTGAGCGCGCGATGCCGGGTGCATCCGGATTGACCTCGATGACGGCGCGCAGCGCCGGGCCGCGGACATCCACTCGATCTATGCGTTCGAGGTACAACTCGACGATCTGTTCCGCCGAAACTGCGCCGGACTTCATGCGAGCTTGCAGTTCCGATGCGGTGATCTCATCGAGCACGAATGGCTCATTGCGCAAGCCCGGCGCCTGGGCGAGATCCTCGGGAGTCGGGTTTTGCGCCGAGGGCGGCGGTGGCTCTTGTCCCGTTGCTGCCGCTGTGAACGCAGCCGCCACCGCGCTGCCGTGCAGGAACGCGCGTCGATTGATGGGTGAAATCTTCAATTGGTGAGATCTTCAATTTACAACGAGGAAAATGGAACCCGCTCACACCGCTGCGGCGGGCGGGCCCGAGGCAGCATGAAAGAAGCGGACCGGCCGCGCTGTTGCCGATCCGCTATCCGTGTGGCGTTTACTTCTCGCCGGTGATGGAGATGTTCGCGCCCCACAGGGCGCGCGACCCGCTGTCCGTGTTTGAACTGGAAGGCGTTTGCGAATCATACATGCTGCTCGCACCCCAAAGGGCACGGGCGCCCCACACGGTTTGGGAACTTTGGTCACTGCTTTGGCCCCATACAGAGTTTGCGCCCCACAGCGCGCGATCGCTCGAATCGATCTCGGAGGAGCCCCAAACGGATTGAGCACCCCAGAGAGCGCGCAACCCAGCAACGGATTGAGAAGCCCAAATAGACGACGGGTCAAACTCGACAGTCACGGTGCCGGAAGTTGGATCATAAGCTGCGGCAGGCGACAGAGCGGTACCGGATGGCGGCACACTGGAGATCGCGGCTAAAGCCGCATTCAGATCTATATAGCCTGCACCGACAGTGAAAATGTCGTAGTAGTCCGTGTATGTCTGGCCGGTTGAAGCGTCGGTGGCGCTGCTCGAAACAGGGAACGATTTAGATGCCGTTTGCATCAGGAGGGCTTTGATCTGGTCCGGCGTGAGGTTCGAGTTCGCCTGCAAGAGATCTGCGGCAGCGGCGCTTACAACGGGAGCGGCCATGCTAGTACCGCTCAGCAGGAAGTAAGAATTCGAAGGCTTCTTGCCATCATTCGTATTGAGGCCGGTTTGGTAGTACGAAAGCGTCACCATGTTGCCCGGGTACTGTTTGGCGAGTGTGGAGCCATTCGCCAGAAGGGAAACCACAAGGTTGCCAGGCGCAACGAGATCCGGCTTCACAATGTGGTCCACCTGGGTGGGACCTTTGGAGCTATAGCTTGCGATCAGATCGTCCGTCCTGGTGTAAGTGCCTTCCGTTTTCATGGCCCCGACGGTGATGACGTAGGGATCGTTTCCGGGGGCGTTAATGGTCCCGTAGCCCTGCTCGCCGTATGTGTTATCGCGGCCCTCGTTGCCCGCCGCCACGACTACAACGATACCCGCTTTCCAGGCCGATTCGACGGCCTTGCAGAGCGGATCCTGTGTATAGCTTTCGTATACGGGTCTGCCAAGCGATAGATTGATGACTCGAATGTTGTATGCGTTTTTCAAAGCGATGGCCATATCGATTGCCGCGATCACCTCGCTGTCTGTTCCCTGCCCGTTCTGGTCGAGCACTTTCAGATCGATGAGATTGACATTTGGAGCGATGCCTTTGAAGAGTCTGCTGCAGTGGGAGCATTGCGAATCCTTGCCGTTCGAAGCGATGATCCCGGCTACATGCTGGCCATGTCCGAACTGATCAGGCGCGTTGTGCGAAGCCAGGCTCGGTATGGACGATGTCGGGAGCGGCTGAGTGATGCCGGCAAGGAGTGAACTGACGGTCGCAAGCGCGGCGGGCTGCGTGAAGTCATAGCTGTATACCGGCGGCTTACCGCCGCCCAGATTCGGATCCGGGTTCATTCCGCTATCGATTACCGCGACACCAATACCTGAACCGGTAAATCCGCCCTTCCAAAGGGCGTTGACGTTAACGGCCGCGGCGGTGTTATCGAGTTGAGCCGTGTTCGTGCGATCGAGCGAGATGAACGAAACGCTAGGATTGTTCGCCAACGCTGAGAGCGAGAGTGCCGGTATCTGGTATAGACCGCCATGCACCGAGCTGAAATGCTGTAATACGGTGCCGAGTAGTCCCGTAACCAGCGCGTCGAGAACGTTGGTTGATGCCGTCTTCGACTGCACGATCACCCGCACGTTAGAGAGCGGGTCGACATTCGCGAGATCAGACGACAGCTTCGATTCGGCAGATGAATTGGTTGCGGCGCTGCTCATTATCGCCGCGAACAGAAATATTGAAGATAGTTTTTTCATAATTGTCCTGTCTGGAGCCTCCATCCGCATCCATGAACGCATTCGGAGCTCAATCAACTCACTTATCGCTGGCGTGAGTGTCAGTTTGAGAACGCATGGTACTGACAGCCGTTTTGGCTGCCGCCCTAGCACCGCCTCGGCGGTACGGCCTACTTACTTTCGCTTGTAGCTCAGCGGAATAGAATGGGTGAGTCCGCGAGCCGGTACTCAGGTCTGAGCAAATTCCGGTAAGCGCCACGACCATGCCGTCTTCGGATGTTTTGCACGAGCTACAGGAGCTGATTCAACAGCGGCGGATCGAGCCTGGGTTGTTACTGCTCGAGAAAGCTCATGATGATTTCGCTGCCGTGACACCGGGTATGTGCCACGCCGGCTTGGCGCTGGGTTGCCTTGCGCAATGGCTGGATGTCGGGTTCGATGATCACGGTCTGCTGGGGGAACTGCTCAAAAGGTTTCCGGTCGCCGCGCGTCATCAGATGCCAGTGAACGACTACCTCCACCTGAGACTGGCGGAGGCGCTAGTTGCGATGCGCCATGAAGAACTGCCCGCGGCATTGCAGAACCTGGAGACGGCGCTCGCGATCGCTGAGGAGATTGAAGATCACCGGCTCGCGCTGGTTGCCCGGTTATGGAAGGCGCGCTGCCTGCGTAAAGCCGGTGAATATGATCAGGCGCTGCAGGTTACCCGGAAGGGGATCGCAATCGCGGCGGAGCTGGGCCTGCCATACGTGGGCGCTGTCATGCGCACGCTCGAGAGCTGGATGGTATTTCAAAACGGCGAGCCGAAAGAGGCCATCCGCATTCTGCAGGAGGCCGAGGCGGTGCTTCGAAATACGGACGACTTCATCACTCTTGGTAATATCCAGTCGGCTTATGGCCGGATCGCGCTGCGCGAGGGCCGGTACGATCATGCTCTGCAGTACTTTGAGGCGTCGATCGCATACTTCCAGCGGCGTTGCTCTTTGGGCGGATATCTGGCGCGCTCGCTCACCAATATGTCGCAGGCCAAGAGATTCCTGGCATTACAGCTGCGGAGGAGCATCGACGCGGGCTGGGCGCGGCGCATGCGGGTCGACGCAGCCGAGCGGCAGCGAGGAAAAAGCGACGCTCAGAAACTGGATAAGCGCGATAAAGCGGCGCAACTGGAGCGTATGCACGAATTGCTGCGTGGCGCGCAAGAACACCTGGCGCAAGCGGACCAAATCTATAAAAGCGCGGACAACCATCACGGGGCGGGCAACGTGGACGTGAGTATGGCGCAAATCCATCTGGACCTCGGCAATCTGGATCTGGCGGAAGCCCGCGCGGGGGAGGCGTTCGAACTCGCGACAACGAAAGCGGATTACCTTTTGATGTGCCGGGCGCGAATTGTGCAGTCAATGGTGGCCAACGCGCGCTTTGAAGAGCAGATCGGCGAAGGCGATGACCCGAGCCGCTTCGCTCAGTTGGCGCATGATTGCGCGCGCGAGGCAGTGGACCTGGGCGAGAGAACGGAGAGCCGCAGATTACTGGCGCAGGCTCACATTTGCCACGGCATGACGCTGGTGAATGGGTTCTTCAATAACAGCGAAGCGGCGCGCGCTTGCTGCGACCGCGCCGAATCGTATTTGGGGTATGACCGGCGTGATGCGCTGTGGCAGGAACTGGAGCTGCTGCGCGAACGGATTCTTCATTCCGGCATTGAAGATCCCAATCTGCGGGCGTGGTCACAGGGTGCGGTCGGTGATAAGTCTTTGCAGGAAGTCGTGGCCGATTTTGAGGAGCTGCTGATACGCAGAGTCTGGGAGCACGAAGGGCGGAAGGTCTCGCGGGTAGCAAGCCGGCTGGCGGTTTCACCGAAGAAGGTCAGGCGCGTCTTGCGGCACTTAGGGCTGCTTGCCGAAGGCGGATAGCTGCCATGTTCTTCGCGGCACGTCAATAAAGCCTGACACCGCGCGGGCCCGGTTTGCGGTTCATGTGAACGGTATCGATAAAGCGCACGCTATTATTGGCGGACGTCATGAGCAGCGTATGCGTGCGGTGGCCCTCGCCGAAGAAGCGGACACCGCGGAGCAGAGCGCCGTCTGTAACCCCGCAGGCGACGAAGGCGATGTGACTGCCGGGAGCGAGATCACCGGCTGTATAGATCCTGTGCGGGTTCTTGATTCCCATACGGACGGCACGCTCTTCAAGCTCAGGGGTATCGATTACCAGCCGTCCGACCATCTCGCCATGCAGGCAGCGCATAGCGGCTGCCGCCAGCACACCTTCGGGAGCCCCGCCAATCCCCATGACGGCGTGGACGCCATTGCCCCGCACTGCGACCGCGATTGCGGCAGACAGGTCGCCATCACCGATCAGGCGGATGCGCGCGCCCTCGCGCCGGATATCGTCTATGAGTTTTTCATGCCTTGGGCGGTCGAGCACGATAACGGTAAGGTCTGTCACATCGCGATCCAGGCGGCGCGCGATGGACTTCAGATTCTGGCTCACCGGCGCGTCCAGATCCAGCGCTCCGCGGCAGGCCGGTCCGGCAATGATCTTTTCCATGTAACAGTCGGGAGCGTGAAGCAATCCGCCCGGTTCGGAGGCCGCCAGCACTGCGATCGCATTGGCGGCGCCGGTAGCGCACAAATTTGTTCCTTCCAGCGGATCCACCGCGATGTCCACGCGCGGAAAATCGCCGCCAGCGGGCGGCGGCGCACCTACGCGCTCGCCGATGTAAAGCATCGGCGCTTCGTCCCGCTCGCCCTCGCCGATCACAATATTTCCAGCGATCGGGACGGTTTCAAACGCCTGGCGCATCGCCTGTACGGCGGCGTGATCAGAATGTTTGCGGTCGCCCTGCCCCATGGTGCGAGCGCACGCCACGGCGGCGTCTTCGACTACCCGGGCAAGATGGAACGTCAGGTCTCGTTCGATGTTGGTTTCATTCGACGTGGAATGCATATTGGGAGCGCCCTGCCGCAGCAGGACGGCGTGTAGTCCATGATAGCCTCAGTACTTCATTCCGCAGTATGAAAGCCTCTACCTTGTCCGTTTCAGCCGTACCCCTCAGTACTAACAAGCACCTGCTTCGATGGGTCGAGAAAATGGCCGAACTGACGCGTCCGGGGGCCATCCATTGGGTGGACGGATCACAGGAAGAATACGATGCGCTGTGCGAGCAGATGCTGGCGAGCGGAACGCTGATCAAACTGAATCAGGAGAAATGGCCGGGCTGTTTCCTCGCCCGCTCCGATGCAACCGATGTAGCGCGGGTGGAAGATCGAACCTTTATCTGCTCACTCTCGCGCGACAGCGCCGGACCGACCAATAATTGGGTGAACCCGTTCGAGATGCGTCGAACCCTGAAGTCATTATTCAAGGGCTGCATGCGCGGACGGACTATGTATGTGCTGCCCTTCAGCATGGGCCCGATTGACTCGCCCATGTCGCAGATCGGCGTGGAGTTGACCGATTCGCCGTACGTTGTGGTCAACATGCGCATCATGGCGCGCATCGGCCTCCCGGTGTTCCGGGAAATCGATAAAGATGTGAAGCGGGTGGTGCCGTGCATGCACAGCGTGGGCGCTCCGCTTGGGCCCGATGAGCAGGATGTCCCCTGGCCGTGCAACCAGACGAAATACATCGTTCACTTTCCGGAAACACGCGAGATCTGGTCTTACGGTTCTGGATACGGGGGGAATGCGCTGCTGGGAAAGAAGTGCTTTGCGCTGCGCATCGCCTCCAATATCGCGCGCGACGACGGCTGGCTCGCCGAGCACATGCTGATTCTTGGCGTCGAAGATCCGAAGGGCGAGAAGACTTATGTCGCGGCGGCATTTCCGAGCGCTTGCGGTAAGACGAACTTCGCGATGATGATTCCACCAAAAGGCTTCGACGGATGGAAGATTTCGACAGTCGGCGACGACATTGCCTGGATCAAGCCGGATGCCAGCGGGCAACTGCGCGCCATCAACCCCGAAGCGGGTTTCTTTGGCGTTGCTCCGGGAACATCGCCGAAAACTAATCCGAATGCGATCGCGACGCTCTCGAAAAACACCATTTTTACGAATGTGGCGCTTCTTCCCGACGGCGGGGTGTGGTGGGAGGGCCTGACCGAACAGCCGCCACAAGAATGCACGGACTGGCAAGGCAAGCCGTGGACACCCGAAATCGGGCGGCAAACCGGGAGGAAAGCGGCGCACCCGAACGCGCGCTTCACCGCGCCCGCGCATCAGTGCCCTTGTATTGACCCACGCTGGGAAGATCCTGACGGGGTGCCCATCGGCGCTTTCATCTTCGGCGGACGGCGCGCGAAAACCATTCCGCTGGTCTATCAAGCGTTCAACTGGAGCGCGGGCGTTTATGTCGGGGCGACTATGGGATCCGAAACGACAGCAGCCGCCGCCGGGGCTGTCGGCCGGGTCCGCCGCGACCCGATGGCCATGCTGCCGTTTTGCGGCTATCACATGGGCGATTACTTCCGGCACTGGCTGAAGATGCAGAAGTCGCTCAGCGTTACCCCTAAGATTTTCCATGTGAACTGGTTTCGCAAGGATGAGAATGGCGACTTCCTGTGGCCGGGCTTCAGCCAGAACATGCGCGTGCTGAAGTGGGTCGTCGACCGCGCGCGCAGCCGTGCAAGCGCCAAAGAAACGCCCATCGGTTGGATGCCGCGCTATGAAGACGTCGATTGGGAGGGTCTCGAGTTCTCAAGGCGCGATTTCGAGGAGCTGCAGGCGTTCGATCGAAGCGCCTGGCGTGCGGAGGTAATTGGACACGAAGAGCTTTTTATCGAGTTGCACGATCACCTCCCGCCCGAGATGATTTACGAGCGCGAACTTCTGATTTGCCGTTTGTAATGTAACTGCGCGGGCGACGTCTCAGAGTTTTGTCTCGTACAAAACAGTTTCGCGCCCGTATTAATGCCTGTGCTACTCTCAAACGATTTGTGCTCCAATATGGCGGAGAATTTTCCAATGCATCGCTGCTGGCTGTTGGTCCTGTTGACCGCGGTAGCGCACGCGTCGATGTCATCGCCGGACAGCTCGTTGAAGCTTCAAGTCCGTCTTCAGAATCACCTGACAAGCTACGGCTCGGCCGCCGGAACACCATTCCAATGTGTGGTATTAGCGCCGCTCGAAATGGGCGGCGAGGTTCTCATTCCGAGCGGCAGCATCGTTTATGGCGCGGTGCGGCGCGCCATCTCAGTGCGTCTGGGCCTCATTCACGAGCGCGCCGCTCTTGATTTGAGTTTCTCGGATTATCAGCGTCCCGACGGTGTGCGGCTGCGTCTCGCCGCGAAGCTGGCGTCGATCGATAACGCGCGCGAACTGGTAAGACGTAATGGTGAAATCAGCGGCATTCTGGCCACGGCGAAGCCGCAGCAGGTGCTGAATGGCTTTTGGGAAAGGCCCGCGCTGAATATGCTGTATCGCCCTCTAGCAGGTTTCACCGGCGTGGGACAGGAGTTTATGGAGCGGATTCCGCTGGGCCCGGCTGCCCCCGCCGCGGTGCTGGGCTTACGGTTCCTCGTGCTCCGCTTTCCCGAGCCCGAGATTCATCTCACACCCGGAACGGACCTGACGCTCACGGTGGATCAGGCGCACAGTGCATTCCTCCGGGAGCAGGCGCCGCCACCGTTGACGGTAGAGGCCGATCTGAGCAACTGGATCCGAAATCAGCCGCTCACGATCAACAAGGCGAACGGGCGCCTCGCCGCCGATATGGTGAACATCACATTTATCGGGTCGCGGCAGACTCTGCTTGATGCGTTCTCGAATGCAGGATGGTACATCCCCGAACCGGCCAATTTCCGATCCTACCGGCACGAGTACGTCGCATTTGATCAGAAGACTGGCTACAACCAGGCACCGGTCTCACGGCTTCTATACAAGGGAGAGGATCCGGATGTTGTCTTCGAGAAGTCGTTCGACACCGTTATGAAGCGCCACCATGTGCGCATTTGGAAACTCGGCAACATCAATAACAAAGACGTGTGGGGAGGAGCTGCTACGCACGATATCGGCATGGCGTTCGACGTCAGGTCGCTATGGTTCAGGCATGATATCGATGCAAACCTGGATGGTGAGCGCACCAAAGTAGTCACCGACCTCGTATTCGCAGGTTGTTCAGAAGGCGCTGCGTACACCGCGCCCGCGCCGCAGAATCCTGATAGCAAGCCGCATCCCTCGATCAGTGACGGGCGGATTGCGGTTTTATCTTTGCGGCCTTGCCACCCGCCTCAGAATATCGAGACCGAACCGGCTCCGCCGCCACCGGGCAACAAAGCATCGCGCGTCGCACGGCGTCTCATTCTCGAATCCCGCGACTATGTCACACGCGAGAACGCGTATTATTTCGGGTACCAGCTCGTGCGACATGCGCTGCACAAGGGCGAGCCGAATTAGCGATCACCGTTTATACAGTGAGAATTTTCCTCGCGCGGCGTTGCGAGGCTTGAACGGTCCAGTGACGGCAGAAATACAACGTTTAGATTAACGCCAGTTTAATGTGTCGTTCAGGACTCCTTCACGCAGAGTTTGCAACTATAGCAAAGGAAGCACACAGTGCTGACACGAAGTTGTAAATAAGGAGATATCTCTAATGAAGAAAATCATGATTGCCGCCCTGGGTCTTTCGCTGCTTTCCGGTACTGCCGTATTCGCTGCCCAGAACACCTCCACATCGAGCGACAGCACGATGTCGAGCACTCACAGCAAGAAGCACAAGAAGAGCAAGAGCACCACAAGCACGGCCAGCAGCACAACCACCTCTTCCAAGTAAGTTTCTTTGAGAACCGCCGGTCTCCGGCATTGAAAAACGCGGTTCCAGACCAAATGGCTCTGGAACCGCGTTTTATTTTGCAGGAGTGAAACGATTTAAGAAAGACGCCAGTTGCGCAGCAGTCCTCGCAGAGGGGAAGCGGCCTGAAACTGCCGCGCCTGCCGGCGGAACTCGAGGATAAGTCGCATCACGCGGTCTTCAATCTGATCCCGAACCTGGATGAAAAATTCTTCGTTGCGGCCGACGGGGTCTTCAATCTCCCAATCGCGAACCTCAATCTGCAGAAAGGCAGGTAATTTGGTCCCGCTCATATTGACGATCAAGTGGAAGGTGCGGATATCGACCGAGCCGAGATCCTTTGGATAATGCCCGTCAAGCTTGATGTTCTTTGCTTCCATAACCTGCCGGGTCAACGGTTGAATGATGGGAGCGGGCGCAAAGCCGGCGCTCTCGGCTTCCAACACGTCAGAGCCATAGCGGCGGGCAAAGGCTTCCGCCATCTGACTCCTGCAGGAGTTGCCGATACAAAGAAAGAGAACGCGCTTCACCTGTGAACTCAGTTTAGCTGTTCTGAGAGACTCGCTCGCACTTTGTCCACAAACTGTTCGTGGACACGATTTTCCGGACTCAGTTCCGGGTGAAACGTGGCCGCCAGATGCTTTCCCTGCTCTACCAGCACGGGCGAATTGTTGTACTCCGCGAGAACGCGGGCGTCTGCACCAACACGCCGGATGACGGGCGCCCGGATGAACACCGCTTCGGCGGGCCTTCCGCTTATTTGAATGTGGGCGATCCGGCTGTCAATCTGCCGCCCATACCCATTGCGCTCCAAGGTGAGATCCATCAATGAGAGCGACGGCTGGCGCGGATTCAAAACTTCGGCGGCGAGGAGAATAGCGCCGGCACAGGTACCGAAAATCGGCTTCGCGCCGCCGAAACGGCACAGCGGTTCGAGCAGTTGCTCGTCTTCGAGCAGTTTCAGCATGGTAGTGCTCTCGCCGCCAGGGATAACAAGGCCGTCCACCTCTTCGAGCTCCGCCGCGCTGCGGACCTCGGTTACTTCAGCTCCGGCGCGCTCGAGCGGCGCGCGATGCGCCTCGAAATCGCCCTGCAGAGCAAGCACACCGATCTTCGGCTTCACTTCGTGGTTTTCCTCCCGTTACCAGCCGCGCGTCTGAAGCAGCTCTGACGACTCGAGCTTTGAGATTTCGAGACCAGGCATCGCCTCGCCCAATTCCTCGCTTGCCTCCAGAAGTTTGGCGGGATCGCGATAATATGTAGCGGCCTTGACGATGGACTTGGCGCGCTTCTCCGGATCGGACGATTTGAATATCCCCGAACCGACGAAAACGGCTTCGGCGCCGAGTTGCATAACCAGCGCTGCGTCCGCCGGAGTCGCTATACCGCCTGCGGAAAAATTCGGAACAGGCAGCTTGGCGTTGAGGGCAACGTACTGCACAAGCTCCAGTGGCGCCTGCAAATTTTTGGCTTCATGCACCAGCTCCTCTTTTCCGAGCACGGTCAGCTGCTTCATCTCTTTTACGATCGTTCGCATGTGGCGAACGGCTTCGACAATGTTGCCCGACCCGGCTTCGCCTTTGGTGCGAATCATGGCCGCACCTTCGGCGACGCGCCGCAGAGCCTCGCCGAGATTTCTCGCCCCGCAGACAAACGGCACCTTGTAGTCATGCTTGTCGATGTGGTGCTCTTCATCGGCAGGCGTTAAGACTTCGCTTTCGTCGATGTAGTCGACGCCTAACACTTCGAGAATGCGGGCTTCGATGAAGTGGCCGATACGCACCTTTGCCATCACGGGGATCGAGACGGCTGACATGATGTCGCGGATGACTCGTATCTGCGACATACGGGCCACGCCTCCCTCCTTGCGGATATCGGCAGGAACGCGTTCGAGCGCCATAACCGCGGCCGCGCCGGCCTGCTCGGCGATTCGCGCCTGATCGGCATTGACGACGTCCATAATGACGCCACCCTTCAGCATCTCCGCAAGCCCGACCTTCAGCCGGAACTGGTCTGTCTCAAAATTCATGTGCGTAATCTCCTGTTCAAAGTTTCTTTTAAACCAGCGCGGCCGCGGGTTCATGATTCCATTGGGCGGAGTGCGTGCCCAGAACGGCGCGGGCAGCCTCGCCGAGCAGTTGGATGCCGCGCGTGATCCGTCCCGGCGGTAAACCTCCAAAGCTGATCCGCAGGCCGCGAGGATGCGGCCGGCCGGCGGAAAAAAAGCTGCCCGGCAGGAACGAAACACCCAGTTCCTCTGCACGGGCGAGCAAAGCGTGCGCGGTCAGCGGCGCCGGCAATTCAAGCCACAGATTCATGCCGCCCTCGGGCCTGAGAAAAGTCGTGCCCACGGGCAGATGCGCGGCGCATGCGTCTGCCAGCGCTTGCACGCGCTCACGCCCGGCGGCACGCGTGCGTTCCAGGTGGCGCGTAAGTTCTCCCGACTCGGCAAAGCGCAGCAGCACTGCCTGGGAGAGTTGATCGGAGTGAAGGTCGCAGATCTGTTTGGCCTCGACCAGGCGCATGATGACCGGGCGCGGCGCCAGCACCCAGCCGACGCGCAGCCCTGGAAATGAGACCTTCGAATAGCTGCGCAGCAGGATGGTATTGCCGCTCTCGTCGAGCTGCTTCAGCGAAGGGAGATCGCGGCCCAGATAGCGAAGCTCGCCGTAAACATCGTTCTCCACCAGAATCACGCCGAAACGCTGCGCCAGATCGACGATGCGGCGGCGGCGTTCGAGCGACAACGTAGCTCCGGTCGGATTCTGGAAATTCGGTGTTACCACCAGGACGCATGGCCGGTGGCGCTGCAGCAGGCCGGCGACCGCATCCACGTCCATGCCGTTCGCGTCGATTGAAACCGGACAGATCGTTGCGCCCGCGCGTTGGAACACGCGCGGCAGGCCATGATACACCGGATCTTCCATCAGAACCTTGTGACCACTGGGGGCGAGCAGGCGGGCAAGCAGATCAAGACCCTGCTGGCACCCGTTGGTGATCATCAGGTCATCGGAGGCTCGCGCGGTCTGCTCTTCGGTCGCGCGCGCGAGTAAATAGCGGCGCAGCGGCTCGTACCCGTAGGCCGAGCCCAACTGCAGAATGTCCGCCGCTCCCTCGCTGTCTATCACTTCTTTCGAGAGCCGGCGGAACTCCGGCAACGGGAATTCCTCCTTAGCCGGGCGCGAAGTGGCGAAGCTGATTGCGATATGCTCGGGCGTTACGGAACTCTGCTCAATTTCAGGCAGCACCCCGTCCCAGTCAAACGCGAAGCCGCTAGTTTCGCTCCCACGCTGCGCGACAAAGCTGCCGCGTCCTACATGGCCCTGAAGCAAACCCGATTGCTCCAACAGCGCATACGCAGCCGACACTGTCGCGCGATTCAGGCCAAGTTCCCCAGCCAATTCGCGAGTGGCTGGCAGGCGTTCACCTGGCCGGAGCGCTCCTTGCTCAATGGAGACCCGAATGGAATCCGCCAGCTGCTTGTAAATGGGCAGCTCCGAGGAGGCGTCGAGCGAAATGCGGGAGAGGGCTGGCACGTTAAACTTTATGATACCAGACCATCCAAAGTAGCCAAATTGGCCCACTACAGGTGCAAGAGCCGTTCCGCCTCAAGCCTTTCGACCGCACGAGATAGGCTAGAGCTGTGACCTGCCGCGCAGCACGTGCTCTACTGTTTGCCACTGCCGTCACGGTTATCGTGAGCCTTATCTGCGCCGCCGCTTTCGCCCAGAAGCGGAAGAATGAAGAACCGAAGCCGCAGATCCTTCCCCTTCCGCCGGAGCCCCCGATGGCGCTCAAGGCCGAAACCGATACGCTCGATTTTCATATCTCGCCGCTGCTTAAAACGGGCGGTCTCGCAGCTCAAATCCGTCAGAGCCTCGCCGAACTGATACGCGACACGAAAGGCGAAACCATTGTGCGGCTGCGAGCTTTTGTCGCGGGCGCGGGCGATGCGCGCAGAGTGCAGGCCGAGGTGGCGCAGATGTTCACCGAACATAAGCTTCCGCTTCCTGTACTGAGCGTGTTGCAGGTGGGGGCGCTGGGCGACGAAGCGGCGCAGGTCGTGATCGAAGGCGTCGTTTCGACACGCAGGACGGTAAACCCGAACGGCCTGGTATTCGTGGCCGGACAGACA
>JAFAMM010000217.1 GCA_019233375.1 Acidobacteriaceae bacterium
GCCTGATCCGACGCGGTCGCATTTCGATGGGCAGGATTACATGGAGTCAGGCACGCCGGGACTGAAAGCGACGTACGGCGGCTGGCTGAACCGTGCGCTGCGGCCGGAACAACGCCCATCCGCGTTACGCGCGGTCAGTCTGAGTCCGGACCTGCCGCGCACACTGAGCGGGAGGAACGAGGCGGTTGCGGTGGGCAGCATCGGCGATTTTCAAATAAAGGATGCGCAGGCGGGAGCGAGGTTCGAGAGCATGTACGGGACCTCGGCCGATGCGATTCTGAACGGCACGGCGCGCGAAACGTTCGAGGCCGTGAAGATCATGCAATCAATTCAGAAGACGCCCTATACACCCGGGAACGGGGCACATTATCCGGGCGGCCGGCCCGGACAGAGCCTGCAGCAGATCGCGCGGCTCATCAAGGCGAATGTGGGCCTAGAGGTCGCGTTTACGGATGCCGGCGGCTGGGACACGCATGTGAATGAAGCCGGGGCGCAGCCGCATACCGGACAGCTCGCGAACCTGCTGCGCGAATTTGGCGATGCGCTGGGCGCGTTTTCGCAAGACATGGGCGACCAGATGGCGGATATTACCTTAGTCACGATGTCGGAGTTCGGGCGTACGGTGAAAGAGAACGGGAACCGTGGAACGGATCACGGGCACGCCAATGTGATGTTTGTTTTGGGAGGGCCGGTGCGGGGCGGGAAAGTGTACGGCGCGTGGCCAGGGCTGGAACGGGAACAGTTATATGAAGGCCGTGATCTGAATGTAACGACGGATTTTCGCAGCGTGCTTTCAGAGTTGGTGCTGAAGCAGATGGGGAACTTGGAGATTGCGACGGTATTCCCTGGCTTCGAGGGTCCGCGAAATCTGGGAATCCTGGGTTAATCCAGGGGTTAAGTCCTGAGAAGAACGACGGCGCACCGATACTGTTCTCGTGAGCTTATGAAGCCGAAGATTTACAAGATTGGACCCACCTGGATTTTGTGGGTGCCCGGTGTCCGAGTTTACCGGTTCACCAGTTGGAAGCGGGCTGTGGAGTATGCGCTGGATCCGGACGCGCATGCGTAGAAGGGCGCCACTTTTCTCATAAGCGGGATTTACCAGATGGCAAGCCGCGATAGGCTTTAAAGCCGCGGCTATTTCTGCTTGAGGACATGCGCTTCAGCGAAGTGCCAGGCGTCTCGGACGATCACTTCCATGTCCGCTCTGGTTGGACGCCAACCGAGGGTTGTTTGCAGTTTCCGGGAATCGGCGACCAGGCTGGGCGGGTCGCCTTCCCGGCGCGGGCCGATGGTCGACGGAACCTTCTTGCCCGTCACCTTTTCGACCGCATCGACCACCTGCTTCACCGTGTGACCGATGCCCGTGCCGACATTGAAGATGTCAGATGCGCCGCCGTTCAGCAGGTGCTCCACCGCATTGATGTGCGCTTCTGACAGATCGCTGACATGGATGTAGTCGCGAATGCAGGTCCCGTCGGGTGTCGGGTAGTCATCGCCAAAGATCGTCACCGGCTTGCCTGTTTGCACAGCACGCAGAATGAGCGGAATCAGATGCGTTTCCGGATCATGCAGCTCGCCGAGACCGGCGGCGGGCTCCGCTCCACAGGCGTTGAAGTAGCGCAACGAGATGCTTCGGAATTGCCGATAGCGATCCAGCCAATCGAGAATCGTTTCGACCATGACCTTCGACTCGCCGTAGGGATTGATGGGCGCGATGTCCTGATCTTCGGTGATGGGCACCTTTTTAGGGGTTCCGTAGGCAGCGGCGGTGGAAGAGAAAACGAGCTTGTCGACGCCGGCTTCGATCATGGCTTCGAAGAGTGAAACAGACCCGCCAACGTTATTGGCGAAGTACATCTCAGGGTGCTGAGTCGATTCGCCGACGGCTATATAGGCCGCGAAATGGATGACGGCTTCGATGCGCTCCTGCTTGAGCAAGGCGGCGAGCCGCTGTTTATCGTGGAGATCGAGGACGTGCAGAATCTTATCGGGCACCAGTTCGCGGTGGCCGCGCGACAGGTTGTCGACGACCATCACGGAATGACCGCGCTGCTCAAGGAAATAGCGAGTGTGCGAGCCGATGTAGCCGGCCCCGCCCGTAACCAGAATCTTTGCCACGCACTCCGAGTTTAGCGTTCAGCCTCAAAATTTAGATCGCGGGCCCGGGACGTAAGATCCTGAAGTTAGAGATGGCGGTCATCGAAGCACGAAATGTCTCGAAGATGTACCAGACGCAAAGCGCGCCGGTGATCGCGCTGGAGGATGTTTCGCTCAGTGTGGAGCGCGGCGAGTTCATTGCACTGGTGGGCAAGAGCGGAGGCGGGAAATCGACGCTGCTCAACCTGTGCGGCGCGATGGACTTTCCGACGTCTGGCGAAGTTTCGATCGATGGCCAAATCACGACGCGCCTGAGTGACGCAGAACTGACGCGTTTGCGGCGGGAAAAGGTCGGGTTCATTTTTCAGTCATTCCAATTGCTGCACACGCTAACGGCGATCGAAAACGTGGAGCTTCCGCTGCTGCTGGCGCGGGAGGCGAAGGCACGAGAGATCGCGCGGGAGCGTTTGCGTTGGGTGGACATGAGCGAATATGAGGGCCGTTACCCGCATCAGCTTTCGGGCGGGCAGCAGCAGCGTGTTGCGATTGCGCGGGCATTGGCGCATGACCCGAAAGTGCTACTGGCGGATGAGCCGACCGGGAATCTGGATACCGCTACGGGTGACATGGTGCTGGCGCTGCTGAGCCGGACCGCGCGCGAGTTCGGGGTGGCGCTAATGATGGCGACACACAGCGCGGACAGCACCGCGATTGCGGATCGCGTCCTGCGGCTGCGTGACGGCAGGCTGGAACATGCGGCGGTTCTACGATGAGCGCGGCGTGGATTCTATTTGTGCGGCTCATGCTGCGCCCGCTGCTGCGCGAGCGGGTTCGCACGGCACTGACGGTGTTTGCGGTTGCGCTTGGAGTGGGCGTGGTTGTGGCGATCGATCTGGCCGGCCAGGCGGCGGCCGGTAGTTTTCACTCCTCGCTTGAGTCCCTGACTGGAAAAGGCGATCTGCTGATTACGGCTCCGGGCGGCATTGACCAGAATTTGTTGGGACGCCTGGCGAGTATGCCCTACGCGTTCGTATTTACGCCGCGCATTGAAAGCTTCGCGCATGTAAACGGGGAAGGGGAAGCGATTCCATTCATCGGGCTCGACGTGATTGGGAATGCTGCGGAGGGCGAACTTGCCAACAATAGCGTTTCACAGCTTGCGAATTTGCTCACCGCGAGGAATCCGGTCTGGGTGGGTACGAAGCTGAGACTGCGTAGCGGCGACCACGTGCGGCTGCTGATCAACGATGAGCAGCGCGAGTTCACAGTGGCTGGAGTTCTCAAGCCGCAAGCGGGCGAGATCGGGGAGGAGAACGTCATTGTAGCGGACATCGGTCTAGCGCAGATGGTGACGGGCAGGCGCGGAAGG
>JAFAMM010000167.1 GCA_019233375.1 Acidobacteriaceae bacterium
GCGTCGGCGATTCCCAGTTGTCCTCTTCAAGCTTGATGTCATGCTTGCGAAGGTCAATGCCGATCGCTTCTAGGCTTCCGAGATACTGCTCGATGACATCATCCGGAGTCGGCTTCAGGATGACCTGCAGCTGCTGGTGCTTGTACAGGCGGTTCGGATTCTCGCCGTAACGGCCATCGGCAGGGCGCCGGCTCGGCTGCACATACGCCACCTTATAAGGCTTCGGTCCGAGAACGCGCAGGAAAGTCTCCGGAGCCATGGTGCCCGCGCCGACCTCCAGATCATAAGGCTCCTGAATAATCGTGCCGCGGTCCGCCCAGTAGCGCTTCAGTTTGAAAATCGTGTCTTGAAAAGAATCCATGTGGCGGTATCAGAGAGCTTCGAGCAGGGCCGGAGTGCGGAAGCGGCGCTCCACGTGCTCCTCCATTTGCCGGATCAGAAAACGGCGCAGATCGAGTGCCGTGTCTTTGTTCCAATTGCGCGCGGGTAATCCCGCGATATGCATTCGCAGCATATCGGCCGCCAACTCGCGCGAAGAGCCGCACACGCTGCCGTCGGGATGCTCCGTCAGATCCGGCAGAAAGCCCGACAGGCGCGTCGCCCATAGGGAGAAGTACGTGATTGCGGCCCAGATCGCACCCGGCGCGCGCTCGTGCATGTAATCAAGGATGGCGGTAAGAAGGCGGAAGAACCGCTCATTCGGTTCGTGCGGCGGCAGGAGCTGATCACTGATCTCCGCCACATAGTCCAGCGCGACGCTGGCTTCAAAGGTGTCCAGCAGATCAAACTGCGATTGCACCAGGTCGCACGAATTCAAGTTAACCAGTTCTCGCGTTTCCTTTTGCGAATACGATAGGTTCACGAGCGATAGCCGCTCCAGCCCGGACCCGAAACTACTTTTCGGCTTACGCGCCCGGTGAGCGACTCCGCGCAATTTCCCTTGGTCGCGTGTGAAGAAACTGACGATCAAATCCGACTCACGGAACGGGTAGGTTCGCAGCACATAAGTTTCACTGACCCGAGCCGGCATACATATCTGATTAGGCCGGTGCCGAGCGGATTGCGGCCGGTGGAACTCTCAGGGTAACAAAGCGAAGAAAAGCGCTTTGGCGCCGCAAGAGCTTGAGAAGAGGATCCTGTTATGCCCATTTCTGATCGGGGTCATCAAATTTTCAAAAAGCCGGGTTGTTTACTTCTCACTGCGATGATGATTACACTGGGCGAAAGGGAAGCACCGGCGTAGGCACTCCCTTTATCTTCTCCGTACGATATTCTTTCGCACCGTCGCGAACCCGTTGAAAGCTGATCCACTTCACACGCGAGGCGCGACACGTGTCATCTCTGACGTCATTCCGGAAAGCAGGCCATGCGCCCACGCTCGTCTCAGCGTTTCTCTACTTCGACGTCAGCTTCATGGTTTGGGTCATCCTCGGTCCGCTTGGACCGTTCATTGCCGAGGCTTACAAACTCTCGGCTGCACAGAAGGGATTCCTGACAGCCGTACCGTTGCTTGGCGGCTCGTTCTTCCGCCTTATTCTCGGCTGGGCGACGGAGCGCTTCGGTGCGCGCCGCACTGCTCTGACCGGTTTGGCGTTGACGCTGATTCCGCTGACGGCAGGCTGGCGATTTGCGAACAGCTATGCAAATTTTCTGGAACTGGGAGTGCTGCTGGGAATTTCCGGGGCAAGTTTCGCGGCTGCTCTGCCGCTTGCGAGCGGGTGGTATCCTCCCGAGCATCAGGGGCTCGCGATGGGGATCGCGGGTGCTGGAAACTCGGGCACGCTGCTTTCAACGCTCTTGGCGCCACGGCTGGCCGAGGCGGTCGGCTGGCGGAACGTATTTGCGATCGCCGCGGTTCCGGTTGCCGTGGTTTGGATTTTCTTTTTTCTGGCCGCAAAGGACAGTCCCGCGGCGCGTGTACCAAAGAAATGGGCCGAATATGTCGCGCTGTTCAAAATCTCTGATACGGCATGGTTCTGCTTTCTCTACGCACTGACCTTTGGCGGTTTTAGCGGCCTGGCCAGCTATCTTTCGATCTTTTTCCGCGACCAGTATCACCTCAGCAAGATTCAAGCAGGCGACTTAACGACATTTGTCCTCGTTTTCGGCAGCTTTCTCCGTCCGGTTGGCGGGATGCTTGCCGATCGCATGGGCGGGCATCGCATACTGCTGGTCCTGTTCTCGGCAGCAACGGTTTCACTGTGCGCAATAGCCACGCTGCCTGTTATCGGCGTGGCTGTGGCGGTGTTCGCGCTGTTGATGGCCATGCTCGGGGTGGGCAACGGCTCAATTTTTCAGTTGGTGCCGCAGCGTTTCCCTGGACGGGTGGGCATGATGACCGGGCTCGTGGGGGCAGCCGGGGGCTTGGGCGGCTTCATGCTCCCGTCGCTGCTCGGGGTAGTGAAGGAAGGCACGGGAGCGTTCTCCACGGGTTTTGCGGCTATCGCCGGGTTGTTTATGAGCGCACTCGCAGCGCTGTTCTACCACAAAGGCGTCTGGCGCAGGACGTGGCCCGCTGAAGCGGCAGCGCGCGCCGGAGTATCGGCGAGTGCAACGTTACCTGCAGGTGTGTATGCAGCCGATTAGCGGTTTACCCGCCGTGCAGACGTTCGATACGCACTGCCCGTACTGCGCTCTGCAATGCGGCATGTCGCTGGTTCGCGGCGGTCCGGAACTGACTGTTATGGCGCGGGATTTTCCCACAAATCGCGGTGGGCTTTGCCAGAAAGGCTGGACGGCTGCGGAGGTGCTGCACCGCCCGGATCGACTCACATCTCCACTCGTTCGAGACCATAAGGGCGGCGCTTTGCGCCCGGCCGCTTGGGACGAGGCGTTGGACCGCATCACATCAGCCATTCGCGCTGTGCAGAGCGAGTACGGTCCCGATGCCGTCGGGGTGTTCGGTGGCGGAGGGCTGACCAACGAGAAAGCGTACTCGCTCGGGAAGTTCGCTCGCGTCGCATTGGGCACGACACAGATCGACTATAACGGCCGGTTCTGTATGTCATCGGCGGCGGCTGCCTCCATCAAAGCTTTTGGTATCGATCGCGGCCTTCCGTTTCCTTTGGCCGACATCGAACGCGCCGGCGCAATTCTGCTGGTGGGAAGCAACGTGGCTGAGACCATGCCGCCGCTAATGCAATACTTTGAGGCGCAACAGAAGAATCGCGGCTCGCTGATTGTAGTTGACCCGCGGCGTACCGCAACGGCGGCGGCGGCGACGTTACATCTGCAGATCACGCCGGGCACTGACTTAGCGCTGGCTAACGGATTGCTCTACATCGCTATAAAACAAAATTTTCTCGATGACGAGTTTATCCGCTCGCGGACGTCCGGCTTTGAGGCAGTGCGCCGTGCCGTTTCATCTTATTGGCCGGATCGAGTCGAGCGCATTACCGGCATTCCTGAAAAGCAGTTGAACGCGGCCGCGCGCTTGCTTGGCGAGGCGTCCAGCGCCATGATACTCACCGCGCGCGGACCCGAACAACAAAGCAAGGGAGTCGATACCGTGCTGGCCTTCATCAATCTTGCTTTGGCGCTTGGCAAACCCGGCAAGCTCTATTCAGGCTACGGTTGCCTCACGGGGCAGGGTAACGGCCAGGGCGGGCGCGAGCACGGGCAAAAAGCCGATCAGCTTCCCGGTTATCGAAAGATCGACAATGCCGATGATCGTTCGTACATCGCAAGCGTGTGGGGCGTGGCGGAGCAAACCATCCCGGGTCCTGGGCGCTCCGCTTACGAGATGTTCGATTCGCTCGGTACAGATGGCGGTGTACGCGGCTTGCTGGTGTTTGGATCCAATCCCGCGATCTCTGTTCCACGGGCCGGTCACACTCTGCAACGTTTGAGAGCGCTTGACTTCTTGTGCGTTTCAGACTTCTTCGTCTCCGATACCGCGGAGTTGGCGGATGTTATTCTGCCCAGCGCCCAATGGGCCGAGGAGGAGGGAACTATGACAAATCTCGAAGGCAGAGTGGTGTTGCGGCGGCGTGCTACACAGCCACCCGCAGGAGTCCGGTCCGATCTCGAAAGCATTCAAGCGATCGCTGAGCGGCTCGGCTTCGGCGAGTTCTTTTCTTCGGAAGCGCGTGAAGTGTTTGCCGAAGTGCGTAGGGCGAGCGCGGGCGGCGCGGCCGACTACTACGGCGTGACCTATGAGCGTATCGAGCGGGAGGACGGTGTTTTCTGGCCGTGTGCCGCTGAAGATCATCCAGGAACACCTGCACTATTCGCGGACCGGTTCGCGACTCCCGATGGCCGCGCGCGCTTCTATCCGGTCGAGCATCGGAGCGCGGCCGAGGAGCCTGATGACGAATACCCGCTTTACCTCACAACCGGCCGCGTCATACAGCATTACCAGTCCGGTACGCAAACCCGCCGCGTGAACCAATTGCGCGATGCCGTTCCGGAATCGTTCGTCGAGATGCATCCCTCAATGGCGGCGTCATACGGAATTGCCAGCGGCGATCTCGTCCGTGTAACGACCCGGCGCGGGACAGCATTGGTGAAGGCTCAGCTTACTCCTGCGATTCGCATGGACACCCTATTTATGCCATTCCACTTTGGCGGCCCGGGACAAGCCAATTTACTGACGAATCCGGCGCTGGACCCGGTGTCTCGAATGCCGGAATTCAAAGTCTGCGCGGCGCGCATAGAAAAGGGATCCGAATGATGGGAAAGTCACTTTTTCCGCAGGGGTGCAGCATGAAACGGAATCTGGTCGTCATCGGAAACGGTATGGCGGGTGCGCGTACCGTGGAAGAGATCCTCACCCGCGGGGGCGCCGACCTTTTTAACATCACGATGTTTGGTGATGAACCGTACGGCAATTACAACCGCATTCTCCTGTCGAGCGTTTTGAACGGCACACAGCAGGAACAGGAGATCTTTCTAAATCCGATCGAGTGGTATCGCGAAAACAAGATCACGCTGCATGTGGGCGTCTACGCCGAATCCATCCTGCGCAAATCCAGATGCGTGTTGGGCGCGGACGGCACCATTGAACCTTATGACAAGCTGATCATCGCCACCGGCAGCCGCTCGCACGTGCCGAGCCTCGAAGGCGTCACCATGGACGACGGCAGCGATAAGCCGGGCGTGTTCGTCTTCCGAACACTCGATGACTGCCGGGAGATGGCCGAATACGCCAGAGGATCGCGCGGGCGCGCGGTCATTATCGGCGGTGGCCTGCTTGGACTTGAAGCCGCGCGCGGGTTACAGAGCTACGGTCTGCAGGTCGACGTGGTCCACCGCGGTCTTCACCTTATGAATCAGCAACTCGATCCGCAAGCAGGTTCAATTCTCAAAACCACCATGGAGCAGATGGGTGTGGGTGTGCTGCTCGGCAAGAACACCACTGCGGTACTGGGTGAAGATCGTGTAACCGGCCTGCGTTTCGCCGATGGCAGCGGGCTGGCCTGCGACATGGTGGTGATGGCGGCGGGCATAAAGGCAAACGCAGAAATCGGCCGGCGAAGCGGGCTTCAGGTGCAGCGCGCGATTGTCGTCGACAACCAGATGCGTTCGGTAACGGACCCCAACATCTATGCGGTTGGCGAGTGCGCGCAGCATCGCGGGCATGTTTACGGGCTGGTGGCGCCGCTTTGGGAGCAAGCGAAAGTGCTTGCCGACCATATCACCGGACGCGATCCGAGTGCGGCCTATCACGGCTCGAAAGTAGCAACGAAGTTGAAGGTAATGGGTGTGGAAATGGCGGCCATGGGCATTGTGGAGCCCGTGGATGAGCGCGACGAGATCGTTCAATTCACTGAGCCGAAGCGGGGCACGTATAAGAAGCTGATTATCCGCGATGGCCGGCTGATCGGCGCAATCCTGCTGGGTGACATCAGCAAGGCAGCGTATCTGATGCAGGTTTTCGACCGCGGCACGCCGTTACCCGAGGAGCGCCTGAGCCTGCTGTTTGATATCGGCGCGCCTGCGAAAAAAATCACGATCGAAGAGATGCCGGCCGAAATGCAGGTTTGCAATTGCAACGGTGTCACCAAGGGCGCATTGACGGCGTGCATCAAGGCGGGCAAGCGCAGCCTGAATGCGGTGATGGAGGCAACCCGCGCCGGCATGGGCTGCGGTTCCTGCAAGAGCATTGTTAACGAGATCATCGAGTTCGCCTGTGGCGGTGAGGTTGAAGAAGATCCGTCCATTCACTTCTATGTTCCGGGTGTGCCGCTATCGAAGCCCGATCTGATCCGCGCTGTCAAAGAGCAGGGCTTGCGCTCTGTATCGGCTGTATTTGGCGCTCTCGCGGGCGGAAAAGAAGACCCCGCCAGTAAGCCCGGCCTTGCTTCCTTGCTGAACACGATCTGGGCCGGCGAGTATGTGAAGGAACGCGATGCGCGTTTCATCAATGAGCGGGTGCACGCGAACATCCAGAAGGACGGAACGTTTTCGGTGGTGCCCCAGATCCCTGGCGGGGTGACGACCCCGGCGGAGTTGCGCCGGATCGCCGAGGTTGCCGAAAAATTCCGTGTGCCCATGGTCAAACTCACAGGCGGCCAGCGCATCGATCTGTTGGGCGTAAAGAAAGAAGATTTGCCGGACATCTGGCGGGACCTCGGGATGCCTTCCGGCCACGCCTACGGCAAGAGCTATCGAACATGCAAGAGTTGTGTCGGAACCGACTTCTGCCGCTTCGGAATCGGTGACAGCACAACCCTGGCGATTAAAATCGAACGGAATTTTCAGGGCATCGACACTCCTCACAAGGTCAAGATGGCGACCGCCGGTTGTCCCCGTAACTGCTCAGAAGCAATGGTGAAGGACATCGGTGTCGTGGCCGTCGAGGGCGGCAAATGGGAAATTTACATTGGCGGAGCCGCCGGGGCACACGTACGAAAGGGCGACATTCTGTGCGTGGTCGACACGCACGAGGATGTGCTGAAGTACGCGGCGCGCTTCATGCAGTATTACCGGGAAAATGCCAAGTACCTGGAGCGGACCTACGGGTTTGTGGAACGCGCCGGCATCGACAAGATTCGAGCCGTTGTGGTTGACGACAGCGAGGGTATTGCAGCCAAGTTGGATTCTGCCATACAAGCCTCTATCAACGCCTATCGGGATCCATGGAAAGAAGCGTACACAGCTGCTCGAGCGACGGAATTCTCCTCTCTACTGCCGGTGATTCAATGACCGCGACGGAGATGAAGATAACGCTTGGTCCGTTGAGCTTGATTCCGCCGGGCGAAGGCCGCAGCTTTGAAATCGCCGGCGAGCGAATCGCGGTGTTCCGCACTCGTGGCGGCAGGCTATTCGCTACTCAAGCCGATTGCCCTCATAGAAACGGCCCGCTGGCGGACGGACTCGTGGGGGGAAGCACGGTAATTTGCCCGCTGCACGGCTGGAAATTTGATTTGTCGACGGGTGCGGCGGCGCCAGCCTCTTGCACGCTGAAAACGTACTCAGTCAGCTTAACTGATCAGGAACAACTTGTTTTGACACTACCGGTTCCGGAGCCGTGATTCCCAGAGTCACTGTGGAAAAATAGCAGGTTGCGAATCAGAGCCCTGATGCTTTGCGTAGCGTTCGCCATGAACGCTGCGATTGCGCGCGCACAACCGACGGATGAAGGCTATAAGCTGCTGCTGACGGCCCAGAGGCTCAGGCGTCTGCAGCGCGACCGCCAACGCAAAACGCTACGCTGGCTCAACTTTGAAAAACGTGTTGAAACGGTACCTGATTCGCCCGAACGCGGTTTCGAACTGGCCCTCTACTATGCCGTAACGCGCGATGAGGCTCGGGGCAGGGAAGCGGTGGAGTGGGCGAAAAACCATCTCTGCGATGAGAGGCAAGTTGCTCTGGTGTTCGACTGGTGCCGTGGCATCATCACTGCCGCAGATAGAGCCAGGAGCGCTAGTTGTGTTGCCTCTTCGGGTTCAATCACCGCGTTGCGCGATGCTCTTTTTGCGCAGACATCTTTCGGAACCGATGAACCCAAAATCTCGGCATTGCCGCCGGCCACTCCAGATGTGGTGCTCAACAATTCAACTCAGCTATACGCATTATGCGAGTACCTCATCACCGCCCGCGCTCTCTCTCGTACAGATCTTCGCCAGGACAACTCCACGTTTTTTCGTGCTTTGCCAAACGAACTTCTGCTGAGCCTGATGCCTGACCAGGTGGATCATCCGGATTGGATACAGCATATTGCGGCTCTCGCGCTGGTCGCCGTCGATCCGAACCTGGAAGGTTCGCAGTTCCTCCAGGGTTGGGCTATGGAAGATAATCAGACGCTCACGGAAGGTCCAGGAGTCGCCTATGAATTTCTGTGGGCCGATCCGTACCTGCCGGGCGTCGCCTACCGGAACCTCGATCCCTGGGTGTACGATCCCGCGGGACGGCTGTTTGCGCGCACGAGCTGGGATTCCGATTCGTGTTGGCTATCGAATAACTTTGAAGGACTGCGTACCAAGTACTGTGATCGAAAACAGATCGACAGTGTGCAGAAATTCGGTACATTGACCCTGCTGCCGATGAACGCCCAATGCGTGGATCTTCCCAAACGGCAGAACCGCGAGAGTCTGGTTCTTTGGCGGTTGAATCCGGGCGAGGCGGTAACATACCGTGGCGAAGGGAAGAAGGACGTCTCTGAAACAGCAGATCCGCGCGGGATGTGGCTGGTTCCCGAGAATGCGCACGACAAAGTGTGCCGCGGCCGCGCTGGTAAACGCTGACTGCCCTGATAAGCTTAGTATTTCCGCAGGCGCATCGTTCGATGTGCAAAAAGGGAGTAATTTCGAATTCATGATTGCAGCTACACAACTGCGCCCCGGCATGGTGGTGAAGTTCAATAACGAGCTTCATTCCGTTTTCAGCATGGTTCATCGCACGCCCGGTAATCTCCGCGGCTTCGTGCAGGCGAAAATGCGCAACCTGCGGTCGGGCTCAATGATCGAGCACCGGTTCTCTTCGGAAGACAAAGTGGAGCGAGTTGCTCTCGATGAGCACGAAATGGAGTATCTGTACGACGACGGCGAATACTATTACTTCATGAACACCGAGACGTTCGAACAGATGCATTTCACCAAGGACATACTCGGCGATGGCGTGCAATATCTCATTCCGCAGTTAAAGGTCACGGTCGAATTCTATGAAGGGAAACCGATCAGCGTCGAACTTCCACCCAGCGTCGAGATGACTGTCGTCGAGACCGAGCCAAGCTTGAAGGGAGCCACTGTCTCAAACGTGACCAAGCCCGCGAAGCTGGACACTGGTCTGGTGGTTCAGGTTCCGCCCTTTATCAGCCAGGGCGAGCGCATTCGGGTCAGCACCGCGGACGGCAGCTATCAGGAACGCGCGTAGCGAGCATTCCCGACAAGCATTCAAGCCGCACGTGTAACTCGCGACGATCCAAATCTAAAATTAGAATCTGCTTCGCGGGCGGTTCATCGACCTGAATCATAGAGTGGATCGTGTTAGCTGTGGAATTCTGCGGCCGATTCACAAGAAAGAAGCGCGCCTATGAGCTTCGGAAGAGTGCCGTCCGTAATCGGTTTAACTCTGTTACTAGCAGGTTTGTCGAGTGCCGGCGAATCGCCGGACCAGCAGCGGGACAAAACCCGCAAGATGGCAGCCCAAACCCTGGATGATCTGTATAAGATGCAACCCTCAGCTCGAGAGGCTATCGAGAAATCGGCCGGATACGCGGTATTCAACAATATGGGCACTAACCTCCTGCTGGTGAGCACGGCACGCGGCGCGGGGATAGCCGTCAATTCAAAGACAAAGCGTGAGACCTTCATGAAGATGATCTCAGCCGGCGCCGGTCTCGGAGTGGGAGTAAAGAGTTACCGGGTGATTTTTGCATTTGAGACCCCGGCCGCGCTGGAAAAGTTCA
>JAFAMM010000120.1 GCA_019233375.1 Acidobacteriaceae bacterium
CCTTGGTCCTGCTTCGCTTGAAGGGCAGTCAATTCTTCCTTGGTTCGTTCTATACGACGCTGCTCTTTGTCGCTGGCGGCCCCGACCGTGTAGATGTGATCAAGGTCATCGCGCACGCGCGCGAAAACATGCGTGTACCATCGCTGATTGTGGAAATATGTATCGCGATTGTGGTACCAATCCTGTTGCGCAAATCCGAACTGCACGGATGCCAGCAAAAGGACGGGAATCGTAGCCCATTGTGTCGCTCTCATAACGTAAATTTGCTTGTTGGTCCTCCGAGAGATCGACTACTCAGGCCGGAGAATTGTTGCAACAGGCACTTCCAAGACTGTGCCGGGAACGACCTCGGCTTCCGGAGTGAAAATAACTTCTATGGCCGCACTCGCGAGTGAAAGTCCTGCTGCAACTCCTGATGAGGAACAACGGGCTGTTCCTTCAAGCGCAATCGTTCTGCTCAACGTTGTTGAGGCATGCCTTCATAAAGGCGCGTCCGAGTGGATTTTTCTCCGCGAACTGCGTGCCGGAACCGGCTATCACGGGAATGCCGCCCAGCGCCTGGATGCATTCGCCCTGAATTGTTTGCCGCACACTTCCATGCGACGGATCTGCTACGAAGTAAAGACCTCCCGGTCCGATTTTTTATGCGAGATGAAGCAGCCGCTGAAACGCCGGACCGGGTTGCGATATTCAAACGAATTCTACTTCGTGACACCTGCGGGACTGTTAAACACTTCCGAATTGCCGATTGAATGCGGGCTTGTCGAGGTCGGAGCCATGGCAGGCGAGCGAACCCTGGCGTCTGTCGAGTCCGGCGCGTTTGTTCATTTCGACGTAAACGAACATGCTTACTGTCGCGTGACGGTTCAGGCCCCGTGGCGAGAAACGCCCGGTCCGACGTGGCAGTTGCTGGCCAGCATGCTTCGTAACCAACAAAAAGCGTTTAGCGGACGCGAACCCAAACCGCCAAATCAGTTCCGGCTTCCCTTCACCGATTGAGTCTGCTGACGACGCTACTGCACGCTGGCGTGACATCTTCTTGCAACACAATGCCTGTGTTTTCATCTACGCAAGCATGGAATTCAGGCGACTTGGCAAATCCGGACTCCACGTCCCCGTTCTGTCATTCGGCACCGCGACCTTCGGCGGCCGCGGTGAATTTTTTAAGGCCTGGGGCTCAACCGAGGTTGAGGAAGCTCGCCGTCTGATTGATATTTGTCTTGAAGCCGGAGCCAATCTGTTTGATACGGCCGACGGATACTCCGCAGGGCGTTCTGAGGAGGTGCTTGGGGAAGCGATCAAGGGCCGTCGCCAAGACGTCCTGATCGCGACCAAAGCGTTCTTTCCAATGGGAACCGGACCGAACCAGGCCGGAAGCTCGCGCCATCACCTGATCGAGGCGTGTGATGCGAGTCTGCGCAGGCTCGGTACGGACCACGTCGATCTGTACCAGATCCACGCCTTCGATGCATTTACACCGATTGAAGAGACCCTGCGCGGACTTGACGATTTGGTAACCAGCGGGAAGGTCCGCTACATAGGATGTTCCAATTTTTCCGGCTGGCATGTCATGAAATCGCTGTCCATTTCCGAGCGCTATGGATGGAACCGGTATGTTGCGCATCAGGTGTATTACTCGTTGGTGGGCCGCGATTACGAATGGGAATTGATGCCGCTGGGTGCCGCCGAAGGCGTCAGTGCGCTCGTTTGGAGCCCGCTCGGGTGGGGCCGCTTGACGGGCAAGATTCGTCGTGAACAGCCCATGCCGGAGCAGAGCCGGTTACCCGCGACTTCTGAGACGGGACCACCCGTTCCTGAGGAGCTGCTGTATCGGGTCGTAGACGCCCTTGACTCGATCGCGAAGGACACAGGCAAAACCGTACCGCAAATCGCATTGAACTGGCTACTGCAGCGCCCGACGGTTGCGTCCGTCATCATCGGTGCGCGGAACGAAACACAACTTCGCGAAAATCTCGGCGCGGCAGGTTGGAATCTCACAGCCGATCAGGTGGCGAAGCTCGATGCTGCGAGCACAACCACATTGATCTATCCTTACTGGCATCAGCGCCTAACTGCGTTTCGGAATCCGCCGCTCGTGCGCACCGCGAGTGCTTGAGCGGGCTTGCGCTGCCGTTCTTGGTTCGGGAGATCCATCCCGCGCAATACGCGACTCACGCAACTTCGACAGGTTGAATCAGATCATGGCGAATTGGCCGTTCGTGTTTGCGGCAAAATGGGTCGGCTGTCTGCTCCCATTGCACCGGGTGATACAGTAAGCAGACGCGACATTGGTATCGACCATGGATGGGCCACATGGGCTGACGGTGGAACAGTTGACACCAGAGGTGTTTGACTCTATCGATCCAGTGAAGCGTCTGCTTTCTCATCATGCATCGAGGCTAACGCTTCGGAGCACGTCATGAACATTCCCTGACGGGTTGTAAGGCGTTCCAAAACCAGGCGTACTTTCGAGCCCGAACTACACTTCACGCTTATCAGCCCGACCTGCTTCCGGAAGAAATGCACGATCCGAGGTGCACCTGCAACTGGCGTTCACCTTTGGACTTAATTGACGGAGACGCGGCGAAGCAGCTTGAAATCGGAGAGCATTTTGCCTGTTCCGGCCACAACCGACGAGAGCGGATCATCGGCCAGGCACATCGGCAGTCCTGTTTCGTCGCGAAGGCGTTTGTCCAGATTTTTCAGCATCGAGCCGCCACCGGTTAGGACGATCCCGCGCTCGGTCAAATCGCCGCTCAGCTCCGGTGGGACGCGCTCCAGCGCGATACGGACGGCATCCACAATGACCTGCACACACTCCTGGAGGCAGGTCCGGACCTCGCTATCGGTGACCGTCACAACCTTCGGCAAACCGCTAACCAGATCGCGTCCTTTTACCGGGAGGCTCATCGCCGCCGGCAGAGGGGCGGCAGACCCTATTTCGATTTTGATCGCCTCTGCTGTGCGCTCGCCGATGAGCAGGCTGTGCTCCCGCTTAAGGAGTTCAATGATGGCGTCGTCCATTTCGTTGCCGCCCACCCGAATCGATTGGGCGTAGACGATGCCCGCAAGCGAAAGGACGCCGATATCGGTCGTGCCCCCTCCGATGTCGACGATCATGTTGGCTGACGGTTCGTTGATGGGGAGTCCAGCGCCGAGCGCTGCGGCTAGTGGCTGTTCCACCAAATACACTTCGCTGGCCTTTGCCCGGTAAGCAGCATCGAGAACGGCCCGTTTCTCCACTTCTGTGCTTCCGCTCGGAATGCCGATTACAACGCGCGGGCGGACCATCACTTTGCGGTTATGCGCCTTCTGGATGAAATAGCTCAAGAGCTGCTCGGCGGCCTTGAAGTCCGCAATGACACCGTCACGAAGGGGCCGAACGGAAATAACATCACGAGGTGTTCGTCCCCGCATCATGCGGGCGTCGCTGCCGACCGCGATGACCTCGTCGGCATTCACGTTCATGGCGATCATGGAGGGTTCGTTGACAACAATTCCCTTGCCATTTGCGAACACAAGCGTGTTGGCGGTCCCCAAATCCACCGCGAGATCGGAGGAGAACAACCTGGTGATTGAGCGGGCTTTCATCTTGGTGAGTTTTCGATGCCTCGCGAGTATGGTGCAGAATTGCCGGAGTATTTCTCGGATCTTTCTGATGCAGGACCAAGGTTGCCGGTGCTTGGACTTAAAGAATGATGCGATTCCGGGCCACTGCGATTTCTCAGTGCCGCCACGGCCTGAGTTTTCTATTCATTCGCAAGATGTTCCACGACCGACCTCAGCCCTCGCACCGCCTCGACAAACCGCGGATAATGCAGCTTGTCCGGCGTGTCTTCGGCGGTGTGGTAGTGCGGGTACCGGAATGGGGCCGTATCCGTCACCATGAGTGCGGCGTATCCAAACTGCCAAAATGACCAATGGTCGGACCAATCGATTCCGGCGATGCTCCGGGGAGTTGCGAGCCCTTCGGCGGGCAACTTAGTGGCAATCCGGAATGCTCCCAGTGCGGTGTGCAACAGACCGGCGCTTTTCAGATCGGTGACGAACCCGAGGAAATTGCCTCGATCCGGGTAGCCCGACGTAGCAGCCATCGGGTAGGTCTGCGAGCCGAGCTCGTCTGTGTAGTAACCGATCGTTTCAAGTGAAACCATGCCCGTGATATTGTCCTTGCGTTCGCGGCATCTCCGGGCATGCACATAGCTGCCCATTGCTGCTGTCTGGAAATACGGTGGCTCTTCGTTGGCGAAGAAGACCCATCGTATCGTTCGTCGGGGCTTGGCCGCGATGAACTCACGCGCGAGTTCCAGAGTTGCGGCAACGCCGCTTGCATTATCGTTCGCTCCAGGGAGGTCGCCCGCTGTATCGTAATGTGCGCCGATGACGAGGATCTCTTCGGGGCGGTCGACGCCGGAGATCTCCGCCTCAATATTCGCGAATAGATATCCGTCAGCAGTGAACGTCTGCCGTAGCGCGTGGTATCCGGAGCAGCGAAGCTGATGCTCAATGTAGGCTGCTGCTTTCTCCAGACCACTTGTGGCGAGCCGCCCCCCGATATCGGTCGCGAGTATTTTCACATGTGTTTGCAGACGTTCCCTAAGCGAATCCTCCCAGGACGACGATGCGTCGATGATCATGCGCTGCGATCGGTTGCCTGCCGTTGCCGGCTTCAGTCCGAAAGACTATTTTCGAGCCATTCGCGACGATAAACCTTGAGATTTTCGCGTGAACAAAGAAGATAATCAAGCTCGCAATCCGTGTCACCAGACCAGAACCATTTCCGCGCATCGATAACTTCCATTACGTGTGCTTATCGGTCAGTAAAGTGCGGCAGTTCACGCGCAAGGCGTTAACGTGTATGTGCCCTCACGTTGCACCAAGCGCCGACTGTTACGGCCTGAAGGCCGAACGTTATGGCCTGAAGACTGCTACCCAAACAAATCGAGCGGAACAAATGACACGAAAATTCTCACTGCAAGTAACATTGACGCTGGCAGCCGGCGTCGCTTTGGCGCATTCGGCGCGAGCCCAGTCCCCTCTCAGATCGACTGAAATCGCACCCGTTTACCGGGTTCCCGCAATGGCTGCGGATTCAAGTCCCGCTATGCCGGGAACTCTTGCGAACAATTCCACCCCGGCCAATTTGAAACCACAGCCGTTTCCGGTCCGCGTCGAAGCCGATTCTCTACCCTCATGGGTTACCGCCCAACCTCTCTCCTATTTACGGTATGGAGCGGCGCCGGCGGTGGTCACGCTGCACTTAGGACGCAAGGAAAAAGCCCACCAAGATTAAGTGTGCTCCGGACTTGGCTCATAGCCAAAATCGGAGCAATCCCTTTGCTTCCGACCGCGGTACGTGCGCACATCGAGCACGCGGTTTAGCGTCGGCTATCTGAAACGCCGGAGAAATCGGCTGTGCCGACCTGAATCACGGTTGTTGCCGCAGCGGTGGAACCCGCAGTTTTAACGCCCGGCACAGCAGCCGTCCACGCGGCGTATACGTGATTGTCGTAGGCCGTCATCCAGGTGTAATCGCCGAGGAATGCCTTATCGGGGTTGAAGGCTGTCCGGGTCCAGGCGTAATTTGTGAAGGTGCGGCCACCGTTGGTGGAGCGTGCGAGTGTGACCTGTATGCTGATGTTGGCCGGATCGTTGCGCCGATCATAAAACTCTACGTAGATCGCTCCCGTTTTCGGATCAACTGTCATCCATTGAAAGAACTGGTCCGCGCCATCGTGAATGGGATCGTCATTCACGCGGGCAGGCTTGGACCAACTGTGGCCAAGATCAGCAGAGCGGGACAGGAAGACGTCTATGTCTCCATTGGTGTAGTCGCTCCAGCAAGCGTATAGAGTGCGGCCTTGCGGATCAAGAGCGATCTGCGGAAAACCTTCAACACGTGAGACCGCCGGAGTTTCGCCGAAGTACGGCGGACCGGTTTCGACCACGGGACGCGATGCGGAAAAGGTCTTGCCTCCGTCGTGAGATTCGGTCAGGACCAATGAATCGCCATCGGCCCACAGGGCATAAAGTGTTCCGTCCGGCCCGATGGATAGAACGAATCCGCCGAGGGAGCCGTTGTCATCGCGCGGCAGCCCAGCGTGGGTCGAGATGCGAATTGGCTCCGACCAGGTCTGACCTCCGTCCGAGGACCGCGAGAAGAGCATAATGGACTGCTTGATCTGCCATTCGACCCAGCCGACATAAAGATCGCCGGAATATGGGCTCGTGGGCTGAGTGTCCGCGAAAATGCGGGGCTCATCCTCAAAAGGGACATCATGTGTGCCGGAAGCGGCAAACGCCTTCACGGCTACGGCCTTTGTATCC
>JAFAMM010000189.1 GCA_019233375.1 Acidobacteriaceae bacterium
CGGTCTGAAGATGTTTACTGGGGTTGTCCGCATAGGTAAGCACGTTCCCGTACTCGCGCCTGAGCTTCGGATACAGCAGCGGTTCCGCTTTATTCGTTCCCGAGCCGTGTCCGACGTTGTCTCCGTAATAGTGCGACAACGCTCCCAGCGCAAAGGCGTATTCATCGAGCGTTTGCGAATCCGCAATCAGCCGGAGAATGAAATCGGCGCTACGGACGTAATGGGTCAGGTCGCTGAAGTACCCGTTATTGTGCGGGTAGAAGCCCATGTCCTGAATCGCCGCACCCCCGTACGCGTAGGAGTGCGCCTCTTTCAGCTCGGAGGCGGTCGCGTGCGGGAATCGCAGCAGCAGAACGTGCTTGTACTCGGTATCCCAGAGCGCATCAACGAGCGCTTCATGCGACAGCACCGCATAAGCGCGCGCCGGATTGGCTGAGAGCAGAGCAATAATGGCCGCGAGCGCCGGGCGCGCCGAACGCATCGGTTATTGCTGTCCGGCTGCCGCTACGTTACCAGAGGTGGATCGCAACTGATCGAGCTGCGATACCAGCTCGTTCCACTTTTTGCGGTCTTTTTTTGCGGCGATTGGCGCATCCAGATCATGAAAGTAGGTGAGCAATTCGCTACGGATCTGCGGAGTGCTCGTCGAAAAATCCTTCTCCGCCAGCTTGTTCATCCAATACACCTGAACCTTATCATCCAGCCGGTACTGGCCCGCGCGCGTCACAACCCCCACGTCATAGTTTATGTTCTCTAGCTTCAACTCGTGCTTCTGCACGTCCCGTACTCTTTCCTGATACCTCTTCACGGAACGGTCAAAGCTTGCCATGAAAAGCTTTTCAGTTTCGGCCGTTGGCATCTTGAACTTAAGCGCTTTGAGCTTCCCGATGGGCGGAATCAGTTTCAGCAGAAACGCGAGCATGTGGTCGGCTGCCGTCGGCTTGTCGTACTGCTTGCCCCAATTTCGCTCATAGCTCGACCGGCTCATCACATACACGAAGCGCTCGCGCGTTATTCCCGGCTCCGATTGCTGGATCTCATCCTTCTTCTGCGCCCAGGCCACGCGTGTCGCCGTCGGAATTGTTTTGCTGACCGCCCGGCGGTAGGAGCCCACCGCCAGGTCGAAGTCCTTGAAAACGTCATTCAGGTCCAACCCGTACGTGTCGCGAAAAGCGCGCTGCAGAACCTCTTTGGCCACATAGAACCCGATGAAATCGTGGTACGCCTGCGGAGCGAAATTGCCTTTCGCAACCTCCAGCACGTCGAATCCGAACTCCGTTTCCAGATGCGCTACCGGGTCCTGCTCATACGTCACATAGGTGCCATATTTGCGCCGCACTTTGGGATAGATCATCGGCTCGGCCACGTTGGTCGCAAACCGGTGCCCGTCGCAATCGGAAACGTAGTGCGACATCGCACCCAGGGCAAAGGCGAGTTCATTCAGCGACTGCGACTCTGTGATCAACGCCACGATGAAGTCTCCCGTACGGACGTAGTGCGTCAGGTCGCTGAACTGCATGCTTCCGTGCGGATAATAACCCATGTCCTGGATAATCGCGCCGCCATAGGCATACCCGTGTGCCGTCTTAAGCTCCTCGGGCGTGGCATTCGGGTAACGTTTCAAAAGCATCGGCTTTGTAATGACATCCCATGCGGCGTCGACCACCGCTTCATGCGAAAGAACGGAATAACCAGTGACAGGCGGGCAAAAAAGCGCGGCCAGGACAACCCCTGCGGCCGCAGCCCTCCAGCGGCTAGGAAACATTACGGGTGCTCACGCTCAATTAGTCGCAGAATCGAATTTTTTCGCAGCAAAGAAAAACGGGCGCGCGGTTCAAAACCGCGCGCCCGCTATCGACAACCCCTGACGATTCAGCTCTCTATTGGCTGATCTCGACGTTGATCATCTTCGGCTTGGCCACTTCCTTCTTCGGCAGCGTTATGGTCAGCACGCCGTTCTTGAAGTCGGCCTTCACTTTGTCGGCGTCCACCGTGTCCGGCAGGCTGAATGCCCGCACGAACGTGCCATAAGAACGCTCAATCCGATGGAATCCCTTCCCGTTCTTCTGCTCTTCGAATCTGCGCTCACCCTTCAGCGTCAGGGTGCCGTTCTCGAGCTGAATCCCTACATTTTTCGGGTCCACCTCAGGCAGGTCCGCCTTCACTACCAACTCGTTCTCGGTCTCATAGATGTCCACTGCGGGCGACCACGGCCGCGAAGCCGGCTCGCTGAACAGTCGTGACAGAGAGTCCTGAAATAGCCGTAAGCCGGTCGGAAAGTCTTCTAATTCACCCTGGAACGGGCCATATTTCACTATTGGCATTGTTTTTCCTCCAGATCCGATCCTCTAGATCCAATACCAGCATATTATCTGCGCCTTGGCTTGTCAAGTTTTTTGCCGCAGAAAATTTAGGGGCCCGAAGTTCGTTTGGCAAAATCGCATCTCGTGGCTTCGTTTTCCAATTTGCAGCCGCCCGCACCCCCCGCTCATCTGTTTTGCCGTATGTCCATCCCCAAAGAAGGCAGCCTAGCGCCGCCCATCTCGCTCAACACCGATTCCGGAGAGCACTTTGATCTCTCCTCTCTGAAAGGCAAGAACGTCGTGCTGTACTTTTACCCGAAAGCCGATACGCCGGGCTGTACGAAGGAAGCCTGCGAGTTCCGGGACAACTCGAAAAAGTTCAGCCATGCGAACACGGTGGTCGTCGGCGTCTCGCCCGATCAATCGAGCGCCCAGGCGAAATTCAAAGCCAGGTTCAATCTCCCCTTCACACTGCTTGCCGATCCGGATCACAAGGCTGCCGAAGCCTACGGCGTCTGGAAGGAGAAAAGCATGTACGGCAAGAAGTACATGGGAATCGAGCGCACCACCTTCGTGATCGACCCGGAGGGCAAAATCAAGAAGATTTTTCCCAAGGTCAAGGTGGAGGGTCACGCCGAACAAGTGTTGGCTGCAATTGGCTGAATCATCATCTAAAGAGAGTGAATGAGCAGCGCGCAAGCGAAGGCGATTTAATCGGCGCCAGCCGGCGCTACCCCGTGCGGCCGGTGCTGGGTGTCGGGGCGGTTATCCTGCAGGAAGAAGATAACGGATGCCGCCGTGTGCTTCTCGTTGAGCGCGGCAATCCTCCGCTCGCCGGGCTTTGGTCCCTGCCCGGCGGCGGCGTCGAGACCGGCGAACGCCTTGAAGAGGCCGTAGTTCGCGAAGTCTGGGAGGAGACCGGCCTGCGCGTCACCGCTGACTCCATCGCAACCATCTTCGAGCGCATCATCCCCGACGACCTCGGCGGCTTCGAATACCACTACGTCTTGATCGACTTCTTCTGCAGCATTCATGAAGGGACACTGCGCGCCGGCAGCGATTCCCGCAATGCAGCGTGGTTTGAAATCGAGGCGCTCAACACTCTTCCCATGACCGAGGGCACGCTTGAGGTCATCCGTTCCTGCTGCAGCAGCGGGCGCACGCTTCCGCACGTCACGCGTCCTTAAACCATTTCGATGCCCTTCAGCAGTACCGAACTACTCCAATTCGGCGAGTTGAAAGACCTGCTCGCACGTTATGCCGGCAGCGTTGCCGGCCGTGAACTCGTGTACCAGCTCGACCCGCACAGCGATCGGCCGATGCTGGAAGCGGCTCTCGCGGATACGGGTGAGGCGATCGCGTATCAACGCGAGGTTTCTGGCGCTCAGCCCGCCGCCGGAGGTGCCGCCATCCGGCTGCGCTTCGATCAACTTCGTGACATCGCCTCGTCGGTGCGCATTCTCCAGGTCGAAGGTGCTTCGCTCGACGGCCGGGAGATCATGGATCTGTTCCATACGCTCGGGATTGCCGGCGAATATCGCGGCGTGCTTCAGGCCGTCGCGGACCGCTTTCCCCGGCTCTGGCGGCGTGCGGCGCAAATGGCGGATTTGCGCCCGATCGCCAAGCGCTATCAGCGTGCCTTTTTGCCGGATGGCAGCCTGGCCGATGAAGCCAGCGTGGCGCTCGGCCGGATCCGGCGCGATATCGCCCGCCAGCAGCGCGAAATTCAGGACTCTCTCCAGCGCTTCATGCGTGCTCACCGCGCCGACGGCACTCTGCAGGAAGACTTCGTCACCATTCGCGAGGATCGCTATGTGGTTCCGATCGTTGCCGGCCAGAAGGGGCGTCTTGACGGTGTCATTCACGGCTCCAGCGGCACCGGCCGCACGCTCTATCTTGAACCGCTGGACACCATCCAGCTCAATAATCAGCTTGTCCGGCTGCGCGAGGATGAGCTTCGCGAAATTGAGCGCATTCTCGCTGAGATCACCAACGCTCTGCGCGAACACGCGCCCGAAATCGCGGCGACCGCCGAGACGCTGGCGGAATTTGACTGCATTTTCGCCAAAGCCGGCTTTGCCCGCGATTACGATGCCGTGATCCCCCGATTCAGCTCCGAATCCGCCAGCGCCGGCCGGCGCCTCGTGTTGAAAGATGCTCGCCATCCGCTGCTTGAAACGGTGTTGCGCAGGCAGAAAAAACCCATAGTGCCCATCTCCTTCGAGCTGAACGATGAGCGCCGCTGCCTGTTGATCAGCGGCCCGAACACGGGCGGGAAAACGGTCACGATGAAGACTACCGGACTGCTCGCGCTGATGGCTCACGCAGCCGTTCCCGTTCCAGCCGCCGAAGCTGAATTTCCGCTGCTCGACGATGTGCTGGCGGACATCGGCGACCAGCAGTCCATTGCCGAAAGCCTGAGCAGCTTTTCCGGCCATCTGCTGCATGTGAAGCAGATGCTCGAGCACGTCACACCCGAAAGCCTGGTACTGCTCGATGAACTCGGCCGCGCGACCGATCCCGAAGAGGGCGGCGCGCTAGGCGTTGCGATCCTCGATGAGTTCCGCCAATCCGGCGCGTTCCGCCTCGCTTCGACCCATCTGCTTCCACTGAAACTCTATGGAGCGCGCACGCCCGGCGTGCTGAATGCTTCCATGGGCTTCGATGAGTCCACTTTGCAGCCCACCTATCAGCTGCGGCTTGGCACTCCGGGCAAATCGGCCGGGCTCGACATCGCAACCCGTCTCGAGTTGCCGGACAGCATCTTATCGCACGCGCGTTCCGTGCTGCCGCGGATGCAGGCTGATTTCCAAAGCCTTCTCGCCGAACTGCACAGGCAGGTGGAGGAGAACGCGCGGCTCGAAGCGGCGATGCGTGAATCCACCGAGCAGCTTCGACGCCGCACCCAGGAGGTTGAAACGCAGGCCGCGCGCCGCGAGCAGCAACGCCAACGTGAATGGGACAACAAAAAAGAAGCGCTAATAGCCGATTTCGAAGCGCGGGCCCAGATGATGATGGACCGGCTTACTGAAGCAACCGAGCAGCGCAAACCCGCCGAGCAGGCGCAGCGTCTCATCGCGCGCACGAAACGTGAGTTTCGCGAAGAGGCCGGCCAAGTCATGGCTCCGCCGCCTGAATTGGCGCAACCGGCGGCCGCAGCGCCGCTCAAAATCGAAGAAGGCGCTCGTGTTCGTCTGCGTGATGTCCGCGAAATCGCGACGGTCCGCCGCATTCTAAAGAACGGAAACCTGGAGGTCGAAGCCGGCTTTCTGAAAATGCAGATCCCGCGCGAAGATGTCGTTGAACTGGTGTCACAAACCGCTGCCGAATCCAAACTGCCGAAAAATGTGCGGGTTGAAACCGGACCGCGATGGGACACCTCGTATCGTGAACTGAACATAATAGGACAGCGCGCGGAAGACGCCCTGGAACAGGTGGATAAATTTCTTGATTCCGCCGCGCTCGCCTCCGTCAATCGCGTACGAATTATTCATGGGCACGGTATGGGCGTTTTGAAAAAAGCGGTGAACGATTTTCTAGGGACCAGCCCCCACGTCAGCCGCTTTTACCCCGCTACGCAAGCCGAAGGCGGTTCAGGTGCGACTATCGTCGAACTGCGCGAATAGCTTCAAAATGTTAGACTTGGAATATGATCCGATTCTCGATAGGAATCATGGGTTTGGCGGCCATTTTACTCGTGGCAGGTAACACTGAATCGAGCTACTCGGATTCTATCCGCGCCTGGCAGCAGAAACGGGACGCCGCGCTGCGATCTCCCGATGGCTGGCTAGCGCTTGTCGGCCTGTTTTGGTTGAGGCCGGGCGACAACACCATCGGTTCAGCCGATTCGAATGATTTTGTTCTGCCGAAAGGCTCCGCCCCCGCCGAGGTGGGACGTCTGCACCTGGCGGGAGAGACGGTCGTCTTTACCGCTTTCGACGGTTCCTCGCGAAGGTTGTCGTATGACGAGCAGAAGCCTGACGTCGTACACGCCGGTTCAGTGGCATTCTACGTAATTAAACGCGGCGATCGATTGGCCGTGCGTGCCAAAGACAGCAGCAGCCCGGTTCTGAAGAATTTCAACGGCATGAGCTACTTCCCCGTGAACCCGGAACTGCATTTCACGGCGCATCTGGTGCCCGATCCGAAAAAGATTCCGATCCTGAACATTCTTGGCGAGACCGAAATGCAGGACAGCCCGGGAACCGTAGAGTTCACGTACAAGGGCCAGCGCTACTCACTCCGGCCGATATTCGAAGATCAAACACTGTTCTTTCTGTTCAAAGACCCGACCAATAAGACCGAAACTTATCAAGCCGGCCGCATGCTGAACACGCCGCTGCCGGTCGAGGGCAGGGTCGATTTGGATTTCAACCGCGCGTACAACCCTCCGTGCACTTTCACGCCCTTTGCTACCTGCCCGCTGCCTCCGAAAGAGAACACGCTG
>JAFAMM010000210.1 GCA_019233375.1 Acidobacteriaceae bacterium
GTTCATACAGCTCAGCAGCAATCCCGGGGCTTTCACCTCGCAGGAGTGGGGACAACCAGGCGATGTGCCGGTGCCGGGCGATTACGATGGTGACGGCAAGGCCGATCTTGCCGTGTGGCGGCCCTCCTCGGGCGTCTGGCTGATTAAGCCGAGCGGGAATCCGGACGCGTACATGTCGGTAACCTGGGGCGAGGCGGGTCAGATACCCGTTCCCGGCGATTACGACGGCGACGGCAAGACCGATATCGCCATTTGGGATCCCGCGAGCGGCGGCTGGTGGGTTCTGGATAGCAGCACTCCGGGCGCAAGCACCGCCGAGTACATCGGGCAGCCAGGGGATATTCCGGTTCCCGGCGATTACGATGGCGACGGCAAGACCGACTGTGCGGTCTGGCGTCCATCTACCGGTGAGTGGCTGATTCTGCCGAGCAGCCATCCGAGCAGCAGGATGTCCCTTCAGCTTGGCCTTCCGGGCGATATTCCGGTTCCGGGCGACTATAACGGGACTGGGAAAGTACAAATCGCGGTGTGGCGTCCTTACGTCGGCTATCTATTTCAAAACGGGGTTGGTTCGGGTCCACGGCCACGCCACACATCGTTGTCGCAGGAATGGACACTCGCCGGAGAAATCCCATAGCCCCAGGCGTGGGTCCATAACACGCGAATACCAGGCGCAGTGGCGGCGCGAGCGCCGGTGCGCAGAAAGTTCTTCTGTCATTCAAAGCCATCTGCGATTTATACGACCGCACGGACACTCCATTTGCGAACGAGAAACCTGTATGTACCGCTTCGCACTGGCAGTTCTACTGCCCCTGTTTTGCCTGATTTTTCCTATCGATGCGGCGCACGCCAGTGGGCACCCGACCGCCACGGCACAACGCGCCGTGACGCCGGCCGACGCGCAAATAGAGGCGACAATCAAAGCTAAGCTCGCTAAATCGAAGATTGGAAAAGATGGCTTCCGGTTTAAGGTCCAGCACGGGGTGGTTACCTGGGAAGGAACCACCAATGTCATTCAGCACAAAGGATCAGCAACGCGTATGGCGCGCTCGGCCGGGGCGGTTCAGGTGGTAAACAACATTCAGATCAGTGCCGCGGCAAAGGAGAAGGCCGTCGGCAATCTCAAGAGAGCGACCGTTCAGGAGTAGCTGGACGGCCCCGGGCCGTTACATCCACATGCTAGAGTGGGGAGAATCCACTGGCATTAATGAAACGCTGTATACTCATTTTCCCCGTAACTCTCCTGTGCGCCGCTGTGGCCTGCGCTCAGGCGAACTCCTCCACGCATCCCGCAGCCCAGTCAAATAGCCCCGCCGGGCAGTCCTCCAGTTCCACGACCGGTGGTCTGAAGGTCAGAGGCCCGGAAGCAGTTGCCCAGCAGGACCCTAACCGGGTAGTTGCCACGATTGATGGCAAGCAAATCACTGCCAAACAGGCGCTCGATATGCTGAAAGCCCTCACACCTGAGCAGCGGCAGCAGGTCGAGAACCGGCTTCCTGACGTGGTGCAGCAGATTTATATGACGGACCAGTTTGCGGGCGCGGCGGTCAAACAAAATCTCGAAAAAGAGTCGCCCTGGAAAGAGCAGCTGGAGTTCATGCGAAACCAGATTCTCGCGCGGGCCTACCTGACCAATCTGGCGAAAACAAGCGCCAACAGCGCACCGGCACCGGACCCCAAACAGTACTATGATTCGCATCCCAAAGAATTCGACCAGGTAAAGCTGAGCGGCATTTTCGTCAGCTTTACTCCTCCAGGTACGCCGGCTTCGGCGGGGGCCGCTGGGGCGCGAACCGAGCAGGCAGCGCGTGACAAGGCGAACGATATCGGCAAGAAATTAAAGGCTGGAACTGATTTCGCGACATTGGCGCGCACCGAATCCGATAACCAGCAGGTAGCCGCCAAGGGCGGTGATCTGGGTACTTATACGATGGGCGATCCCAGCATGCCGGCCGACCTCAGAGCGGCGATCGAAAAATTGCAGCCGGGTCAGATCTCTGAGCCCATCCAGGTAGGCAATTCATTCCTGATCGTGAAGCTGGACAGTCGAAGCCACGTGCCTTTCGAGAGCGTAAAAGCTTCGATTACGCAGCGGCTCGATGGTGAGAGGAATCAAGAGGCGGTAAAGCAGGAAATGGCGAAATATAAAATCCAGGTAACGGATCCGGCGTTTTTCAATGCCTCCAGCTCTCCAGCTCCAAACGCACCCTCACTGCAGCGGCCCGCAACGGGACAGCCGGCCGGTCCTGCGAATAAGCCGCAAGGACAGCGTTAAACTTCGAAAAACTATTTCAATCGTGCTTGTTGGGCTTCCGGAACTGTCCGGACGCCCAATTTTTGTTTCGGTTGGCTCGCAGTTGACGGCGCATGGCGGCAAGCTGCTTTCCGGCTCTCCGGACCGCGGCACGCAGATTCACGCGGCCAGCTTCGTTCACGACAGGCACATTGTCCTGGACAGCTACCTGCTGAGCCGCCCTTATCTGCTACGCCTGATATTGGTTCACGAAATCTTCCATTTTGTCTGGCCACGGCTCGGCAACCCGGCGCGCGCGGCATACGAAGAGCTGGTGTCTGTGGAACGCGACTGCGGCGCGAGAGGTGAACTCGGCGAATCCGCCGCCCTGAGCAAGCTCTCTTTAAAGGCAGCCGCCAACTGTACCAATGACAATAGGCGGGTTCGCTGGCGCGATTACATTTGCGAGAGCTTTTGCGACACGGCGGCTTGGCTGTATGCCGGGGTCGGAAGGCACCGTGAATTTACACTCGGGCAGCGTTGGAGAGACCGGCGGACCGAGTGGTTCCGAACGGTGTTTTCGCAGGGACGGGGTTGTTAGGCCCGCTGATTGTCTTACGCTCGTTGCCTGCGTCGGGCGGTTTGCGTTATGCCGCGGTTCACGCCTATGCCAGGATTTCTTGACGTGAGTCAGTACGCTAGTGCTTCACGGCGATCGCGGAGATTTCGATTCTGGCGCCGCCGATAAGGCCAGCGACTTGCACTGTCGCTCGGGCGGGTTTGGGATCGGGCATAAGCTTTTTGTAGACTTCGTTCATTTTTTCGACATCGTTCAGGTCCGTGATGTAGACCGTGACGGAAACGATGTCTGTCATGGAGAAGCCGGCTTCTTTGACGACTTTTTCCACGGCTGCGATGGCGTTCGTCGTCTGGAGAATGATGTCCGTGCCTGTAACTTTGCCATGCGGGTCCGGACCTTGCTGACCAGCAACGTACAACGTATTCCCGGCCATGTAGCCCTCGCTGAATGGCATGCCCTTGGTAAAACCGACGGCCTGATGCTGGGCGAAAGTGACGCTGCAAGTAAACAGGAGCAGTAGTGTATTAAAGCCGAGTACCGGCAAACGGGGATTTTTCATTTCTGTTTGAGTTTAGAAAACTCCCGCTGCCTGCAGGGAGGGTTGCTGCGTTCGCTCTCCCGGCTCGTACTCTACGTTTCTGATTCGGATTCGGGTTGAGGGTGTGCGTCGTCTGTGGTGGGATCGGCGCTGTGGGCTAAACCGCTGGCGCGTTCGGCTTTGCGCTGAAGGCGCTTGGCCATTTTCTCCTGTTGCCGCTCTTTGCGCTCCTGTTCCTTTTGACGTTTCTTGAAGGTCTGTGGGCCACGACCTGGCATAATTCCCTCCGAAATGAAAACTGCCCTACTCTGGATCTGACGAACCAAAGCAGGGCAGCCAGAATATTGAGTCTAAAGTTGGTGGTTAGCTTCTTGCTTACCAGCGAGGTCCGCGGCCGCGTCCACCGCCGCTTCCGCCACGACCCGAAGAACTGCGCCTTCCAGAGTAGGTGCCGCCACCCGCGCCACCGGCGGGTTTGGGGCGGGCTTCGTTGACGTTCATGGCTCGGCCGTATAGTTCAGCGCCGTTCAGGTGTGAAATAGCCGCTTGCGCAGCCTCCGAATCCGCCATTTCGACAAACGCGAAGCCGCGGGGTTGACCGGTGTCACGGTCCGTTATGAGATTGACGCGCTCAACACTGCCGTAGGCTTCGAATGCGGCCTGAAGGTCAGCCTGAGTGGCCTGATAACTGAGATTTCCGACGAAGATGTTGGTCACAGTTTGGTTCCTTTGATACTGATGCGTGAATTGTCTTTGTCAGACTGCCCTGAAAACCAACTTGAAGGAAGGAGGAGTAGCGGCCGGAAGGCACTCGATGGAATACGGATGCGCGCAAAGACTCCTTTAGGGTATCAGGCTTTGATGTGAAAAGCCAATAGTCCATTCAAAGAAGCTCGTTCTTCGAGGGCACAATGCGTTTCGAAACAGTGAATTAGGGAGCCGGGGCATGAGGCGCGGCAGGAGCTTTCGGGGGCTCGCGACAGGGTACGAGGTGAACCCATTGCGAAGGATTGACGGGCTCGCTTTGGACGTAGAGCGTCCAGTGCAGATGCGGAGCGGTGGAGCGGCCGGTGGAACCTGCATACCCGATGACGTCCCCTCTGGCCACGTGATCGCCTTCTTTGATAGCGAAGCTCGACAGATGGAGGTATATGGACTGCAGCCCCTGACCATGATCAATAGCGACGGTGCCGCCGCGCAGATTGAATGGACGAACGATTTTGACATCGCCCGCGGCGATGGCGTGGATGGGACTCGCGGCGGGGGCGCGCTGATCGATGCCGGCATGGAAATCTCCTGTCGGCTTGCCGTTATGTAGGCGCATAACGCCGAATGGAGAGGTCATACAGCCGGGAACGGGCGATTCGAGCGGCTCCTGCCAGAAGCGAACAGGCGTGACTTCGTGGCGGAAAGCGTTGACCGTCTCCCGCTCGCCGGGCGAAGGGCGGAGTTCGGAAAGCGATTTCGCGATGACAATGTTCTGCTTTCCGTAATGAGCGTTGCGGACGAGGATCATGGTTCGTTGAAGAACGACGCCATTGCTGTCGAGGAACTCGAGGGGATACTGGCCAGGCTTTTCAAGAACGGGAACAGGCATGAGGCCGAAGCAGCGTCCGTTCTCAGCGGGGAAGAGACGGATGGTGCGGTCCAGGAATCGGGCGCTGTCAGCATTCGAATCGGCACTGAGTTTCAATGTTTCGCCTTGATGAATGACGGCGGGCGAAATGTCGAATGAATGCGAGAAAGCGCGGGCAGCAATCAGAATAAGCAGCCATCGCATCGGTTCAGGATAGCGGACGCATGGCGTATTGGAATAGAATGCGGCGATATAGGAGAAAGCTATGCCCACCTACATCGTCATGTCCAAGTGGACCTCGCAAGGGCTCCAGAATGTGAAGCAGAGTGCAGACCGGCTGAGCGCCGGCCGAAAGGCGTTCGAGTCCGCTGGTGTCAAGCTGAAAGACTTTTATATGGTCACGGGCCAGCACGACATGTTCGTCGTGGTGGAGGCTCCTGATGATGTAACTCTTGCGAAGGCAGTTCTAAGTCTCGCGGCCCAGGGAAACCTCACAACTCAAACCTGCCGCGCGTTTACGGAAGACGAATACCGGCAGATTATCGGCGCCGTGCGCTAGCGCAGACCGTCGATGAATTTGTGCAGACGATCGAGGCCGCGCTCGAGTTCCTTCATGGAAGTGGCGTAAGAGATGCGGACATGATCGCTGGTGCCGAAGGCTTCGCCGGGAACGACGGCGACATGTGATTTGGCGAGCAGCTCCGTTGCGAATTCGAGCGAGTTCGTGACACGGCCGCTCGCATAGGCGACGCTGATATTCGGATACGCATAGAAGGCGCCCTTCGGAGTCACGATGGAGACGCCGGGGATGGCGCGCAGGCGGTCGATGACGAAATCGCGGCGGCGGCGATATTCGGCGAGCATTACGGGGACGGAATCCTGAGGACCGCGCATCGCTTCCAGCGCGGCTTTCTGAGAGATGGACGTGGGGTTCGATGTGCTGTGACTCTGGAGCTTCAGCATCGCAGAGATGATGGGAGCGGGCGCGAGCGCGAACCCCACGCGCCAGCCGGTCATGGAGTACGTCTTAGAGAGCGAGCCGGCAACGATGACCGTTTCCTTTGCGCCAGGAAGCGAGGCGATGGAGAACGGCTTCGCGTCGTAAAGGAATTGGCAGTAGCACTCGTCCGTCATCAGAAAGATGCCGCGACGAGAAGTGATTTCGTAGATAGCGCGGAACTCGTCATCGGGCAGCACGGCACCGCTGGGATTGCATGGCGAGTTGATGATTACCAGCTTGGTACGGCGCGTGATATGCCGCTGAATCATCTCAGCGGTGACTTCAAAACCGGTGCTTTCATCCGTGTTGACGAACACGCAGACGCCGCCCGCATAATTGACTACATCTTTGTAAGTGACCCAGTAGGGGACGGGAATGATGACCTCGTCGCCAGGATTGATCAGCGCCTGAATGAAATTGAAGATGGCGTGCTTGCCGCCGACCGTCACCATGCATTCTGAAACGGCGTAATTGCTGCCGAAGTCAAGGCGGTGGCGCTCGCAGATGGCCTCGCGCAGTTCCTGCGTGCCGCCCGCATTGGTGTACTTGGTGAAGTTTGAGTTGATAGCGGCGATGGCCGCCTGGCTGATGTTGGCGGGCGTGGGAAAGTCAGGCTCGCCGGCGCCGAAATCGACAACATCCGCGCCTTCGCGGCGCAAACGTTCCGCGTCGGCGGAGACTTTGAGCGTGGAGGAAACGGTGATGGTGGAAATACGGTCGGCGATCTCGGCAGTGGCTTGCATAATCTTAGATTTCAATGTACCGAAACGGCGAAGTTAATTCGGCACTTTGGTCCGGAGACGGGAAAGAACAGCCGGCGGGACGAAACTCGAAACATCGCCGCCGAGAGTGATGATCTCTTTCACCATGCGCGAGCTGATGAAGGAGTTTTCTTCGCTCGCCATCAGAAAGATGGTTTCGGTTTCGGGGCGCAGACGGCGGTTGATGAGCGCCATCTGCAGCTCGGATTCATAATCGGAGACAGCGCGAATGCCGCGCAGGATGGTGTTGGCGTTACGGCGCGCGGCGTAATCAATCAGCAGACCGTCGAAGGAATCGACCTCGACATTCCCCCATTGCCGGGTTGACTCGCGGATCATTGCGGTACGTTCTTCGACCGAGAAGAGCGGTTCCTTTTGGGTATTGCGAAGAATCGCGACGATCAAGTCGTCCACAAGACGCGAGCCACGGTCGATGAGATCGAGATGACCGTTCGTGAGCGGATCAAACGAGCCCGGGTAAATGCCTATTAGTTGCCGTGGCAAACGATTCGAGTGTAGCGAACCCCTTAGTAAGGTTGAACTGTGGACTGGGACATTTTTGACATTCGCACGCATGCTCGGGGACCGGCCGGCGCGCTGCCGCTAACTCCGGAGATGCTGTTGACGCAGCCTTCGGGCAATCTGTTCGGATGGACGCAGAACGCGGGGATGGGGTGGGCGCCGGAAGCGCTTGCAGGCAAGCAGTTCCTGATTTTGAGTACGCACGGAGGAGTACGCGCGGAGGATGGCACGCCGATCGCGCTCGGGTATCACACAGGGCACTGGGAAGTGGGGCTGCTGGTCGCGGAAGCGGCGCGCGAACTGAAGGCACAGAAGGCGATCCCGTTTGCGGGCGCGTGTACGGATCCATGCGACGGCCGAACGCAGGGAACCACGGGCATGTTCGATTCCCTGCCCTACCGGAATGACGCGGCGATCGTGTTGAGAAGACTGATACGGTCATTGCCGACGCGTTCGGGCGTGATTGGCGTGGCTACCTGCGACAAGGGGCTGCCGGCCATGATGATGGCGCTCGCGGGGACGCGTGATCTGCCATGCGTGCTGGTCCCGGGCGGCGTGACGCTGATGCCGGAGCACGGCGAGGATGCGGGCAAGGTACAGACGATTGGGGCGCGATTTGCGCATGGAAAAATATCGCTCGAAGAAGCGGCGCTGGCGGGTTGCCGGGCGTGCGCCTCGCCAGGCGGAGGATGCCAGTTTCTGGGCACGGCGGCGACCTCACAGGTTGTTGCGGAGGCATTGGGGCTGGCATTGACGCACACGGCGCTGGCGCCCTCGGGACAGCCGATCTGGCTGGACGCGGCGAGACGATCCGCGCGGGCGGCTTTGCGCATGTCAGACGAGGGCATGCGTGTGCGGGATGTTGTGACGGCGGGCGCGATCGAGAACGCAATGGTGGTGCATGCGGCATTCGGCGGATCGACGAATCTGCTGCTTCATATCCCCGCAATCGCGCACGCGGCGGGGTTGGCGCGGCCGACCGTAGCGGATTGGAACCGCGTGAACCGCAGCATTCCGCGGCTCGTCGATGCGTTGCCGAACGGGCCGAGAAATCATCCCACCGTGGAGGTTTTTCTGGCGGGCGGCGTGCCGGAGGTGATGCTGCATCTGCGGCGGGCCGGGCTGCTGAATACGAAAGCCTTGACGGCTTCGGGCGCAAGCCTGGATGCCGCGCTCGATTGGTGGGAGACGTCCCAGAGACGTGCCGTGTTGAAGCGGAAGCTGAAGGAGTTAGACGGGGTGGATGCGGAGGACGTCATTATGGGGCCGGATGCAGCGCGGTCGCGGGGATTGACCTCGACGGTCTGCTTTCCGCATGGCAATCTTGCGCCCGACGGCGCGGTTGTGAAGAGCACGTCAATTGACCCGAGCGTAGTGGACGAAGACGGCGTGTACCGGATGCGCGGCCCGGCAAAGGTATTTGTGACGGAGCATGACGCTATCGCTGCTATCAAAGAGCAGCGCATCGACGAAGGCGATGTACTGCTGCTGATCTGCCGGGGACCGATGGGCGCGGGCATGGAAGAGACGTACGAGATCACTTCGGCGCTGAAGCATTTACCCTTCGGGAAACACGTGGCGGTGTTGACGGACGCGAGGTTCAGCGGCGTTTCGACTGGCGCGTGCGTGGGGCATGTGTCACCGGAGGCGCTTGCGGGCGGGCCGATCGGACGGGTGCGGGATGGAGATCTGATCGAAGTCATCATTGACCGGAACAAGCTGGAAGGGCATGTGAATTTGGTGGGCGAAGGCGGCGAGAGGTTCGATGCTGAGGAAGGACGCCGGCGGTTGTTAATGCGCGCGCCGCGTCCGGATCTGCGGCCCGATCGTCAGTTGCCCGAGGATACGCGGCTCTGGGCGGCGCTGCAGAATGCGAGCGGCGGGATCTGGGGCGGGTGCGTGTATGACGCGGAGGCGATTGTGAGGAAGTTGGGCGGGTGAGCCGCTGCTGGCCAGATAATTTAGCTAGACTATGTCTATGGAAGTCAGCATATACGACGCCAAGAATAAGCTCTCTGAACTGGTTAAGCGCGCCGAGCAGGGGGAAGAAGTGATTCTCAGCCGGCATGGTCGCCCCGTTGTCAAGCTGATTGCCTTGCCGCCAAGGAAAAGGGTGCTCGGTACAGCACGCGGCCTTTTTCGAGAAATCGATCCTGACTGGTGGAAACCGATGACCGACGAGGAAACCGAAGCCTTCTATCGTGGCGACGATTGACCGGTTGTTGCTCGACACCCATGTGTTTCTGTGGGCCAATTTCGAACCGGAACGGCTTTCGAAACCTGTCAGGCGCTGGCTAGTGAATCCCGAAATCAGCTTGTACCTGAGTGTTGCGAGTGTATGGGAGATGGAGATTAAACACCGGAAGGCAAGCTGAGCGCAGAGCCGAGCATCGTGGACAAAAAAATCGAGGAGTTACGGATCTATACTCTGCCCATTACGGTGCCGCACGTGCGTGCGCTGGCAACGTTCTCAAATACAGCGCATAATGATCCGTTTGACCGCTTAATCGCCGCACAGGCTCTGGTGGAAAACCTTCTGCTCGTAACGTCGGATCCGGCGTTTGCCGGGTTTCCGCACGTCACGGTTCATTGGTGAAGTTTGCGGGTTGCGAATTTGCTTAATCAAATTGCGCCAGCACCACCGTGAGGTCGTCCTGCTGCGCGCCGCCATTCGAGATCTTGCGAATGAGTTGGTCGATCAGGGCGGCGGGTTCCTCGCTTGCTGCTTGAAGGACGAACTGTTCCAGCCTCTCGTAGCCAAACTCCCGGCCGTCCGGTCCGGTTGCTTCCACGATTCCATCCGTGTAGAGAAGCAGCTTGTCGCCGCGGTCGAAAGGTACCGACCGGTTTGCGTAGGCCGAGTCGGGAAACGGCCCGAGAAACAAACCGTTCTCATCCAGTTCGATTACTTCGCCGGCGTTTTTTCGCAACAACAGCGCCGGAGGATGGCCCGCGCCTGAGTACAGGATCACGCGCTGTTCGATATTGATGGCCGCGCACGAGGCCGTCACATACTGGCCGCCGAGACTGCCGCGGAGCATTGAATTGATGCGGGCGAGGATTTCGGCCGGATTCTGCGCTGTTTCGCGTTGCGCGGCAAAGCAGACCTTGAGCATGGAAGCAACCAGAGCCGCCGGAACGCCGTGACCGGACACGTCTGCGACGAGAATTGTCAGGAGATGATCCCCGCACTTCAAGAAATCATAGAAGTCGCCCGCCACGGAGGTCATCGGCTGGTAGCGGGCCGCGAGCCGCAGTGATGGAAGGACCGGCAGCGTCTGAGGAATGATCGAACGTTGGATTCGCCGCGCTGTGGCTAATTCCTGCTCGACATCGATGAGTTTTCGTTCGGTTGCGATGGCTCTGCGGACCGCGGTGGTGGCAAGACCGGCGAGCAGGACCAAAAACCCGATCGGTTCGAGATTGACACCGGACGAGATTCCCCTTACTCCCAACACGTATCTGTTTTGGAACACAACGAAGGCACCGAAGATTACGATCGGCCAGGCAAGCGATGCGGCAAAAGGATTCCCACCTTCGCGCCTTATACGGACGACATGGAACAGGATCACCAGCACTCCGGCGATGATCAGAACGCTGTTAACAATATCGGTCCAGTAGGTCTGATGAGCGGTCAGCAAAACGGTAAGCGCGATAAGAGCGAATGCCATTTCGAGCCAGAGCCAGATCGCAATAGTTCCTTTCCAGCCGCGGCCGAAGAGTTCGCGCGCAAAAGCAGCAAATGGAATGGCGATGATGTATGTAAGGGCGGCGTTCCAGCCTAGATAGCCCAGCCCGGGAGAATTGAATGCATCGCGGGCCAGTTCATTTTCAATGAGTAATCGAATCGCATAAAGCACGGAGAAGATGCCGACCCAAAACAACAGGCGATCTCGCGACCTGAGACGGGCCAGCAGCAGGCAGGCGATCCCGGCGACGAGAGTTATGCAGGCGATCGCGAAAAACGGAAGATTGGCGCGCAACGCAGCAGAGGCAACCTGCCGGGGAATGTCGTCCGAGGTCACGGCTGTCAGGCTAACGCAATTTTCGGTCTCTTTGGCTTATTCCAGGCGGAAGACATCCGAGAGCTGAATTGTGCCGGTCAATGCCGTTAGCGCGATGGAGTCGTCCGCGGTGTATAGCTTTTCGTCGCTCTCCGTGCATACCCGGACGGTGCGTTTCTTCGGATGAACAATCCAGACTTCCTGGACTCCGGAACTCCGGTAGATTCCGATTTTCTGTTCGACACGGCTCTTGCGGTTCGCCGGCGATATCACTTCGACAACAAGGATGGGAGCGACATCCAGGTAAACGTCATCCCGGCAGGCTTTGAGCCAATCGTCGCGCCGCACAATAAAGACGTCCGGCGCAGGCATGCTGTTCAAGGCTGGAAATTTTATACTCGTCGCCTGACGCGCTATGTACGGGGTCGTCTCCGAGAGAGCGTTCAATAACCGGTCGATATTTTGCGCAATCTGTTGATGGAGCGGTTTCGGCGGCGGCGACATAGCGATTCGTCCGTAAATAAGCTCATCCCGCAAGCCCGGATAACCCTCGAAGTGCTCGTACTGCTCGACCGTGATGGGAATGCGGCTGGAGGCGGCGCTCATGATCTACCAGGGGCTCCAGTTGCCGTCGCTGGTTTGCTTGTCTTTTTGCTCCCGCTCGCGTTTGGCGCGATTGGCGGCCGATTCGCCGCCTTTGAAATACAGATGTACCGTCACGTTGTGAGTGGAAATGTCGGCGGTGTAGTCGGTACGTGAATCGCCGAGGTTGTCAAAGATGCCTTCCTGCGCGACGCGCTTCATGAAGAAGTCCGGGTATTCGGGATTGAAGGGATGACCGGGCTTCTCGCCCCAGAGTTTTTCGATAACTGGTTGGCTCGTGATATCAAGCCCTTGAACGTCGAGTTTCGCGAAGTTATAGACTGCGCCGGGCGTGACCGTGTAAGTGACGTTCACGGTGCGATTGGAATCATCTGTATCCGAATTTGTGAGAACGCTCGCGTCCAGCATGCCGTGCCGTTTCAGATTCTGGAGCAATGAGAGACGGAAGTTGTCTACTTTCTCTCCGTCGTACGGCGCTCCAGGTTTGAACGGGATGGTGGAGCGGATAACATCTTCCTCCATACCGCTGCCGCGAAAGCGAATCGTGCCGAACTTGAAGGCTGGTCCGTCCGCGATCTGCACCTTTACGATCACGCCAAGGTTGTCTTTGGAGGGCTCGGTTTCAACTTTCGGGAAACTGACGGCGGCGTAGCCTTTGGCCGCATAGAGAGGCCGGATGGTTCCATCAAGGATGAGCTTGAGACGCGTGTCCGAGAGCGGAACGCCGACGGCAACCTGATTAACCGCACGCAGGATGGTACCTGTGTCAACTGCTTGGTTACCCGAGACGACGACCTGAGAGATAGCCGGAGCAGGCGTTTCGGGAGCGAACAGCACAGCCAGCTGCTGCGGATCGTCGTTCGAGATGAGCGCGTGAATTTTGAGTTTCGGGTTGCCGGCTTTGACACACTCCTGCATGGCGGCGGTGTAACGATTGAGAACGCCTTGCGTTCCAGGGATGCGATCTGAGTAGAGATCGACGTGTTCTTTGAGGCAGGCGCGAGCCGCATCCGGCGAGAGGCCGATCCGCTCGAACCGCATCGGGAACAGTTGCTGGTTCTCGGCGACCTCGAAGGTGATGTCGTAGCCGGGAGTGGGACCGGCGGTGAACCGGTACTCATCCGCGACATCATTGAAGAGCTCCGTATCCTGCAGCTTTTTGCGGGCCTGCTCGATGATGCCGGCCGTAATGTGCTGGCCCGGCTTGAGACCGGATTCGCGGATGATGTCGGCTGAAGTATACAGTTGGTTGCCTTTGACCGTAACGGAGTGGAGTGTTCCGGGCGGCGGCTCGCGGTGCGGAGCGGGTTTCGCGTCCGGCTCGGCAGGAGTTTGGGCCAGGGCCGCAATACTCAGGAAGCAGGCAAGTGCGGACACCAGCAAACGCATAACTATTCTCATGATACGTGGCGCGGGACGGCTTCGTTTCCGCACGGCCGGAGATGCGTGAAACCACTGAAAAATAAGGGCTGGATGCTAAACTTGAGACGAAAATGAATGATCCCGCGGTTTATCAGCGTGGCGCAGATTTAAAAGAAAAATGACATACGACGTGGTGGTAATCGGCAGCGGACCAGGAGGATACTCCGCGGCCGTGCGGGCCGGCCAATACGGGCTGAAGACCGCACTCATTGAACGCCAACCAAGATTGGGCGGAACATGCCTGCTGGTTGGCTGCATCCCGACCAAGGCTTTGCTCCATACGGCGGATGTCTGGGACTATTTCAAAGACCCGAACGCCGAAGGCATCGAGTGCCAGAACCCGCAATTGAATTACTCAAAAGTTCTTGATCGCAAGAACAAGATCGTCACGAAGCACTCCAAGGGCATCGAGTTTTTGATGCGCAAAAACAAAATCGACGTGATCAAGGGGAGTGCGCGGTTATTGGGTGGCGGGCGGATCGAGGTGGAAGGCCCTAACGGGAAGCAAACGGTAGAGGCAAAGAACATCATTCTGGCGACGGGATCCGAAGCTCGCATGCTCCCGGGATTGCAGGCCGATAATGAGCTGATCCTGACGAATATCGAAATTCTCGACATGGCGGCGGTGCCGAAAACGATCGGGATCATCGGGGCGGGCGCGGTCGGGGTGGAGTTCGCGTCGATCTTCAACCGTTTTGGCGCGAAGGTGACGGTCCTCGAGATGCTGCCCAGGCTGGTTCCGGTGGAAGACGAGGAGATCTCGAAAGAGCTGGAGAAGCACTTCAAAAAGACGGGCATACGGACCGAGACAAGCGCGCGCGTAGAGAGTGTGCGCAAGAATGCGCACTCGGTCAGCGTTTCCGTGACGCTGGCGAACGGCAACAAGGAAGAAGCGGAGTTCGACACACTGCTGGTGGCAGTGGGCCGGAAGCCGAACACGGAGAACATCGGCCTTGAAAATACGCGGGCGGC
>JAFAMM010000258.1 GCA_019233375.1 Acidobacteriaceae bacterium
TCGTCGCACTGCCTGGCAACGTGAGGCCAGAGGCGAGTTCGGCGAAGGATCAGGGACCTGTTGCAGACAGTCTCGAGTTAGAGCACATGTTTCTTCAGTTGAAGCGGCCGCCGGCGCAGGAGGCGGCGCTTTCGCGGTTCATCGACGAGCTGCAGGATCCTCTGTCACCCAATTTTCACCACTGGATAACGGCTCAGGAGTTCGGCGAGCGGTTTGGGATCGCCAAGTCCGATCTTGACGCGGTAACCTCCTGGCTGCATTCGGACGGGTTCACGGTCCACGGCGTCTACCCGAATCTTGCGGTCGATTTCTCTGGTACGGCCGGCCAGGTGCGGTCGGCATTTCACACCCAGCTCCACGAACTCGTTGTGAACGGCGAGCGCCACTTCGGAAACGCCGCGGATCCGCAGATACCGGAGGCGCTCGCTCCGCTGGTAGCGGGAATCTCATCGCTGCATGACTTTATGCCGCGCTCGCTTGCGCACCGAGCGCGACGCACGAGCGGTCCGGTGCCCGAATTTAGCGCCGGCGCAGGTTACCTGGAGGTGGTCCCAGAAGACCTGGCGACTATCTACAATCTCAAATCCGCCTTCGCAGCGGGGATTACGGGTAAGGGGCAGACGATTGCGGTGCTGGAAAACAGCGATCTCTACAGTCCGGGCGACTGGTATGTGTACCGAAAGGTCCTCGGGCTGGCCCGCAAGTACCCGAACGCGAGCCTCACGACCGTCCACCCTAGTTCGCTAGGGGGCCTGCCCTGTTTTGATCCGGGCGTAAACGGAAACGATGCGGAGGTGGCGGTGGATGTGGAGGCAGCGACGGCGGCGGCGCCGGACGCAACGATTGAAATAGCGTCGTGTGCTGACACGGTGAATTTCGGCGGGTTTATCGCCCTGCAGAATCTGCTCACGGCGGGCACGCCGCCGGCCATCATCAGCCTCAGCTACGGAATGCCGGAGATGTTTCTGGGCGCAGCGACGAACGAATTCATCAGCTCGCTGTATCAGATGGCGGTAGCTGAAGGAGTGTCGATCTTTGTGGGCTCGGGCGATTCCGGCGCGGCGATGGCTGATGCGGGCTCGTTTGCGGCCAGTTACGGCATTAGTGTGAATGGTTACGCCTCGACACCTTACAACGTGGCGGTGGGCGCCACCGACTATGCGGATACGTATCTGCGCATCACTAACTCCTACTGGAGCCCGGCTAACACTCCGGCCTTCGGCTCAGCCCTGTCATACATTCCCGAGATTCCGTGGAATACCTCGTGCGGGAGCGAGTTGCTCGCCAAGAGTCACGGCTTCCACCTCAGTTACGGGCCAGAAGGATTCTGCAACAGTGCGGGCGGCGCGAATTTTCTGTCGACGTTCGCGAGCGGCGGCGGGCCGAGCGGATGCGCGCGCGGAGAGCCGACCCCATTCGGTACGGTCGGCAATACCTGCGCGGGATACAGCAAGCCCGCGTGGCAGAAGATTACCGGCAACCCGAAAGACGGTGTGCGGGATCTGCCGGATATTTCGCTTTTCGGATCGAACGGCACTTGGGCGCACTATTTCGTGGTTTGCTTTTCGGATCCGTACGACCCGAATGGCGCTTCCTGCCTGGGGGACCCTAGCAACTGGGCCGGTTTCGGCGGCACATCCGTTTCGGCGCCCATTGCGGCCGGCATTCAGGCGCTGGTCAATCAAGCGACCAGATCGCGCTGGGGGAATCCGAATCCTGTCTATTACGAGCTTGCGTCGGCCGAGTATGGCGCAACAGGCAGTTCGTCCTGCAACTCGTCGAAGGGAGCCGCCGCCGCGAGCGCCTGCGCGTTCTACGACATCAGCCTGGGGGATATCGATGTGGATTGTACCGGTCCGTTCAACTGTGATTACGGACCGGACTCTTCGTTCTTCGGCGTGTTGTCGACCAGCAGCGGCTCATTCAAGCCCGCATACGCGAGCGGCGCCGGCTGGGATTTTGCAACGGGCATAGGCTCGATTAATGCGTGGAACCTGATCAAGAAATGGCCACCGGGCGAAGGCGCTGCCGTGCTTACAGCGAAACGCTAACGTTCCGGAGATAAAGGAAACAGCCATATGATCAGGTCTTTCGGTGTGCTCGCGCTGCTGTGCTGCGGTTTGGCTGGTGTATCTAATGTAAACGCCGCGAACTTAGTGGCAAACCCAGGATTTGAAAGCGGCGACTTCGCCGGCTGGACGTTATCCGGAGCAAATTCTTCTCCGGGTTACGATGGGGAGCTTTATGGCGTAGATACGGCTGACGCGCATTCAGGGAACTATGGAGCTTACTTTGGCTCTGTGGGCGGGGTACTAGATATGTCGCAGCTATTAACTACGACACCCGGCGATCACTACGTGATCAGTTTCTGGTCGCAGGAGACTCCCGGTACTTTCTTTCCCTATGAAAACTTATTCAGCGTCTCATTCGGAGGCACTACTCTTGTAAGTCAATCTGATGTCTCGAACTTTCCTTATGCTTTATTCGCTTATGATGCCGTCGCTCGAACCGGTCAGACGTCCTTAGTGTTCAGCTTTCGCGACGATGTCGGATACTTCTCGCTGGACGACGTTTCTGTGTCTCCTGGCGTCGTGACCGCGCCGGAGCCTCCCAGTCTGCCGCTGCTCTTGATCGCGCTGTTCTGCATGGCATGGGCGCGGCGTGCCTGGTACGGCAGGCGGCTGTCAGCGTGCTCATTGACCCTGATTAAGTTGTAAGTCGGCGCAGGGCCTGCTCTCGCCAGACGGGAAGCGCGGCCGTCGATCAGAGTTGTTGCGCATAGTTCGGCAAGTGTAGTAAATCGCATGTTTGCATGTGCGATCAGAAGCAGCGGACCGCGCGTGTTGTCTGAGGGGATGCCGCGGCCTTGAGATACTCCGTTGCCTGCTTGGGTAATACAGAACGAGTTATAACCAGGCGTTGCAGGTAAGCGTTATATGAGCGTTAGCACAAACAGGAATGTAAGTAGTGGTGCGTCAGCCGGTACTAAGAAGAGCGGTTCGATAAAGTATCTAGTCCGTCTGACTAACCCATCTGTGGAATTGAATACTTACTATGTGACTGTTACAGTCCTACTCGGAGGTCAACACACATATGTGTCGAATTCTTTTTTCTGCTCTTGCAACCTTGATCGTTCCGGTAGGCCTGTTCGCGCAGGCAGTAGCTCCGGGGCCTTCAGACGCGTTCCAAATCCGGTACGCGGCGAACCTTAACCTCGGTGACTCGGTCATCGACATAACCAACGCAGGTACCCTGAATGGTTATGATCCGACGGGCACCATCTGCGTCAATATGTACGCCTTCGATCCGAATGAAGAGGAGATATCCTGCTGCACTTGCCGCGTTACTCCGAATGGACTCAACTCCGTCTCAGTAAACGGCCAGTTGGCAAGTAATCCTCTGACACCTGCCCATCCGACGAGCGTTGTGATCAAGCTTCTGGCGTCGAACGGGGCATACGGCTGCAATGCGGCAGCGCCGGGTCCACTGGTGAGCGGTCTGCGCGCATGGGGCACCACGCTGCACAAGTTGCCCTCGGGCGGGGTAGCGTTAACGGAAACAGAGTTCGCTCCGGCAACGCTTAGCGCCACCGAACTCGGCAAGATCACGAGCTACTGCGGCTTCATCCAGGCCAACGGCAGCGGCTTCGGAATCTGCGCGGGTTGCAGCACGGGTGGACTTGCGGTCGCGAAATAGTAAGACCTTCTGCTACGCCAGCGTGTCCGGCTTACCGGCCGGCGCGCTGGCGGGCGGGAATCGATGTCGTAACAAATTTGCATTTAGAAAGGAAGAAACCTTATGAAAAGCTTTTTCAGGCTCGCCGGTCTCCTGCCGTTATGCGCGAGCGCCCTGGTTGTTGCGGCGATCGGAAACGGAGCAACGACACCTTCGTCCGGCGCGGTAGTGGCCGAAGTCGATGGTCAGAAGATTACTCTGGGAGACCTGGAGCAGAAGAAGTCACAGAGCTTCTTCCAGGCTCGCAACAGCTATTACCAGGTGGAGCGGAAGGCGCTGGATGACTATATTGATCAGCTGCTGCTCGAGAAGCAGGCGCAACGCGAGCACCTGACGGTTGATCAACTGATCGACCGGCATGTAAAGAGCCAATTGCCGAAAGATCCGAGCGATGAAGCGCTGGAAGTTTATTACGAGGGACTCGACACGAAGGAGTCTTTTGAAAAGATGAAGCCGCAGATCGCGGACCACATTCGCGAGATGCGGACGGAAAAGGCGAAGAGCGCGTACATCCAGTCGCTGCGGAAGGAGGCTAACGTGATGATTGCTCTGGCGCCGCCGCGTGCTGATGTTCAGGTGAACGACGCTCCGGTCAAGGGGTCGCTGAATGCTTCCGTGATGGTGATCGAGTACGCGGACTATGAATGCCCGTATTGCCAGCAGGTTTACCCGACGCTGCAAAAGCTGGAGAGCGAGTACGCGGGGAAGGTGGCTTTCGCGTACAAGGACACGCCGCTGCCGATGCATTCTCACGCGGAGAAAGCCGCTGAAGCAGCGCATTGCGCGGGCGCACAAGGGAAGTATTGGGAGTATCATGACATCCTCTTCTCAAGCAAGGAACTCGACATAGCGGCGTTGAAGCAGGACGCAGCGTCACTGAAGCTCGATACGGCGGCCTTCAACAAATGCCTTGACTCCGGCGAGACGGCCGGCTCCATCAAGACGACTGTTGATGAGGCTCAAAAGCTTGGGCTGCAGGGGACACCCTCGTTTTTCGTCAATGGGCGTTTCTTGAGCGGAGCGGTCACTTACGACGCCCTGAACGCAGCGATCCAGGAGGAACTGGCCATCGCCGCGGGGGCGCCAAAAGAAAGAGCGTCGCGATAGAAGGTGGTTCAACGCTATCCATTTCCGGCGGAGCAGATGGCAGACTGCTCCGCGCGGGGAGGGGTGTGCGTAGTTACGGTTCTTTTTGCTGCCGCGGCCAATCAACCTGCGGGATTCATAACACCGGTTCCGCACTTCCGGGGAATTTTGAGGCGCACATGCGACCTTTCAAGACAAGCAAAGTGACTACGACGTCAACTAAGGCCGTACCGCGTCCCTGGAGCAAGCCGAATCCAGGCCTGATTCTGCTGGATGCTTCGCTCGCTCCCGTGGCGTTTAACCAGGAAGCAGTGCTCATCCTCTCTTACCCGGAACGGCCGAGTTTCGACGCGCCCGCGAATTTTAGGATCCCGGATGAGATTCTTGCTGAGATACGCCGGCCGCAATCGGCGTTCCCTGTCATCACGCACTTCGGGGTGGGACAGCGAAAGTACGTAAGCCAGGTGTTTCTCCTGAGGACGCCCGAGGAGGCCGGCGCGGCACCCGCTTTTGCAGTCCTGCTGCAGAGAAATTGTTCCACTATGGAAGCGATTTACGAAGTAGCCGCCGAATTCAGGCTCACCGAGCGGGAACGTGAGGCGCTGAAGGGCATTTCCATGGGCCTTACCAGCAAGGAACTTGCAAAGGAGATGGACATCAGCCCCAATACAGTGAAAGCCTATTTGCGCCTGATCATGGTCAAGATGGGGGTCAGCACGCGCGCGGGAATCCTAGCCAAGATCCTCGAACACAATCCACACATTGATCAATACGCGCTCTCCACCGGCGCCACTCTGCGCCCCGTGGCGGTGAGATCGGGCGCGTAGAGAGCCCGCCCTCCGTTTCTTTTCAATACGAAACAGAACGTACCTCCCGGCGTCCACGTGTACGAGGAGTGTAAATGCCGGTATTACAAGAAGTTCTAGTAGAAGAGATGCGCGACCTGCTGCATGCGGAGGCGCAGCTTGTGAAGGCGCTGCCGAAGATGGCAAAAGCCGCGCGCGATCCGAAGTTGAAACAAGCCTTCCAAAAACATACGGAAGAAACAAAAGGGCATGTCGAGCGCCTGAAGCAGGCTTTTGAGCTGCTTGGCGAAAAACCCAAAGCAAAGCCGTGCCGCGCCATGCTGGGTCTGGTGGAAGAAGGCCAGGAGCAGATGGAAGAAGGGAAGGAAAAAGAAGACGTGGCAGCGGATCTGACGCTCGTGACGGCTGCTCAGAAGGTCGAGCACTATGAGATCGCGGGCTACGGAACGGTTCGCACCATGGCGGAGCAACTGGGGTTGAGTAAAGTCGCAAGGCTGCTATCGCAAACTTTAGCGGAAGAGGAGAAAACGGATAAGCTTCTGACTCAGCTCAGCGCGCCGCTGCTTGAGTCGGCGACGCACGACGAAGAGCCGATGGAGGAGGAGGAAGAAGAACAGGAGATGCCCCGAGGCCGCAGAACAAGAATTGCGTGAGGCGGCCTGCCCGACGGTTGGTGCTGTCAGCGCGTGGTAAAGCTGAGCCGGGTTTCAGGCTTGACTTCCGAGTCCCGCCCGGTTGCGGCCGAGATAACGAGTCCGGTACCCGCGCCAGCACCGGCGCCGATCAGAGCGCCCTTACCTCCGCCGGCAATTCCGCCGATGAGAGCCCCGGCTCCGGCTCCAATGGCTGTTTTGGCTCCTCCGCTCATTCCCTTTTTCTCGGCGGTGACGACGGCGGCTTCGGTGTTTACGTAGACTTGCTTGCCCCTTACGTTGACGCTATAGAGTCTCAGGGTTAAATCCCGGCTTTTTGAATTCACCTGGTACAAACGCATCTCCGCGTCGGCGCCCCGCGCGATCAATTCCCTGCCGTTCACGGTGACAGGCTCGTCAACCGAAGCACGGAAGGTGTCGCCGGCCTTCGCGCTTTTTGACTTGATCGGATCAATGGTGCGCACGGTGATGACGGTGCCACGAGGAATCATAGACGATCCCTGGTTGGGCTGTCGGGCCTGCGTCTCCCTCACCGCTGTTGCCAGCACGACTGCGAGAAGAAGGCGTGAAGAAATTCTGGAATTCGGAATCCGCATAATTGTACTCCCGGTATGAGGTGTTTGATTGCGCTTGCGGCGCTATCTTACCGCATTCCCGGCGTGACGGCCCGGAATCCGCGCCTATTCGGTCAAGCCGTGCTTGAGCGCGAAACGTACCAGTTCGCCAGTGCTATGAAGATTCAGCTTTTCCATGACCTTGCCGCGATGGGAATCGACGGTATAGACGCTCAGGTTGAGAATTGCCGCGATCTCCTTGTTTGTTTTGCCCTCGGCGATGAATTTCAGGACTTCGCGTTCGCGATTTGAGAGCAGATCGAGCGGATCTGTTACGTTCTTGCGATAGTCGCTGAGCAGAGCGCCGGATACCGCGGGACTGATATAGCCGTCTCCGCGCGCAACGGATCGGACGGCATTCAAAAGCTCGGTGTCGATGGCGTCTTTGAGAATGTAGCCGCGGGCACCGGCTCGCAAGATCTCACGTACATAGATTCCCTCGGTGTGCATGCTGAGCACGAGAACCTTCGTGCGCGGGTCGGCCTGCACCATGCGTTTTGTCGCCTCGATACCGTTCACGCCGGGCATGGCAACATCCATCAGAACGATATCGGGGTGCAGTTTATGCGCAAGGTCCACAGCTTCGTTGCCGTTCGCGGCCTCGCCGATGACTTCCAGATCAGGTTGGGCCGAGAGAATCAACTTCAAACCCTGCCGCACAATGGTGTGATCGTCGGCGAGAAGCACGCGAATCAAGTTGTTGGGCATGCTACTTCAATTTTGAGACCTTTGCCGGGAGCGGACTGCAGGGTTAGGCGGCCGCCGCAGCCGCGAGCCCGCATTTCCATGCCTGCGAGGCCGAGGCCTCGCGCATCCGCACGAGCGGTCTGCTCGAGCCCACGGCCGTTATCGGCGATGATAAGCCTGGCCCGGCCGTCGCTCCGGCTCAGATCCATGTTGACCGCGGTTGCGTTCGCATGCCGGGCGACGTTGGTGAGCGCCTCCTGCGCGATTCGATAGAAATGGGTTTCGGTGTCCTCACGGAGGCGCGCACCGGCGAGTTCGCTGCGGTAGTGGACGGCGATTCCCGTTCGCTGGCTGAAAGTTTCGCTCAAAGCGCGCAGCGCGGCATCGAGTCCGAAGTCGTCTAGAATCGTGGGGCGGAGTAACTGCGAAATTTGACGCACGTCCCGTATCGCTCCGTCGACGAGCAGCATGCAATCGTCTACGCGGACAGGATCAGGATCCTGGCGGAAGGCGGAGAGATTCGCCTTTACAGCGGTCAGGGCCTGCCCAAGCTCGTCGTGCAACTCGTGTGAAAATCGCCGCGCCACGTCTTCCTGTGTTTTCAGAAATTGGTACTGCAAGCTTGTCAGCTCGGCCGACTGCCGCTCGAGCGTTTTGAAGAGAGTGGTGCTGGCGCGAACCGTCCAAGTGGCAAACAGGAGAGACAGCGCCACGCAAGCAGTGAAGAGCCAAAGCATCCACTCGAGGAGACCCTGGCCTTGCTGGTAGATATTCTGCCGCAGCATTTCCGCCTGTTGGTAGGCCGCCTCCAGCGTGCTACTCATCTGTGCCTGATTTTCAGCCAGTTGATTGAGAACTTCATCCCTGGTCAGGGAATCTTTGCTGCGGGCAAGTCTAAGCCAACGGCGATTCAGAACGCTTTGCTGAGCCTGGATGCCATCGATGGCATCTTTGGCAACGGATTGCTGCCGCGCATAGGCTTCCGCGATGGTATTCATCTGGTGAACGGTGCGGCTTGCAACGAACAGCGCCGATAACAACAGGAGAACAGAGACGCCGAGTCCGAGGATCAGTAAGCGCCGGAAGTGGGACTCGGTAATGGATCTCGATTCCGCCACCATGATGATTGTTTCATTAAAGCGTTCGAGCAAGTATCCCCGAAACAAGGGATACATTTTCCCGTGTTGAAGGAATAGCGCCGCGTTCCGGAAAAGGGCAAATTAGAATCGTGAGCGGCGACAAAGCAAGCGGCGGCCACGAGGCAAAACAAATAGAACAACAAAGAAAGCCTCGGCCGCACGCGCTTGTGGAGATCGAAAAGCCCGCCACTAACTGAAGGAGAAAATAAAATGAAAAAAGTAATTACATCCAGCTTGCTCTCGTTGGCGGCGGTTCCTTTCCTCATGGCTGCTCCCGCAGCGAAGAAGGTGCAGAATCAGCCGGCGACCGCTAACCAGACTCAGACCGAGACGAAAGCGACCACGAAGAGCCACAAGGCTCATGTAAAGAAGAGCAAGAAGACGACGGCTACGGAGAGTTCCGCACCGGCCGCCGCTCAGCCAAAGCAGTAAGTCGAAAGCCCAAGAAAAGCAAGGGTGGGCTAAAGCAGCGCAGGGCCGCAAGCCAAGAGCGGGCTGAAACTTACCGTTGAATCGTATACCGAGGTGCACGTACGAGTTACACGTGCACCTTTCTTTTTGCCTCAGGCGGCTATTTTGATGCGATCCCGCTTGATGGCGTTCGTGAATGCTTCAAAGTCGGCTTGCGTGACTCCGGCATATTCGAGGCCATAGTTGACGAGCGCAGACTGAACCTTACTGGCCGGGCCGATGTAAGTTGCTATGGCGAGCGGATCCCCTGAGCGTGCGTGACCGCGCGCGAGCAGTTCGCCC
>JAFAMM010000318.1 GCA_019233375.1 Acidobacteriaceae bacterium
GCTCCGCAAGATCCGAATCAGCCGCATGAACAGCGCCGAAAGCAAACCGCCGGCGAGCCCGATGCCCGCATAAACTAGAAGGTCGGTAATATGCCCGATTTCGAAGCTGGGGATCTGAAACAGCGGCTCATTACCTAGAAAGGCGCGCATGGTCACGACCGCCGACACCGCCGCCAGCACGATGGAACCCACCGCCGTCGCACTCCAGTCCGCCAGCACTTCTTCCATCACGAACAGTACTCCGCTGATGGGTGTGTTAAACGCAGCCGCAATGCCCGCCGCCGCGCCCACAGGTGCGATCAGGCGCATACTGTTGCGCGGAAGCCGGAACAGCCGTCCCAGCAGAGAAGCGACTCCTGCTCCCATCTGCAAGGACGGGTCTTCGGGCCCGAGCGAGTTGCCGCTCCCTATTGAAATGCCGCAGCCCAGAAACTTGCCGGCAATCGCGCTCGAAGATACATAGCCCTCTGAGCTGTAAATCGCAATCTTGGTTTGATTAACCCCGCTTCCTCTCGCTCGCGGAAAGAGATGCCGAACCACCAGGACCGCAATCACGGCGCCGATCGCAGGGGTGAACAGGCGTACGAACTGGAATCTGCCGGTTAGCGCGCCGAGTGTGCTCCAACTGATCGCGTCGATTGAAATGTGGAACAGCACTACCAGCAGGCCAGAGAAGATACCGATCAACAGGGAAAGCAGCAGGAAGCGTTGTGCTTCGCTTACTGTTACGTAAGAAAGCGAGGTTGTGAGCAGCTGCCGGTTGATAGGAAATTTTCCGTTTGGCGCGAGCACGCGCAGCGGATTACTCATGGCTGGCTCTCGACATCACGCTTTCGAGCGCGTGATCGTTGATGGGTGACGATGCGCAGACTTGCGTCCGATCCTGCCACAGGCTCTGTGCCGCGCTGCGCAGTTCTGAAGCCGAATCTTCGTTCGGTTTGACGGGCAATGCCAGCAGATGCTGAGCCGCCTCGAGTCGCTGTTCTATCGAACTCGGTGCGGGTGTTGGCGCGGCGCTTGTATTTCCCCCCGCTGACTTTCCGCCTGCCGTTTTCTCACCTGCCGGGGATGCTGTCTTCTGTTTGCCTCCCAGCGGCGCGGGCAGTTTCTCCCGCAATTGCTCCAGAAACTTGTTCGACGCTGGTGCAGACACAGAGGCGGGCGCCGGTGGACCGGCCGGAGACGGAACAGCCGGACACTGCCGTAAATCCTTGACCACCCGGCTGAGCAGATTTTGGCTCCGCCTGAATCGTTCCGCCCCAGAAATCGAGGGGAGATCAGGATCCATATCGATCACTTCGTTTGTCAGTGCGAGTGACTCCGTTATCTGGTGATCGTGCGGTGAAAGCCGCTCGGCATGCTGATACTCGTGGCGGGCGGAAATGAAATCGCCGGAAGCGAAGTAGACCTCCGCCAAACCTACACGCGCGCCAGCATTGGCCGGCTGTTGGTGCGCGAGATCCTGAAACACGCGTAACGCTTCCGAAGTAGCGCCATTGCTCAGCAGTAAAGAGCCGATTCTGGCCCTCTCCTGAGCGCTTTGCGGCGCATCGGAATACAACTGCATCAACTCCGCGATCACCGCGCTGCGTTCGCCGTTCTGGGATAGCAAATCCACCAGTTCCCAGCGAGCCTGCCGGCGCTGCCCGGCTTGTGAAACAGGCCAGTATTCATACACTGCCCGCTGGTAGTATTCAATCGCCAGGTTCAGCCGGTTCCGCTTCAATGCCAGCTTGGCACGCAACAAATTGACCGCCGCGTTAGTGGGGTCCTCCTGCAGCAACTCCTCGATGTGCGATTGGGCCTCGTTCAAGCGCCCGGCATCGATCAGGGTCGTTGCCAGAGACATCCGGTAGTCTGTATTCTCCGGGGCGAACAGCAGCGCTTTTCGAAACTCTTCGGCGGCGGCAGTAAGATGCCCTTGTTCTGCAAGCTGCTGCCCCCTGGCGTACGCTCTTTCAGCCATGACGCGCTTCTCGCGCCGGTATGTGGAACTGGCAAAACCCGTGACAATAAAGGCAATCGCCAAAGCAATCGAAACCAGTACTAACGTGCGGAATGTGCTCGGACCAAGAAACAAAGTTTCTGCCTATACCTCAAGAATAGGAGACGCAACCGTTTGTTTCGCCGATCCTTGCTACAATCGCGGCGTGTCCGCTCCCATCACTGCCTTGCCGGCTCAGCGCCTGAAGGACTTGATTCGCGAAGTTCCTGATTTTCCGAAACCGGGAATCAATTTCTACGACATCACGACCTTGCTGAAGGACAAAAAAGGCTTTCGTGAAACAGTGGACACGTTGCAAGAGCACTATCACGGCAAGCCGGTCGATATTGTCGTGGGCATTGAGGCGCGCGGCTATTTCTTTGCCCCGGCGATGGCGCACGCTTTGTGCGCGGGATTCGTGCCCGTGCGCAAGCCCAAGAAGCTTCCGCACGTTGTCAAAAGCGTCGAGTATCAGCTGGAATATGGCACTGACCAATTAGAGGTTCATGCCGACGCCATCGAGCCGGGCCAGCGGGTTTTGATCATTGACGATGTTCTCGCCACTGGAGGCACCGCGTCCGCGGTGGCGCGCCTGGTCCATGATCTTGGCGGCGAAGTTGCGGGACTTGGATTCGTCATTGAACTCACTTTTTTAAAGGGACGAGGGAAACTGGCGGATTACGATGTGTTCTCGCTGCTCCAGTACTGAGCGGTTGAGCGATAGCGACCGCCCCTGAAGAATTTCCGTTCCCTCTCTCGCTCTTCTCAACTTCTTCACTCGTGATCCGGATTACCGTTGGGAGCGACGATAATCCAGCACCGGTCACTGTCAAGAAGTGGTAGCCTGGCGTGAGGTTCTGATTCAGACTGAAGTCGACCGACTCAGGGTCTACACTGTTTCCGACGCCGGTCGAACTCCAATTCGTCGTACGGCAGTAGAACACGTCGCGAGTGAATGGGTCCGTCAATCGAACAATCGGGTAGTTCTCGTCCATTTGCGCGTCGTCGCCATAAGCCGCCCCAGCAGACTGGCCATTCAGCCGCTTCCCGGTAAGCGTGAACGTTGCGTCACCGCGATAGGCAACATCATTGATCTCGGGCAGCAAAAAAGACGGAGCAAAGCCGTCGGAGCGGTAGACATACAGCTGATTCGAGCTGTCGTTAAACAGCAGTTCGCCGGTGGGAAGCACGAGCATGCGAGTCACGTATGAGGGCTCACCCGGAAGCAGGGAGCCCGGACCGGAGATCGGAGTCATCGTGCCGGATTCGGGATCAAAATCGAACACCTGCGTCGGAAAACTAAAGATGCCTCCGAACACCAGTGCGATGCTGGCGTTGTTTGCAAGCGCGTCGATCTTCTGGCCCGCATTTCCCAGGCTGATCGCCTGTGCGCTGTCCACGCTGTAGATGTAAGATCCATACGGAATCGTAGTGTTATTCCCGTCGGCTTGCGAGAGACTCCAGCCCACCTGCAATCCTGCGGTGGAAGGTAGCCTGATGGTTGCGGACGTGCTACTCGTGTTGCCGTTCAACGTGACGGGATTCGGCCCGGCATCGGCCGTCAGGATGATGTGCCCGTTCGGCAATTCCGCCGCGGAAGCATCGTCGGCGCCGTACTTTGCATCCGGAAGAGTTCCACCCGGTCCCTTCAGATCCGCCAGCATCTCTGGCCCGGCCGCCCACGTATTGGTGAAAGGCCTATAAAGCGCGGTGTACTGGTTAGCGCCGATCTGAAACACGCGGCCGTCCTGCAGCCGCAGTGACGGTCCTAGCTCATACCCTACTTGCGTGCTGCTCAGAACCGGCAGCGTGCCATTTGCCGTTCCGTCCGCCGGGCTGATGCTGCTCCACAGGCCGCTCCAAGCATCGTACTTTTCGGCATAGCCTGCCCCCGTCGTTATAGTCTGAAACAGGTCATAGTTGACCGCTAAACCGTCGCTTATCTTCGTCCAACCCTCTTCATCGCTCGAGTCGTTGTACTCCTTTGTGCCCGTCTCGGTGAACGAGTTTGCATCGATCGAGTAAAGGTAAGTAGTTGGAAGAATCAAATTGCCGACGAGGA
>JAFAMM010000348.1 GCA_019233375.1 Acidobacteriaceae bacterium
GGCAGAGAGTTCCGGATTGGAAGCGAGCCGGCTCACAGCCTCCGAATTGTGGGCGTGGTAGGCGACATCCGCTTCGAGGATCTTTCGGGTAAGATTCGGCCGTACTTCTACCTCCCGCTGTGGCAGCACTACGCTACGAATTCGCTGACCACGCTGCAGATCCGCACATCGCAGAACGAAGAGGCCGCCATTCCAGAAGTCGGGAAAATCATCCAGTCGGTAGCGCCAAACCTGCCGGTGTTCGACGTGAAGACGATGAGACAGGCGCTATACACCATCAACGGACTTCTCATGTTTGAGGTCGGCGCGGGTGTGGCCGGAGCGCTCGGTCTGATCGGCCTGGTGCTGGCGGTTGTCGGTGTCTACGGAGTCGTTTCCTATGTCGCCGCGCAACGGACGCACGAGATTGGGCTGCGGATGGCCCTCGGTGCAAAACCCTCGAACATCATGCAAATGGTCTTCAGCCACGGTTTCCTGACCATCGGATTGGGATTGGCTGCCGGACTCGCCGTCACGCTAGCAGCAGCTCAGGTCATTGGCCGATTCGTCATTGTGAGTCCGACAGATCCGGTGACGTACATCGGCGTGATACTCGTACTCACGTTCGTGGCGCTCTCGGCGTGTTATCTCCCAGCGCGGCGCGCCATGCGCACGGACCCTATGTCGGCCCTGCGGCAGGATTGAAGGCGCTAGACCGCGCGGCCTTCGAAAAAAGCATCCTGCAGGTGATCGATTTCCGGAGGGTCGCTGAACACTACGGAAATGACATCGAAACGAACTTGGTTCCAATCAATACCGGCGCGCGTCATGAAGCTTTGAGCAGCACGCAGGATATGCTTTCGCTTCTCCTGGTCAATTGCGCGATCCGGGCTGCCGAACTCGGCTGAAGTTCGTGACTTTACTTCGACGAAAACTGTGATCTCTCCTTGGCGCGCGACGATATCGATCTCCGAATCAGCACCGGGCCGGTAATTGCGGGCGATTACGGTGAAGCCAGCGCGCTGCAGGTAGCGGTGAGCCACATCTTCTCCGCGCCGGCCAAGCGCCGCATCGGGTGTGAGCAGCCGCCGCTGTTTCGCCTGACGGAGCGAGTCGCTTAAGCGCCAGATTAGCTGGCCGGGCCGGAATGACCACTGCCACCGTGCTTCACTGCTTCGAGCTGCCACTCGATTACCTTGCCTCGTATGACATAGCAGAGATAGTATTCCCAGAAACGGCGGAACCAGCGCGAGTGATTGACCAGAAATTCGAAGCCAAGATATCTCCAAAGTGCAAGTAACCGCACGCGGGTAGAAATCTCACGAAAGCGCGCGACCGAATAGTAGGCGTATCCTCCATGATCGTCGCCGAAGTAGCGCAGGGAGAAACTGTTGAGGTGCCAGCGATGAGTGGGGTCGCAGAAGGAACTGAAGTCCGTGTAATGCGGCGTCACGATCACGGCCCTGCCGCAGGGCGCGAGCAGGCGATAAAACTCCTCCATCGCGCGAATCACGTCCGAAACATGTTCGATCACATGAATGGCGCGAATCTCGCGGAACGAGCTGTCGCGGAACGGAAACGGGAACTGGTCGAGGTCGGCGATCACATCCGCACGTGTGTCCGGGTTGCGGTCGATGCCGATACTCCCCGGATATTTGTTGATCCCGCAGCCAACATCCAGAACAGGAAGCTGGGGCAGCGTCGAAACGGCCGTGCTGGTCCGCTTTAAGGGTGCGCTTACTGTTCCAGGGACAGCAGACACTGCTCCAGTGTATCCATGGCGAAGTCCGCCTGATCATGTGTAATGACCAGCGGCGGACAGAGGCGGATGCTGTTTTGCCCGGCGCCGAGAATCAACAAACCGCGTTCGAACGCCATGAACTCGAGGCGGTCGCGCAATTCGGGGGCGCGTTCCTTCGTTTGTTGATCCCGCACCAGTTCAACTCCGATCATGAGGCCGCGGCCGCGAACATCGCCGACAAAGGGAAACCGTTCGGGCCACGAGCGCATGCGGTGCAGCATGTAGTCGCCCATGGCAGCAGCGTTCTGAATAAGGCTTTCTTCAAGAAGTTCGATGGTCGTCAGGGCGGCGGCAATTGAAACGGGATTCCCGCCGAACGTCGAGGCGTGCGCGCCGGCTGGCCAGTTCATGATCCCGGCGCTAGCGATGGTTGCAGACAGCGGCATCCCGCTCGCAATCCCTTTCGCAAGCGTCACGATGTCAGGCGTCACTTCGAAATGCTCGGAGGCGAACATGCGCCCGGTACGCCCCATACCGGACTGCACTTCATCATGTACAAGCAGGATTCCGTATTTGTCCGCGACTCGTCGCAGCTCTTCATGGAATTTCTTCGGAGGAACGAGATACCCTCCCTCGCCCTGGATCGGCTCCACGACGATCGCGGCCACCTCTTCGGCAGGCAGGATCGTCTTGAAAAGCTGTTCTTCGAGGATTTTTACGCACTCTACATTGCAGCTCTCCGGCCTCTGGCCGTACGGGCAGCGATAGCAGTAGGCGTACGGAATGTGCTGTACCGGCAGCGGCGGGTGAAAACCGCGCCGCTGCGTGACCTTGCTTCCGGTAAGCGATAACGCACCCATCGTCCGTCCATGGAACCCACCCAGGAACGCTATGAACTTGTCGCGTCCGGTGTGATACCGGGCCATTTTGATGGCCGCCTCCACCGCCTCCGCTCCGGAATTGCCGTAATAAACGCGGCGCGGGACTCCGCCTGGCGTCAGCGCGGCAAGCTTCTCCGCAAGCTGCACCATGCCCTCGTAATAAAAATCCGTTCCTGACATGTGCAGGAACTCGGCGGCTTGCTCTTGGATCGATTTGACTACCTGCGGGTGCGCGTGGCCGGCCGCGACGACAGCGATACCGGCCGCAAAATCGAGAAAACGGTTGCCGTCAACGTCCTCTACCATGGCGCCCTCGCCGCGCTTCATCACAAGGGGGTAGCACCTGGTGTACGACGGAGAAAGAATGGCCTGGTCGCGAGCTATGATTTCCGCCGCTTTGGGACCGGGAAGCGGGGTGACCAACGATGGCAGAAACGGCTGCGCGGCAATTTGAGTCGGCATAAAACACCTCGGATCACAATGAACGGATAGGAAAACGGACAGAAAGGGCCGCGCGAGCGGCGGGCTAGTCGGAGCCGAACAGGGACGGACGGATGCTGGCAGGTACCGCCATATCTTTACTTTAGCTGAAAATCGGGCCCCGGGAAAGCACGCCGCTACAATGAAGCCATGCCTGAGGAAAAAACATCCTCACTGAGTTTTGAAGCAAGCCTGGAAGAGCTGGAACGGATCGTAAAGGATCTGGAAAAGGGCGATCTTCCCCTCGAGCAGAGCCTTACCTTATTTGAAGCCGGGATGCGTCTGAGCGCCGAGTGCAAACAGCAACTGGAAGAGGCCGAATCGAGAATAGAAATCATGCTGAAGAAAGGCTCGGAGACCGTCGCGGTTCCCTTCAACCCGGAGAAGATCGGGAAATGACGCGAGTAGAACAAATTGGGTTGCACGAGTACCTGGCGCAAGAGGTTCAGTCGGTAGACCGCGTTCTCAACGAGTGGGTCCCGGGGGACACTGTGGAGCCTGCGATCATCCATCGCGCCATGCGCTACAGCCTGTTCGCGGGCGGGAAACGAATTCGGCCGGTCATGGCGATCGCCGCCGCACGGGCGATCTCGGACTCACCGGCCGGGATAGAAAACGCGGCTGCGACGTTAGAGCTGATCCACACGTATTCGCTGATCCATGATGATCTGCCCGCGCTCGATAATGACGATCTGCGACGCGGACGCCCGACGTGTCACCGCGTCTTTGGGGAAGCCATTGCCATTTTGGCCGGCGATGCTCTGCTGACTCTCGCCTTTGAAGTGTTGAGCCGTTTATCGAGTACCGAAGCGGAGCGGCGAATCCGGCTTGTAGAGGAACTAGCTCGTGCGGCTGGAACCGTCGGCGGGATGATCGGCGGGCAGGTTTGTGATCTCGAAGGCGAAGGAAAGCGGCCGAGCGCCACGCTGCTCGAATCCATTCATCGCGCAAAAACCGGCGCGCTACTTCGGGCGAGCGTCAGGATGGGAGCGATTTTTGCGGGCGCGAGCAAACAGGAGCTAGCGGCAATCTCCGAGTACGGCGAGCACATCGGGCTTGCTTTCCAAATCATCGACGACGTGCTGGACGTCGAGGAGCCCTCGGAAGCGCTCGGAAAGACAGCGGGCAAGGATGAGGCGCAGCAGAAGATTACGTTTCCCGCTGTTTACGGCCTAGAGCGTTCCCGCGAGATGGCGGAACAGGAGCGCTTGGCAGCACACCTTGCTCTTCGCATGTTCGATGACCGCGCTGAGCGTTTACGCCAAATTGCTGATTTCATCGTGCATCGAAAGGCTTGAGCGGTGCCAGCAGAGCCGAGGCTCACAGCAGCATGAAGCAGCGGCTAGATACGGCATTGGTGGATCGGCAGCTGGTTGAATCGCGCGAGAAGGCTCAGGCGCTCATCCTTGCCGGCAAGGTTAGGGTTGACGGCCAGAGAGCCGAAAAGCCCGGACGGGCGGTTCAGGAGACCAGCAGAATCACCGTCGAGCAACCGTTGAAGTATGTCAGTCGGGGCGGCCTTAAATTGGAAGCGGCGCTTCGCAATTTCAATATTTCGGTGGAAAGCAAGGTTTGCCTTGATGTCGGAACCTCCACGGGCGGCTTCACTGACTGTCTGCTGCAACACGGCGCGTTGCGCGTCCACGCGATCGACACGGGCACGGGCCAGATTGATTGGAAGCTGCGCACCGACCCTCGCGTCGTTCTTCACGAGCGCAAGAATGCACGTTATGTGAAGCTTGCGGATATTGGCGAGGTAGCTCAGCTGATTGCATGCGATGTAAGCTTCATTTCCGTAACGCTGCTGTTCCCCGCCCTGATCCCGTTACTAGCACCGGATGGCGACTGGATCATCCTCATCAAGCCGCAGTTCGAGGCCGGACGTGCATCAGTAGGGCCTGGCGGCATTGTGCGCGACCCTACTGCCCACGCGTTTGCGTGCGAGAAGGTGTCCAATTCGCTGCAATCCGCGGGCTTCGCCACCGAATTGATGGCCAGTCCGATCCTTGGAAGCGAGGGCAACAAAGAATTTCTCCTGTACGCGCGCAGGACACCCGCAACACTTTGAAGCTGGTACATTGACACTACTCGGGTTACCCTGTTCGTTGGCACTGAGCGGAACGAATGCGGCAGATCAGAACCGTCGGAATCATCTCGAAGCCGAACATGGAGGAGGCCCGGCAAATCGTTTGCGGGCTGCTTGAATGGCTTCACCATCGCGCAATCGAATGCCGCTGCGACGAACAGACCGCGGAATACGCGGGCTGTAATAAATTCCATCCGCGAGAGGAACTTCCGAACGGAGCGGATCTGGTCATCGTTCTGGGAGGAGATGGCACTCTACTTTCGGCCGCGCGCGTGGTCGCCGGCCTGAATATTCCGCTATTTGCGGTCAATCTGGGTCATCTTGGATTCCTGACCGCGATCCGGCTGGAAGATCTTTATCCCGAACTGGACCGGGCGCTGCGCGGCGAGCACCGGATCGGGCTGCGGCGCATGGTGGATTGCGAGCTCAGGCGCAGCGGGCAGACCATCGGATCGTACTCCGCATTGAACGATGTCGTGATCACGAAGACCGAGCTTGCTCGTATGATCGACCTCGATACACACGTCGACAATCACTTCGTTGCGGCGTATAAGGCCGATGGGTTGATCATAGCCACACCCACCGGCTCGACAGCTTACTCGCTCTCAGCCGGGGGTCCGGTCATTTTTCCTTCTGTAAAGGCGTTTTGCATCACCCCGATCTGCCCGCATATGCTGACAAACCGGCCCGTGATCGTGCCGGACAGCAGTGTCATCCAAATCCTGATCCATAGCGATGAAGGGCCTTACCTCACAATCGACGGCCAGGTAGGCGAGCCCCTGGCACGCGGGGACGTTGTTGTCTGCCGCTCATCCGCGAAGGCTATCCAGCTCATACGGCCGCCCAAAATGCTTTTTTTTGACGTTCTTCGCGAGAAGCTCAAGTGGGGTGAACGCTAGCCTCCATGCGGCGGCTCAGGAATATTTCGCTCACCGGCTGGATTCTTCTTGCGCTTGTTGCTGGTGTTCTGACCGGTGTTTTGTTTCCGGCCTTTGCCAAAGATCTCGCGCCGATCAGCAACATCTTTTTGCGATTGATCAAGTCAATTATCGGGCCCTTGCTTTTCGGAACCCTGGTCTCCGGTATTGCGTCGTGCGGCGAGCTAAAGACAATGGGCCGCATTGCCCTCAAGGCGCTCGTGTATTTCGAAATTGCAACCACTCTGGCGCTGACGCTCGGCTTGATTATCGTGAACCTTCTGCGGCCGGGCGCCGGGCTGGCGCTAACAGCGACAAGCACCACGCCGCTGTCGGGTCTAAGCCGGCCGGCGTCACTGGTCGAGGTTCTGGAACACGCCGTTCCGAACAATATTTTCGAATCGCTGGCGCAGAATGACGTCCTGCAGATGGTCGTGTTCTTCTTTCTGTTCGGAGCTGCCTGCTCGGCAACCGGACCAAAGGCACAGCCCGTGGTGAATTTCGCTAGCGCAGTCGCCGAGGTGATGTTCCGCTACACGCGTTGCGTTATGTATATCGCGCCGCTCGGGGTGGGTGCGGCTATGGCCGTAACCATCGGTTCGAAAGGGATCGGAGTGCTCGCCGGGTTGGGCAAGCTGGTTGCAACCCTCTACCTGGCACAAGCGTTGTTTGTGGCGCTGGTGTTGGGCTCGGCGCTCGCCGTCGCGAGAGTGCCTTTCGCACGGTTCGTGCGTGCTGCCCGGCAACCCTTCCTGATTGCGTTTTCCACGGCATCGAGTGAGGCGGCCTTACCGCTCGCGCTCGAAAACATGGAGCGCTTTGGCGTTCCTAAACACATCGTGGGATTCGTGCTACCCACGGGCTATAGCTTCAATCTGGACGGCTCGGCGCTCTATTTATCGCTAGCGTCAATGTTCATTGCCCAGGCGGCGGGAGTTCACATGACAGTGACTACACAGATCACCATGATGCTCACCCTGATGCTTACAAGCAAAGGCGTGGCGGGCGTTCCGCGTGCAGCTCTGGTGATTCTGGCTGGAACGCTTTCCACATTCAACCTGCCCCTCGAGGGTGTGACCCTGCTCCTGGGAGTAGATGCACTGCTGGATATGTGCCGCACCTCAGTGAACCTGCTCGGTAATTGTGTCGCCACGGCCGTGGTGGCTCGCTGGGAAGGTGTGTCCCTTCAGGCAACGGGCGAGGAAGTCGAAATCGCAGCGCAACCAGCATGATTGCCCCCTTCACTTGCGGCAGAAAACAGGTTCAATACCAGTCGACTTGCCTGTATTCTCATCGGCGCGGATGATCGCGCCATGGAGTTCGATCCCGTGGCGCGCGGCTTCCATCCTCGACGGCAGTCCCGTCAGGAAACGCCGCAGAATCGTGTCCTTGTCGACTCCAATGACGGAATCGTACGGACCGGTCATGCCCGCATCGGTCTGATACGCCGTGCCGCCGGGCAGAACCCGCGCGTCTGCGGTGGGGATATGGGTATGGGTGCCGATCATCGCAGTGGCACGGCCATCCAGATACCAACCCATGGCCACTTTTTCGCTTGTCAGTTCGGCATGGAAGTCAATGAGGCGAATTTTGACTTCTGCTGGCAGGGATGCGAGCAATTGATCCGCTTTGCGGAACGGGCAATCGATATTTGTCATGTGCGCGCGGCCTTGGAGGTTAAAAACGGCGTACGGCACCCCATTGCGGGCCTTCGCCCGGAAAACACCCGCGCCCGGCAAGCCGTCCGGGTAGTTCGCCGGGCGCAGCAGACGCGGCTGATGCTCCATATAGTCATGGATTTCGCGCTTATCGAAGCTGTGGTTTCCGCCGGTCAGTACATCGAGCCCAAGTGCGAGGAGTTCCTCGGCTATCAACGGCGTGATACCGAAGCCGCCGGCGCTATTCTCGGCATTTGCAATCGCCAGATCGATCTTGTTTTCGCTGATCAGCCGGTTCAGATTTTCGGCGACTATACCTCGGCCGCCAGAGGCGAAAATATCGCCGATAAAGAGAATATTCATCAATGCGGGCCGGTAAAAAAGAAGCGTTTCCTGCGAGAGCTTCCGGCACAATCCCCGTCATTGACCCCAAGAATTGCAAGGGGGGAATCCTCCGAGCGCCTTTAGGCTTCTCCATAGTGGGGTTACCACCGGAGCCTGCACACCGGCACAATATCCGAGCGGGACTCCATGACATTGACTATCGGATCAATTTTTAGGAGACCGGGACGGACGCTCTCGCGGAAAACGCTTCTTACAAAGAATAACAAAGAAAGTGGCTTTAAGCGAATTTTTCAGACCCGCTACGTTGCTCGCAGCCGCTCCGCAATTTCCTTTTCAGAAATCGCGCCTTCGCGTATCACTCTCCAGTAAGGCTCCGTGATATCGACCGTCGTGGGACCGGGTCCCGTGCAGAGACCGCCGTCAAGCACCAGGTCCAACCGTCCATCCATCGCGGCGAACAGCTCAATACCG
>JAFAMM010000473.1 GCA_019233375.1 Acidobacteriaceae bacterium
TGACTGTGAGCAGCGGATGATTCGCCCGCTCGGCGATGAATACCCGATGCTGCGTCAGCACCAGGATCTTCAATCCATACTCAACTGCCGTGTCTTCGTTGAGGACGGCCCGATCGGGCAGGTCGTTCACCGTATCCTATCGGAGCAGCCGTTTGATTTGGTGGTCATTAATCGCGGACATCTTCAGCAGCCGTTCGGCAAGCTGCGCACCCATACGTACGAAATCGTGTTGGAATCCACGTGCCCGGTGTTGAGCCTCTGTATGGGAGCGGCGGTCGCGCCACATGAGACGAGAGAACAACTCGCGCTGCATAGCTGCTGAAAACCGAAGGGAACCTATGAATTTCAGGCGTTGTTGTCTCGTCGTGGCTGTGGCGTTCTCCTGTCTGGCAAGCGACGATACGCACAGGTCCAGCGTAGAAGGCGCGGTCACGCTTAACTCCCGGAGCGCCCTTCCCGCGGTGACGATCGGCATTGACAGCCGCGGCGAGGGCGTTCATTTGGAAACCGTGACGAATACGGCGGGCTACTACCTGTTCGCGGAAGTAAAGCCCGGCGCTTACAGCATGTGGGCGGATGCCAGAGGGTACGGGTGCATCCTGATTCCAAGAGTTGCGGTTCAATACGGGCAGCGCGTGCGGCGGGATTTCAATTTCGTCAGGGCACAGCCGCGCGAGGGGTGTGAACCGCTTACGGAGAGCCAGGACAAGTAAAGAATCATTTCAGCCGGTTCGGTTTTCCAAACGGTGGCCGAATTTCCGCCATATCGATGTTCTCCCAGGCGCGATAAGCCGCCTCTGCCTCTTCCGGGGTAGCGTGGGACTCGAAGATCTGAATCGCGCCCGTCTTCATCGCGAGAGTGAACCGGTCCGGGGTCTCGAACGGCAACCACGGCGTGCTATCGACCCACCAGTCCTGCCCGTCCAGGCTTCGTTCGACCGGACCGTCCGGCGTCAGATGGCCATTGGGGGCAACATTTAGCGCCACTCTGCGGCCCTCCGGCATATATAGAAAAATGCGGCCGTGGCGGCTCGGACGCCGCAAGATGTCCGGCACTGGAGCAATGCGGATGGTCCCGACCAGGTTGTCCAGCCCTACCATCAGACGGTAGCTCACGCGTTGTTCGCCATCGGGCCAGCGAAGAAGCCCATTGCCCGACAGCATCACTTCGCGAATCGTTTCAGACATCGTTTCAGACATTCACATCTCCTGTGGGAGGAAAGAACAGCCCAACCTCCTACTAGCAAGAGTTGTTCCGTCGCGCGATGCAGCATTTTCCGTGGTTACCCGATACGCACCCTCGAATGCGTTAGCTATATGGCGCATCAGTGTGCGCGATTCTGCGCATCGGCGGCGTTCTTCTCCCCCGGGGGCCTTGGATGGCAGTGAACGGCATCTCCCGTGCTCGCATGAGCAGCATGCAACTATTTCTGCGCTGTTTCTGCGCACTCCTTTGCGGCTCTGCTATCGCCGGGGCCGCGACAGAGCCCGCGGTCCCGATTCTGCTGTATCACCGCGTCGGACCCGTCCGGGCCGATTCGATGACGGTAACGACCGTCCACTTTAAACAACAGCTTGATCTGCTTCGGACCAACGGATTTTGCGTCATTCCGCTCGAGCGATTTCTGGCGTGGAGACTGGGAAGCGGCCCGGCGCCGGCGCCGAAGTCCGTGGTGGTGACCTTTGATGACGGCCACGCTTCGGTCTACCACGAAGCGCGTTCCCTCTTAGCCGTCAACGGCATTCCCGTCACTCTCTTCATCTATCCTTCGTGCATTTCGCACGCATCATATGCGATGACTTGGGATCAACTCTCCGAACTCGCCGCTACGCCGTCTTTCAAGATTGAATCCCACACTTTCTGGCATCCCAATTTCAAACAGGAGTCGAAGAAGCTGGATCGTGATCAGTATGAGGCCTTTGTGGATAATCAGCTCCGGAAGTCAAAAGCCGTGCTCGAAGAGAAGCTCGGCCGGCCTGTCACTCTGCTGGCGTGGCCGTTCGGCATTTACGACACGTATCTCATGAGCCGCGCGAGTGCAGCCGGTTATACGGCAGCGTTCTCGATCGAGTGCCGTGCCGCTACCGGCGCTGATCCCATGATGGCGCTTCCCCGCTGCATCGTCTCGGACGAAGATGTTGGGCCTCGCTTTCTCCGATTCATCGAAAACGCGATGGCGCTGGGGCGCAACTGACATGCGAATCCATCGCACTACCGCGGCCGTCATTGTTTCCGCCGGCGTTCTGGTTTCCGTGCTCGCCGGCGGCTCTTCTGCACGCCAGGAGCGGATTTCAGGAACGGTCATAGATGAGGCGACAAACAAGCCCATCCAGGGAGCATGGGTCGTTTCCGCGCATGAAGTAACGCGCACAAACCAGGAGGGACGGTTTGAACTCGACGCCAATACGGAGTGGGTGGGAGCGCGCGCACTCGGCTATTCGCGCCGCAGGGTAGACGCTTCGGCGAAGATGCAGATCGGGCTGCAGCCGCTGCGAATTCATGGCCTCTATCTTTCGTTCTGGGGTGTGGGTTCCTCCGTGCTGCGCAACGAAGTGCTCGAAACCACGGCCAAAGCGAACCTGAATGCCCTGGTCATTGACTTCAAGGGTGACCGCGGGTTGATCAGTTCGCCAACCCGGACGGCAGAAGCGGTGGCGGCGGGTGCGAACAAAACGATCACGATGCCGGATCCCGTTGGGCTGCTGACGGATCTGCATCGCCGCGGTCTGTACGCCATCGCGCGCATCGTGGTGTTCAAAGATGATCCGCTTGCACGCAGGCGGCCCGATCTGGCCGTCAAAACGGCAACGGGCACACTGTTCGTCGACCGGGAAGGTCTGGCGTGGACCGATCCGTTCAATCGCACAGTATGGCAATACAACATCGCGCTTGCCCTCGAAGCCGCCAGAGCGGGCTTCGATGAAGTTCAGTTTGATTACGTACGCTTTCCAGATCAGAAAGGGCTACAGTTCTCACAGCCGAATACCGAAGCGAATCGACGCGAGGCGATCGCGGGTTTTCTGGCGGAAGCGCGCCGCGCTCTCGCTCCCGAGAACGTCTTCGTGTCGGCCGATAACTTCGGGTACGTGTGCTGGAACCTGGATGACACAGGCATCGGGCAGTGCTTTGCCGACTTAGCTCCCGTCATCGACTACATTTCGCCCATGCTGTATCCCTCGGCCTTTCAGTTTGGAATTCCTGGCGTGCGAAATCCGATGAGTGATCCTTACCGTATCGTGTTTGCCTCGTTGCAGCGGGCCGTCGAGCGGACAAGCGCACCACCCCACACCTTCCGGCCGTGGCTGCAGGCCTTTAATGACTACGCGTTTGATCACAGACAGTTTGGGAAGCGGGAACTCGAAGAGCAAATCCGGGCCGCTCAGGACGCTCACGCTGATGGCTGGCTACTGTGGAATCCGCGCAACCGGTATGACGGCGCGATCCTGGCCGAACTCTCCGCCCGCTTGTGGTGTAACGAGGATCCGCATACGCGCAGTGTGGACAAAAATGCGTGTTTCGCAAATCCGGCTGTGAATGGTAATTTAGAGTCTCAGCCGAGGTGATTTTATGCCGGGAGACGCAAACCAGAAAGCAGCCGAGTATCACGAGCAGGCTGCTCACGCACACCGCACAGCGGCCGTGCACTATCAAAAGGGAGACCATCAGAGCGGGCATGAGCACTCACGGCAGGCGCTGGAGCACGCTCGCAAGGCATTCGAGGAATCTCAGGAGGCGTTCCGGCTTTCGATGTTGGCCAGCCATCAGATACGGCGGTCGCAGAGCGCGCAACGGATCGGCGGACAGGAGTAGCGCGCCGCACGCCCGGCATCATGAAGCTGAACATTCGCCCGCTTACAGCGGAGCTTTGGCCCGCGCTCGAGGATCTCTTCGGAAAACGCGGCGCATGCAACGGTTGCTGGTGCATGTACTGGCGAATCGGCAGCGCGTATCGAAAGCAACCGCCGGAGCAGAATAAGGCGGGTTTTCGAGAAATCGTGAAGCTAGGCCCGCCGCCGGGACTGCTTGCGTTCGAGCGTGATGTGGCGGTCGGGTGGTGCCAACTGACGCCGCGCGACGCTTTGCCCTGGCTGGACCGGGTATGGCGGCTCAGACGAGTGGATGATATGCCGGTGTGGTCGCTGTCGTGTCTTTATGTGCGCAAAGGCTATCGCCGGCGGGGCGTCACGTCCGCTCTGATCGCAGGCGCGATTAAGGCGGCGAAGGCAGCGGGAGCGCCTGCACTCGAAGCCTATCCTCTGGATGCGAGTTTGACGCCCAGCGCCTCGGGTACCGGCTTCGCTTCCACCTTCGCACGCGCCGGTTTCAAGATCGTAGCCCGCCATACACCCGCGCGCCCGATCATGCGGCGCGAGTTCAAATTATCTGCCAAGCGAGCTAAAACCAAAGCGATCGCGTAGTTGATGGGCCTCGCACGCGGTGTTGTTATTACTTTCACCTTGCGATTTTGCGGAACGAACTTCGAGGGGCACGAAGTGGGCGACGGCGGCCGTACTCATGCTCAATCAGAAACCATCCGTTCGCCAGCATTGTATGACAGGACAGGCAAACAGCATATGATCTGATGCAATCTGATGATTACGAAAGCACCTGGCGCGATTCCACTCAGCGACCAACGGCCTACGCACGTTCGCTATTGGGTCGTCGTGTTTGCGGTCGCTCTGGCGATTTTTTCCTACATCGATAGAGTCGCCTTGTCGCGGGCGGCCGGAACCATCTCCAAAGAACTTGCGCTCAGTAAGGAGCAGATGGGCTGGGTTTTCTTCGCCTTCGCGTCCGCTTACGCTGCCTTTGAAATTCCGAGTGGCTACATGGGAGATCGCTGGGGACCGCGGCGCGTGCTGACACGCATTGTCGCGTGGTGGTCCTTTTTTACGGCCGCGACCGGATGGGCTTTCAACTTTCCATCGCTTTTTATCACCCAGTTTCTTTTCGGCGCCGGCGAGGCGGGATGCTTTCCGAACATTACGCGGGCACTCGCGACGTGGCTGCCGCATGAGGAGCGAGTACGCGCCCAGGCGATCGTTTGGCTAAGTGCGCGCTGGGGTGGCGCCTTTACGCCGCTGGTAGTGGTGCTGTTATTCCGGTTCGTCTCCTGGCGGCTGTCCTTCGCCATGCTGGGGATGCTCGGCGCGATCTGGGCCATCTTCTTCTATGTCTGGTTCCGTGACCGTCCTTCCGACAATCCGAGAGTGAACGCGGCGGAACTGGCGTTGATGACCGGCACGATACCCTCGCTCGGGCACAGTGCCATTCCCTGGGGCAAGTTCACCCGTTCAAAGCAGGTTTGGCTATTGTGCGCGCAGTATTTTTGTCTGTCGTTCGGCTGGTATTTCTACATCACTTGGTTGCCGACCTTCCTCGATGAGAGGCTTAAACTGACTCTGAACCAGGGCGCGATTTATGGCATTCTGCCTCTTTTCCTTGGCGGCCTGGGCTCTCTCTTCTGCGGCTTTGTCTACGCACGCCTCACCCGCTTGATGGGCAGCGTGGCCATAGCGCGCAAGCTGCTGGCATACGCGGGCTTTTCCGGTGCGGGTTGTTTGCTCATTGTCGCGAGTCTCTTGCATGAGCCGCTGGCCGTGATGCTCGCGCTCGGTTTCGCGAGCTTCTGTAACGACCTGGTCATGCCCACCTCTTGGGGAACCTGCATGGACGTGGGAGGAAATCTAGCCGGAACGCTATCAGGCACGATGAACATGATGGGCAATTTTGGAGGCGCGCTGTATCCGGTGGTCACCGGGTATCTCCTCCGGCAGTTCAACGGGAACTGGAATGTGCCGCTGTACGTTTCGGCCGCGGTGTACTTCTGCGGCATTTTGCTCTGGCTTACGCTCGATCCCGTTACGCCGCTCGAAACCGCTGAGATCACAGCGGCAGCGGCTTGAGTGTAACTCACCTGAGAAAGGGAACGTACGCGGGGACGCTGCGCTGATAATCCCGGAATCGATCGCCGAAACGCGCATCAAGCAGCCGGTCTTCAATTCGCGCTCGAATTTCCGTCCCGGCTAGAAAGGCAATCAGTGAAAGCGCGAGCAGCCACCAGGGTGTGATGAGTACTCCTGTTCCAAGCAGAACGCACAACATCGATGTATAAATTGGATGGCGGACTACCTGATAGGGTCCCGACCTCACAAGTTCGTGATTGGAGTTGAGGCCGGCATCGAGTCGCCACTGCCGTCCTAGTGCGCGTGTGGCAGTCCAGGAGAGAAGAACTCCCAGTAGAAAAAATAGAATTGACAGCGCAACCTGCCATTTCCGTACCGGCCTCTCCCAGAACCTGCCCTGCCACAATATTGCGTACCCGATTCCCTCAAGCAACATGCCCCAGCGGGCACGCCGGTCAACTTGTCTGGCCGGCTCGGCGGTTCGTTTGAACCTGAAAAAAGGCGTCAGCCAAAGAAGCCATCCGGCTGCGAGGATGACATAGGCATAAGCGGGCACGCCGGTGTATTCTATCGTGCGGCGCGCGTCTGCCGGTACGCTCTACTGAATCCGGCTGCTCGCCGTGAGTGCCTGCTGCAAACGATCTGCAAAGTTTTCTCCGGATTCCGTTTCGAGCCGCCGCTTCTCAACCGGCAGCGCGCCATCAACCTCGTGCACCAGCCGGAGCAGGCTTTTGATATTCGACTCCACCAGCTTCGCGCTGCCCGCAATTTCGGGCCGCGGAAGGTAGTTGCTGTCGAGGCCGAACTCGATTCTCAGGTCCTCCTGTGCGCCGCCCTCCCGCTCGGTTCCTGCATCGAAGTCCGGTCCGAAACAATATAGGGCCACGCGCGCCGGGCCGAGCGTCCAATCGGTGTCGTACTGCCAGAGGTCCCACCAGCTCTCCACCTTGTACGCCACATCGTCCCCCGTATAATCGCCGAGGGTCGCGGCGACATCATCCACGCCTAGCGGTCCGTTCACGGGCCGCTCCAAAAGAGGTGGTTCCGTGGTGTCGATTGCATGGATTGAAATGATCGATTGCGGCTGCTCCCGCTGCGAGAAGGGAAACAGTCGCAGGAGCTTTTCAAACTGCCGCACCCGGCTGCTCCGGGCCCCGCGGTTGAGCCAAACTGAGAGCGCTAGCTGGTCCGTCACGCCTTTATTATCGTCTCCGGGCTTCTTACGCCGGTGCCAACAACTTACCCCGAAAATGTTTGAACTTGAGATAATGGAATTCGGATGGAAACAAACCTCGTGCAGATCAAGCGCCTCGGCGAAAAGCAGCGCGGGGAGAATGAGCAGTTTCGGGCTTGGCTCAAACGCCATAACTTCGCTGAACGCCGCCTGAGGACGATTGCGCAGAATATCGAAGAATCCATCGATTGCACCGCCTGCGCGAACTGCTGCCGGGTCGCAACTACTCAGGTCACTGATCGCGATTCTGAGCGCCTCGCCCGATTCCTAGGCATCAGGCTCGCCGACTTTCTGCGTGATTACACCGTGGAAACTTCCGACGAGGGCCGGATTCTCAAGCGTGTTGCCAGCGGCTGTGTTTTTCTCGAAGGCGATCTGTGTTCCGTCTACGAAGCGCGCCCGCAGACCTGCGAATTGTTTCCCCATCTCGTGAAAGGCAACGGTTCGCTGCTTAGCCGTATGTGGCACATGCCTGATCGCGCGGTGTACTGCCCTATCGTCTTCAACTCACTTGAGCAATTCAAGTCGGAAACGGGGTTCAGGAAATGACGGTCGCGCTCCTGATCTGTCTGGTCCTCATGGTCGGCGTCGCCGGATATCAGCTTTCCGAAGCGCGCCGCTGGCGTCACGCCGCGTCCGGCGAGCATGCGCGTGCTGAGGCCGAGCGCGCCGGGACCGAGCGGCTGCGCAATGAGCTGGCTGAAACTCAGCGCGCGCTTGTTCAACAACAGAACGAAACGGCTCGGAGCAGGGAGCTAGGCGAAGCTCAGCTCCAGTTCCTCACGCGCAGCCAGCAGCAGCTCGACGAGAAGTTTCGCTCCCTGGCCTTTGAGGCCCTTCAGAGTAACAGCCAGATGATGCTTGATCGAAGCCGCGATCAACTCCAGCAGCTTGTGGAACCCGTAAACCAGTCGCTGCGCAAATTCGAGGAGCAGGTCCAGGCCATTGAGAAGTCGCGCGCCGGCGCCTATGAAAATATCTCGGCTCAGGTGCAGGCTCTCACGCACTTGCAGGAGCGCGTCCGTCAATCCACGGAAGAGCTCAAGACGGCGCTGCGTTCGCCCATTCAGCGCGGCCGTTGGGGCGAAATGCAGTTGCGCCGCGTCGTGGAGCTGGCCGGCATGCTCGATTACTGCGATTTCGCCGAGCAGCAAACGCTGTTCGGCGAAACCAACCAGCGCCCGGACCTCATTGTTCAACTCCCGAACCAGTGCCGCGTCGTTGTCGATGCCAAGGTGTCGCTCGATGCCTATCTGCGCTCCATCGAAACGCAGGATGAAGCCGAGCGCCTCCGCTTGTTGGCCGATCACGCCCGCCAGGTTAAGACGCATATTCGCGCCCTGGCTGAGAAATCCTATTGGCAGCGCGTCAATTCGCCGGAGTTTGTTGTCGCTTTTCTACCCCTCGAGTCGCTTTTCAGCGCCGCCCTGGAACACGATCCCGAACTGCTCGCCTTCGCCGCCTCGCATCGCGTCGTCATGGCCAGCCCTATCACGCTGATCACTCTGCTCCTCACCGTTGCCCATGGCTGGCGTCAGCAGGCTGTGGTTGAAAACTTGGATAAGATTCGCGATACCGGCAACGAGCTTTACAAACGGCTGCTGACCATGGGCCAGCACTTCAGCAGGCTCGGGGACGCCATCGAAAAGACCGTTTCGGCCTACAACGAAACGGTTGGCTCGCTTGAGCGAAATGTTCTCACCTCAGCCCGCAAATTCAAAGATCTGCGCCCTGCCTCGGCCGGTGCGATCGAAGTCCGTGCAGAGATCGACGCTTCTCCCCGGCGTCTCGAAAGCGCCAAATGGCAACCTGTCCTGAACGGATCAGAGAACCCATAACGCGCTAATCTCCGAGCCGGGCGGTAATCGCATCTGCCACTTCCGCAGTCGAATTCGTCCCGCCCAAGTCCGGCGTGCGAATCAGGCGCTCGGCGATCACCGCACGCGCAGCCGAATCGATGGTCCTTGCCGCATCGAGCAAACCGAGATGGTCCAGCATCATCACAGCCGAGAACACTGAACCGAGCGGATTCGCGATTCCCTTTCCGGCGATATCCGGCGCTGTTCCATGCACCGGCTCGAACATCGACGGGCACCGCCGCAGAGGATCTATATTCGCGCTTGCCGCTAGCCCGATGCCTCCGGTCACCATAGCCGCTACATCGCTCAGAATGTCGCCGAACAGATTCGAAGCGACCACTACGTCGAATGTCTGAGGCCGCCGCACAAAATTCAGTGCCGCCGCATCAACCAGCAGCGATTCCGTGCTCACGCCATCATAGTCCCCTGCGACCTCCTCAAATACCCGGTCCCAAAGAACCATGCTGTAACCCTGCGCGTTCGATTTTGTCACTGAGGTGACCTTTCGCTTCTGGTTTCGCCGTTGCGCCAGTTCGAATGCGAAGCGGATAATGCGCTCCACGCCGCGGCGGGTGAAAACGGCTGTCTGAACGGCCACTTCGTTCAGCTGATGTTTGTGGACAAATCCGCCTGCCTGCGAATACTCGCCTTCCGTGTTCTCCCGCACAACCACGATATCGACATCTCCGGCAGACACATGCCGCAGCGGTGATTCCACGCCCGAATACACGATGGCAGGCCGCAGGTTCGCGAACTGATCCATTTCGCGCCGGATCGGCAGAAGCAGCCCGTTCAACGTAATGTGATCCGGTACGTTGGGATGCCCGACGGCGCCCAGCAGGATTGCATCGAAGCTTCGCAGCTGATCCACGCCGTCGGCCGGCATCATCCTGCCATGGTGGAGATAATAGTCGCTGCCCCAGTCGAAACACGTCGCGGTTAGCGTATCGCCGAAAGCTGCTGCAGCCTTTTGCGCGATTTCGAGCGCTGCCGGAGTGACCTCTCGCCCGATCCCATCGCCGGGTATCACCGCGATTGAGAAGTTGCTCATAGCACCTTATTGCGCAGTCCAGCTCGGAACCTGCGGTATCGCCTCCCCGTCTGCTCGCGGGTCTGAGGCGCCAAAATTGATCCCGGATCCATTCCGCATCACGACGTTGCCGCGTCCCATCCTGAGCGAATAAGCGCCCACGACGCCCAATTCATGTCCCTTCTCCGCGAGCTCTTGCTGAACGGGCTTCGGAACGCGTGATTCGATGAATAGGTCACACCCCTCAAATGCCGGCATGGTGAATCTCGCCGCGCCCACCGCGCCCTGGATATTCATGCCGAAATCAACTATGTTCGACACGAACTGCGCGTGCGCCTGCGCTTGGTTGAACCCGCCCATGATGCCGAAACCAATCGTCTCATCGCCCTTATGCATGAATCCGGGAATGATGGTATGAAGCGGCCGTTTATGCGGCGCAAGCACGTTCGGATGTCCCGCCTCCAACGAGAACAGCTGCCCCCGATTCTGCAGCGCGAAGCCCGTTCCAGGCGCGACGAACCCCGTACCGAACGCGGCGTAGTTGCTCTGAATGAGAGATACGATGTTGCCCTGCTGGTCGATGACGCTCAGATACGTTGTGTCGTGGCCCATGGCATTCAATTTGGCGCTCAGGTCCGACGGCAACGTGCTGCAATGCGCTTTGTTCGGGTCGATCGAATCCGCCCGCCTGCGCGCCAGATCCTTCGATAACAGTTGCTGGACGGGTATCGGCGAGAACCGCGGATCGCCGATATAGGTGATCAAGTCCGCGTAGGCGAGCTTCTTCGCTTCAATCATCACGTGGAGCGTTTTGGCGCTGTTGTGTCCGTACTCGCGAAGCGGAAACTGCTCCATCAGGTTGAGCATGGACAGAGCTGCGATTCCCTGGCCATTAGGCGGCAGTTCATATACCGTCCATCCTCGGTATGTAGTTGAAATCGGCTCTACCCACTCCGGCTGAAAATCGGCCAGGTCCGTGAGCGCCATCACCCCGCCTTGCTGTTTTGAGAATGCAACGAGCGCCTGCGCTGTGGCCCCGCGATAAAACCCATCGCGGCCGTGCATCGCAACCAGCTCGAGCGAACGAGCCAGGTCCGGATCCCGGAAGACATCTCCCAGGGCCGGCGCCCGGCCTCGTGGCAGGAACGTATCCGCGAAGCCGGGTTGGCTTTTCAGCGTTGCGGCGGTATCTTGCCAGACCTGCGCCACCATTTCCGTGATCGGAACACCCTTCCTGGCGTAGTAAATCGCCGGCTGCAGATCGTCGGAAAGCGGCAGCTTCCCGAACCGGTCATGCAGTGCCGCCCAGCCGGCTACGGCACCGGGAACAGTGACCGAGTCGATGCTTCTTGGGATCGATTTTGTAACGCCCTTCGCTTTCAGGTGTTCCACTGTCAGCGCCTGGGGCGCCCATCCGCTCGCATTCAGGCCGGAAAGCTTCTTGTCCGCGCTGGTGTAGACCATTGCGAAAAGATCTCCCCCGATGCCGTTCATCATCGGCTCGATCACACTCAGCACCGCATTCGCGGCAATCGCCGCATCCACGGCGTTTCCGCCGCGCCGCAGGATATCGGCGCCCGCCGCCGAGGCCAAGGTCTGGCTCGTAGCCACAATGCCGCTGCGGCTTGCGACAACGGACCGGCCATAATCGCGTTCGGGTTCTCGCTGCGCCCAGGCGTTTTGGGAAAAGAAGGCAATCGCAGAACTCATGCCCCACAACACCAGCGCATATTTGATTTTCTGCATTCAGAAGTCACTGGCCTGCAGGCCAGAGCACCTTCTGTTGTACTACTTTTCGGCTGCGGTCCAAAGTCGCGTCTCTCGTGAAGATGGAAACCGCCGCCCGAAGCAGGGCGGACCACGGCTCAACGGCGGGTCCTCGGTAGAATCAGAGTGTGAGTGCCCCGCCGACAGGCGCGATCGCTGCGCCGCCCACCAGGCGGTCCACCTCGCCCCTATTACCAATCTTCCTTATTGTTCTGGTCGATGTTCTAGGGTTCACCATCATCCTGCCGCTCCTGCCGTTTTATTCCGAGCGTCTCGGCGCCTCCCCCGCAGTCGTCGGCGGCATCATCTCGATCTACGCAATCTTCCAGCTCATTGCTGGCCCTATACTGGGTCAGATCTCAGATCGCATCGGACGCAGGCCAGTGCTGCTCGTTAGCCAGATGGGGACTCTCGCGGGCTTCCTTCTGCTCGCTGTCTCGACGCGCATCTGGATGGTCTTCTTGGCCCGCGCCATCGATGGAGCGACCGCCGGCAATTTGAGCATCGCTCAAGCGTATATCAGTGATGTCACGGAACCCGCAAATCGCGCCAAATCGTTCGCTCTGATTGGTGTCGCATTTGGTTTCGGTTTCCTGGTCGGACCGGCCATTTCCGGCTTTCTTGCCGCGTACGGATATCAGGCGCCCGTACTCGCGGCCTGCGTGCTCTCGTTCACGAGTATTCTCTTCACGTTCTTCATGCTGCCGCGCCGCGAGCTGATGCAGGAACGCAGTGCCGAGGATGGCAACACCGGACCCGGCGGAAAACGGCTCTCACTCATTTCCTGGGGCGAATACCGCAAGTATTTCCGTAACCGGGAACTTGCCCGCCTGCTCGTGCAGTGGCTGTTCTTTGCCCTCTCGTTCTCCACCTTTATCGCCGGCTTCGCTCTGTTCGCCGAGCGGCGCTATCAATGGAACGGCCACGCGGTTGGCGTACGCGAAGTAGGGTATATCTTCGCCTTCAATGGATTCATCGGCATCATTATGCAAGGCGGCCTCATCGGCAGAATTGTGAAATGGCTGGGCGAGAGCCGTGTCGTCCAGATCGGTTTCCTGAGCACGTTCGTGTTCTACGCCGCCATAGGCTTCACCCGCACCATCGGCGAGTTGCTTTGGGTAATGGCCGCGGCATCCATCCTCGGCGCAGGCCTCCGTCCCGCCCTCACCAGTCTTGTCACGCAGAGCGCGGGGCGTGGCGAGCAGGGCGTCATCCTCGGCCTCACCCAATCACTCACCTCCATCGCCCAGATAACCGCACCGCTCATCGCCGGCTTCCTCATCGATAAGGAACTGCTAACCACCTGGGCCATTTGGGCCGGCATTCTCGCCGGCATCGCGCTGTTCTTCCAGAGCCGTGTCCGTCCCGCTCCCCGCACTGCCTCATAGGCCCATGCCTCTGCTGCCCGTCTGGTCCAGGTTTCGAGCCTCAGAGTGGGTTCTTCTCGGCTTCTTCGGCTATGTCGCGATCCTTGTCCCTTTTTTCCCCAACCGCACGCGGCTGGGAAATCAGCCCGTGTTTCTGCTTGCCGGCGTGCTTATCCTCTTCTGCTGTTTCTCGCTTGCCGAGCAGGGGCGCTTGGCGCGAAACGTCAACCGCATCCGCGACTGGATCCCTCTCGGACTCATATTGGTCGCCTTTCGCGAGATGGAACTTTTCGTTCCCAGCCATTACGATCTCAGCTACGAAGCCGCGTGGATCCGCTGGGATCGACTCCTGCTTTATAACTGGCACCTGCGCGCCCTCGTTGAGAGCCTCGGGCCTGTCATCCCGGTATATCTCGAACTCTCTTACCTGTTCGTCTATGGCATCGGCGCGTACTGCGTTCTGATCCTCTGGTTCACGAACGGCCGCAAGGGCATTGACAGCTTCTACGTGCTGTATCTGCTTGGTACCCTCACGGCGTATGCATTGTTCCCCTACTTTCCTTCCCTGCCACCCCGAATCGCCTTCCCCCAAATTGCACCGCCAGACATCATCACGCCTGTCAGAACGTTGAACCTGGTTCTGCTCAACGGCCTCACCATTCATTCGGGTGTGTTCCCGAGCGCGCATGTCTCGTCCGCATTTTCGGCCAGTTGGGCTATGTTTCTGCTGCTGCCCGGACGCAAGCGTGTCGGCTGGGGCCTGTTTCTCTATGCCGTTAGCGTATCCATCGCGACCATATATGGCCGCTATCACTACACGGCGGATGTTCTTTCGGGCATCGCCGTGAGCCTGGTGCCGGCGCTGGTTGCGGTGTGCATGCGCGTGGGTTGGCCGTTCGCCGGCCGGGCGGCAGTTGCGGCAGCCGAAACCGAGTCGCGCATAGAGTAACTACCGCGCTTGATTCAGCGTGAGGCTTTCGCAGCACGTTTGCTCGCGCGCACTTCGTCACCAGTCATTTTCACGGTCCAGTCGCGGTTATTCCCCGATTCCGCCTGCTCGAAGTGAATGCGATCCTTGCCCGTAAATAGATTCGTGGTGCGATAGTAAACCGTTCGTCCACCCGCATCCCAGGTGCTCGAGTAGACCCACTTGTCGCCTGAAATCTCGAGATCGCCCCTTCCCCCCGCACGGCCGTCCGGATTCACGCTCTGCGTGAAGTACTTCCCGGGCGTCTTGGAAGGCACGAAAATCAGCAGTTCACTCGGTGTCCCGTTCACCGTCTGTTGGCACGCGAAATAGTTGCCGATGAGGGCACATTCGTTCGTTAGCTGGTCCGGCTTCGCGCTGCCTTGCCGGCTGACCTCCCAGCTTCCGTTGTAGAGCCACAGCGGTGCGAACACCGGGTCGCTGGTGTTCGCCCCGTTTACAGAAACGAGACTGAAGAGCAGGAAAATGACGATGCGCGGCAAGGATGGCCTCCGCTAACAGCCTATCGCCCGCGCTCCATCCCGCGGATGCCGGATTCCCGCTAAACGAACTTTAACGCCCGCGCGCATAACTGAGCCTGGCTGGGGGCCGTCTAGACGATTAGAAGAAAGAAAGAAACTCCACAAGGAGAAAAGAGCATGAAAAACCAGATTTTGACAATTACCTTGGGCTCCCTTTTGGCCATGGGTGCTGCGTTCGCCGCACCGCAACCGCAGGACCAGTCCGCCGCGCCCCAGAACAGCCAGGAGATGAGGCGTCATGCGGATCCAAGCGAGCAACTGAAGCATCTCACGAAACGCCTGAACCTCACTGCCGATCAACAGAGCCAGTTGCTGCCCATTTTGACGAGCCGTCAACAGCAGATGGAGAGTATCCACAACGACAGTTCCCTCTCTGCCAAGGACAAACACGCCAAAATGCGCGCCGTCCGCGAGGACAGCGACACGAAAATCCGCAGCGTGCTGACTGACTCGCAAAAGCAAACCTACGATCAGATGCAGCAGCAAATGCGTGAGCGCATGCAACAGCGCCACGACCAGAATCAAGGCAACTCTCAGCCCGAGAACAGCAACCGTTAAGATATACTTTACGTTGTAAAGTGTATAAGCTGGCCTTGCTTTGCGCGGCTGCGGCGTGTGGACTCGTCGCCGCATACGTCGATTTCCACAACGATGAGCCGCAGCCCGCGCTCCTGGTCATTCTTACTTCCTCTTTCGTGCTTGGCATGCTTTCGCGAAGATTCGCGTGGCTTTACGCCGGCTCCGTCGCATTTGTGTTTGCGCTGGCGCATTGGATTGGCCCAGAGCTATCTATTCAGCCCCTGTTTCCCATGAAGGGCGGCCCCTGGTGGACGCTCATCATCCTCGCCATCCCGGCCGCTATAGCGTCATACGCAGGAGTTGGTTTTCGCCGGATTGTCGTTCGTTAGCTCCTCTGGTCCGGCGTTCTCCGTACGGCTTTCGCGGGATGGTTTGAATCTCGCGCGCGGAATCAGCCGCACTCAGAAGAAGCCTCGGACGCAGCAACGATGGCTCGCGCGCCGGCCAATACTTTCTCCCGCAGTTCATCGGGCTGAATCACCTTGATGTCCGCGGCGAAGCTCAGGGCGAACTGTACGGCTTCCTCTTCGATGTCGAATCGCAGCTTTACCCGCACGCGGTCTCCCTCCGGCGTTTCCTCTTCGAGACGCCACCCGCGGTACCGGATCCAGCGCATAACGGAAGGGCTCGCAAGAAACGTCGCGTAATAACGAGGAAGTCTTTCGCGAAACGCAGCCGCCGATCGTTCCCAGTGAGCGGCGAGGTCGAAGTTGGGCGGGTATGCCGCGGGTAAGTCGAGCACGGCAGCCTCGCGTATCCTTGATACCCGGTAAGCATGTGGCTCATGCTCGGCCTGAGCGAGTAAGTACCACGCACTTCCTTTTGCAACCAACCCGAGCGGGTGAGCGGTGCGTTCCACCGGCTCGCATTGTGCTTTTTCGTAAGTGAACCGCACCTGTCTGCCGCGCCAGACCGCGTCCAGTAGAACGGGCAAGCACGGAATATATTCGCCTGGGTCGCCCCATCCGCGCGGATCAATCAGAATACGGCGGCGCGCCAGTTCCGCATTTTCACGTGCAGCCGCTGGTAACGACGCCTGCAACTTAATGAGCGCTGCTTCCGATTCGCGCTTGAGTCCCAAATCCGACAAAAGCTGTGCCGGCCGGGTGAAAAAGAGCGCTTGGATCTCGGCAGAGCTCAGCCCCGTAAGTTTCGTCTGGTAATCATCCAGCAGCGACCATCCACCGCCTTTGCCCCGCTCGGCGATCACCGGAATACCGGAACCGCTCAGGGCGTCCATGTCGCGCAGGATAGTGCGCTCGGATACCTCAAGACGCCGCGCTAACTCCCCGGCGCTCACCACGCGCCGGCTCTGAAGCAGAAGAAGGATCGACAGCAGCCGGTCCGCGCGCATAAAAAAACTCTACCAGCGAAATATGACACAGGATGTCAGGAATGGATCGCATACTGTCGCCATGAATTCTCCACTAAAAGGACAGACAGTACTGGTGGCGGGAGGCAGCCGCGGCGCGGGCCGCGGGATCGCGGTGGCGTGTGGTGAAGCCGGCGCCACCGTCTACGTGGCGGCGCGCACCTCGCGAAACGGTCCCAAGCCGCCCGACGGCGCGCCGGGAACAGTAGAGGACACCGCCGCCCAGGTGACCGCCCGCGGAGGGCGCGGCATTCCGGTCCGCGCCGATCTCAGCAAGGAGGATCAGGTCGCGCCATTGTTCCGCCGCATCGAGCAGGAGCAAGGCGGTCTCGACGTTCTCGCCAACGCGGCCTGGGGGCCGAACGTCATGCCCGAGTGGTCGAAGCCGTTCTGGCAACTGACTCCTTCCTTGTGGCCCGAAACACTGGAGACCATCGGCGTGTGCTGGCTAACTTCCGTCTATGCGGCCCGGTTGATGACACAGGCCAGGCACGGGTTGATCGCGCACGTGACGGACAACTACTACGTACCCGGAGATGTCACTTCCGGCGGTCCGCATTCTGATCCTTCCGCATGGCGCGGACAGATTTTGCACGACCTCGGACACGAATGTCTCAACCGCCTCGTCTTCGGAATGAGCAAGTATACGAAGAAATTCAATGTTGCAATCGTTGGCCTGAATCCCGGGTTCATGCGAACCGAAAGAGTGCTGATGCACATGAAAACGGATGCGATCAAGAAGCAATTCCGCTTCGACCTGAGCGAAACGCCCGAGTACATCGGCCGTGCGGTGGTGGCTTTGGCGGCTGCGAACGACGTCATCAAGAAGAACGGCCGGCTCCTGTGGGTCTGCGACCTCGCCAAAGAGTACGGATTTACTGACAGTGATGGGCGCTATATTCCGCGGTTTGATCCCAAAGCTCCCATGCAGGCCTTCCCTTGCTGAACTCGCTGCGCGGCGCGTCCTGGAATTATCGACCTCACATGTTGAAAATGCGTTTACCGATGGGAGGCCTGACTAAAGCGTTATGACTGGGCATGGCGCGTTCCAGATGATCTCATAATTGTGGCTGTGGACGTGCGCTGCCGCCTCGTCCAAGCGGCCGCGCCCAGTAACAATGAGATCGGCCTTTTCAATGTCTTCCGCGACGTTGCCTATGAGCTCGCCAGGATTGCCTTCCAGCAGACGGATAGATGCCTTAACTTTGGAGTTCCCTAGGTGCTGTTCCAATGTAGAGGTCAAATCTTTTTTCAGCTCACGAATGAAGTGATGGCTTGTCTCGGGTGCGCGAGGAATGGCGCTGAAAACGGTTAGGGCGGCGCCGAAAAGCTCAGCGAACTCGGAAGCCTGGACCAGTAACGGAACAGACAGCGAGCGGTAATCGAGCGCGAGAACGATCCGCCGGTACGGACGAAACGGATTCAGCTCGCGCGGATGCGGGCTGGTCCATACCGGGCATGGAGCATCGTGCAGAATCTTTGCTGTGATGGAGCCGAGAAGGAATTGGCGGCGGCGTCCCAGCGCGCGGGTCGGCATCATGATTAACCCGACGTTCTTCTCCCGCGCAAATTCGATTATGCAATCTGCCACGCCGCCGGAAGTGACCGCAATTTCGCTTTCGACGGAGCCAACGTATTTCTCCTGAAAGCTACGTAGCATCTTGAGCCGCTCTGCTTCCAGGGCTTTTCGATCTCTCTCGAACGAAGCTAGCGCCGAGTCGCTGAATGGGCCAAAGTACATCTCCGAGACGCCGTGCCATTCCTCCAGCCGGGGCACGACACTCAAAAGCCACACCTTCACAGCCGATGCTTTCGCTAATCCGACTACGTGATCCGCGATCGCTTCACAAGACTTGGAAAAATCCGTGGGGAAAAGAATGTTTCGAAACGGAGATTGCGTTCCCATAACGACCTGCGAGCAGAAATATCATACACGCCAGAAAAGCTGGTGGAGTCCAGATTCAGGCAGCTTCTGCATCCGGGTGCGAAGACCTTGATTCGAGGGTTCCAGAGCTGCGGTTTCCATTCCTCGGTGTAGAAATGGGGCGGGACAGCGATGTCCCCATCGATCATTTCCCCGCTTCGAGACGGTGACAAGCCAGGCCGCAAACCAGGCCGAGCAGACCGATGCCCAGCAAAAAGAGCGAGCCGGGTTCCGGTACTGCACTCGTCGTCAAAGAGCCATACCTTCCCGGCGGAGGAACTCCCGGCCCTGGAACGGAATTCGGGTTATCCACAAGGCGCGTCGCATTTGCCAGTCCGGCTGCGTAGACAATGGGCCCCTTGGCACGTCCCCGTTGCTCCAGAGTTCACCAACGTAACCGCCGGGTCCGGCAATGTCAAACGTCACGCCAAAGATATCGAATTTGTCTCAGTGCAGCCTCGCCATCGGCCGGAGCGCAGTCAGAACCCAACGGTTTCGACTGGCGCCGGCCATTGAGCTCAACCCGGCTGACCGCGCAAAGGGCGTGTGGAGTCACACCCCATTAGCACCAACGCCGCCAGAAACAGCGGTATCGTAATCAGCCAGACGACCTCCTTGTAGAGGCTGTGGTCGCCGAGAAAACCGATAAGCGGCGAAATCACGGTCTGCAGCACTCCGAATGCGAACGTCAGTGCCGCGATCGCGATGCCCGAACGCTGAGGTCCGAAGAGATCGATCGGCAAGGCGTAAATGTTTACGCTGCCCGCGAGGGCGAAAAAGAAGCTGATCGAAATAATGGCTGTCGCCCACCGTGCATCCGGCGCTACGAGCAAGAAGACGCTCAGCAGCGATCCGCAGGCGCTGAACCAGACCGCACGACGGCGCGCGCTCAGCGCATCGGGCTTCGCTTTCATCCAGAGGAGCGAGAGCCATCCGCCGAAGAATCCGCCCAGATTCGATAGTAGCGGCGGAATCCATACGTATCCCGCCGCCTGCTTCAAAGACAAGTGATGGACGCGCGTGAGATACAGCGTGGTCCAGTTCGACCATACCGAATAAGCGCCCATCCAAAGTACGTTCGCGACGACAAGGAGCAAGAGATTGCGCTCACGCAGGATAGAGAATCTGCTGGCGGTTTCTTCCGGCGCGGCAAACTCGGCGGCAGCGTAGCGGGCCGGAATCATCCGGTTTACAAGCAACCAAATGGGGATCCAAACGAAACCGAGGAGGCCCGTGATCATGAACGGCACGCGCCAGCTGTATACGAGCGCAACGCCGACGAAGAGCGGCGCCAGTGCCGCGCCGACGCTCAAGCCGATCTGATTGACAGCTGCCCCGAGAGCGCGCTCGCCTGGCTTCAGATAGATGCCGTTGAGCTTCCCCACCGCGGGAACACCAGCCGATTCTCCGATAGCCAGCGCCGCGCTGCACGCAGCCAGACCTGCGAAACCAGTGACCATTCCGATTGCGAGCGCAGAAAGAGACCACCATGTAACCGCCGCACTGATCCCGCGATTGATGCCGAACCGATCCAGCATCCAGCCCGTAAACAGAGAGCTGGCCGCATAGGCGATGGAAAACGTTGAGAGCAGGAAGCCGAAGCCCGTCTGGTTGAAGTGCATCTGGCTCATGATGAGTGGTGCAAGGACATTCAGGATCTGGCGATCCAGGTAGTTCAGCGTGGAGGAGAGAATGAAGACGCTGACGGCAATCCAGCGCAGAGAGAAACTAAAGGCCATACGGTGTCAAATGTCTATAATCGGCCAGGGTCGAATTGAGAATCCTGTGTGTGGGTTCAGGCTGAACCGGCGGAGGCTGCTCGGGGCGGCTGCGCTCGCAGCAGGGGCGCACAGCTTGTCGTCATCTGCTTCTGGCGATGAGTTGGAACAACCGCATGGCTCCATCACGGAGGTGGCCGGCGTCCGAGTCGGTCACTTTACCCATCGACGGAAGCCGACCGGCTGCACGGTGATTCTATTCGAGCACGGCGCAGTTGCGGGAGTGGACGTGCGGGGCTCCGCTCCCGGGACGCGCGAAACAGATCTTCTGAACCCCATCAACACAGTGCAGGAAGTAAACGCGATTGTGCTCTCAGGCGGAAGCGCCTTCGGTCTGGAGACCGCAAACGGGGTGATGCGGTGGTTGGAAGAGCACGGACAGGGCTATCACGTGGGACCGCTCGTCGTCCCGATTGTTCCAGCCGCCATTCTCTTCGATCTGCAGATCGGTGATCCGAAGATCCGGCCCGACGAAGAGTCCGGTTACGCGGCATGCGAAGCGGCGTCGAACGCGTCCGTGGCAGAGGGAAACGTGGGGGCTGGGGCGGGCGCGACGGTCGGAAAGCTGTTCGGCCCGCACGCGGCGATGAAGTCGGGACTGGGGACGGCGAGCATTCGCATTGGCGATACGGGTCTGGTTGTAGGCGCCATCGTCGCGGTGAATGCGCTCGGCGATGTGCGCAGCCATCGCACGGGAAAGATCCTCGCCGGAGCTCGTTCCGGCAACGGGCAGTTTCTCGACACAATGGCACAGCTCGCGGCAGGGTCGCGCGGAGCCCGAGAGCAGCATGCGAGTGCTGGCACCAACACCACAATCGGTGTGGTAGCGACAAACGCCGTTCTGAGCAAAGTCGATATGACAAAGGTGGCGCAGATGGCGCATGATGGCTACGCGCGTACTATCAACCCGGTACATACTTCGGCCGATGGCGATGCCATCTTTGCAGTCTCGACCGGAACCGCAAGCGCGAAGGCGGACGTCACCACGATCGGAGCCGTGGCCGCGGAAGCCATGGCGAAAGCGGTGAACCGGGCTGTTATAACGGCGACAGGTGTCCCCGGCTATCCGGCTTACCGCGATATGGCAAAGTGATTACCAGCGCACGCTGGTCGTCTGAAAACTGTCCGGATCAATGTTGACTGTTTCCTCCTTCCGTGAGAAGCCATTGGTGATCACAATGTGATGAACGCCGACTGAAAGGCGAAGCGCTGCCGGCGTTTGCGCAGCGGGCTTACCGTCGACGATAACCGTAGAACCGCTCGGCACGGAGGTGACTAACATCACGCCGCTGCTCCTTGAAAGCGGGATGTAGAGGCTTGAATCCTGAGGAACGACAAAGATGCGGCGCGCTGTCGCATAGCCATTCAAATCGGCAGTGAGCGTATGCCGGCCCGGTTGGAGGCGCGATATTGTGCAGGGCGCGGTGCAACTCACGTCTGGACGGGCGTCGACCGTGATCTTCGCTCCAGTTGGCTCGCTGAGAAACTCGACATCGGCAGTACCGGCAGGCGGCACCGCTTGCGACGGAACTGCGGTATTGCGCGGTGGCGCGGGTTTGGGAGCCTTTGGTGCCGTTTGCGTTGCTGTCTGTGTAGCGGGCTGCGCTTGCGGCCGCGGCGGCGGAGCGGCGGGCAATTCCGTAAAGTCTTTCGGCAGGCGCGCGGGTTGAGCAACGGTGGAAGTGTTCACAGGCGGCGGGCTCACAGGAGCGCCATTCGGGTTAGCGACCTGCATCGGCAGACTCGGGCCGGAGTTCATCCTTACGATCAGAATAATGGCCGCGGCGAGTGCAAAACACAGGAGAACGATGAGCGCCAGCTTCTTCCCTGTGGAGTGAGATTCAGAAGCTGCAGCCGCCACGTCGGCATCGTCCGCGCGGCGTCGCCTTGTGATGCTCGGCAGATCATAAACGGGTGGTACAACCGCCGGCTCGCCAGCTTCGGCAATGAGCGGCGCTGTCGGCGGAGGTTCAGCCATCGCCACCGAAAGAGCTCCGACGAAATCACTGCAGGAAGGAAAGCGATCCGGTGGTTCTTTGGAGAGAGCGCGCCGCAAGATCACGTCTACCGTCTCGTGCAGCGGGGGCTTGATTTGGTGCGCAAGCCGCGGCTCCTGCTTGCAGATCGAATAGAAGAGTGCCGGGAGCGTGTCCGCCGTAAAGGGCTTTTCGCCCGTGAGCAACTCATAGACGACAACCGCCAGCGAGAACTGATCGGATCGCCCATCGATCGCCAGCCCCTGAATCTGCTCGGGCGACATATAATTCGGGGTTCCGATCATGGTGCCGCTGTGCGTGATGTCGTGCGAGATAAACTTGGCGACGCCAAAGTCGGCGATCTTCGCGATCTGCTCGCCCGGCGCGGTTTCCGATATGAGAATGTTTGCCGGCTTGATGTCTCGATGAATGATTCCCTTGCGGTGCGCATAATCAAGCGCGTCTGCGACCTGCCGTAAATAGACGATGAGCGTAGCCGTCTCGGGCAGACGGCGGTCGCGCATGAGCGACGCAAGCGAAGCGCCGCGCACGAACTCCATGACGATGTACGCGTAGTCTTCTTTTTCGAGGACGTCGTATACAGTCACGATGTTGGGGTGTGAAAGAATGCCGGCGGACTGGGCTTCACGCAAAAGCCGCTCGCGCACGCGCTGCCGCTCGGATGGGTCAGTCAGTTCGGAGAGGTGAATCGTCTTAATCGCGACGGTGCGTCCGATGGCAGGATCGAGCGCTTTGTAAACAAGTCCCATGCCGCCGCGGCCCAATTGTTCAAGGATTTGGTAGCGGCCCGGCTGCTCCACGATCTTCAGTATAGATGCGCTGTTCAACTGTCTAAGTGTCTAAGAATATAGACGCGGAAGCGCAATTGGGGGCAGTTGTTACGATGAAAATAACGCATGATTCCTGAGGTGATAGAAGAAGGACTGACCTTCGACGATGTCCTTCTGCAGCCCGCGTACAGCCAACTAACTCCGGCAGAAGCAGACACAACCACGCGTCTGACTCCGAAAATTACGCTGAAAATTCCGATCATCAGTGCCGCCATGGATACCGTGACGGAGTCGCATATGGCGATTGCTCTCGCGCAGCAGGGTGGCATCGGCATCATACACCGCAATATGTCTATTGAGCGCCAGGCGGAAGAAGTGGACCGCGTCAAGCGCAGTGAGAGCGGAATGATTGTCGATCCGGTCACGATTGAGCCGGAGCGGAAGATCTCCGAGGCACTGGAATTAATGAGCCGTTACCGGATCTCCGGCGTGCCTGTAACCAACAATGGACGCCTGGTTGGAATTCTGACAAATCGAGACCTGCGCTTTGAAACGCGGTTCGATCTGCCCATTGCAGAAGTGATGACGAAAGAAAACCTCATCACGGTACCGGTGGGGACCACGCTCGAAGAGGCGCAGAAGATCCTGCATCAGCATCGGGTGGAGAAGCTGCTCGTGGTAGACGATAACTACGCGCTTAAGGGCCTGATCACGGTCAAAGATATTCAGAAAAAGCTGAAATACCCGAATGCCGCAAAGGACGCGCAGGGACGTTTACGTGTAGCGGCCGCAATCGGCGCAACCGGTGATTTTCTCGAGCGCGCAAGCGAGCTTGTACGCAGGAAGGTAGACGTAATCGCGATTGACTCGGCGCACGGACATAGCCAGCGCGTGATGGACGCAGTGAAAGCGGTAAAGTCATCGCTTCCCGAGGTGGAGGTTCTCGCGGGGAACGTCGCTTCGTATGCAGGGGCGCGCGACCTGATCCGGCTCGGCGCGGATGGAATCAAGGTCGGCATCGGCCCCGGCTCTATTTGCACCACACGTGTTGTCAGCGGCGCGGGGGTGCCCCAGATCACGGCTATCGCGCAATGCGCCAAGGCAACTCGAGAAGCGAAAATCCCGCTCATCTCGGACGGCGGCGTAAAGTACTCGGGTGACATCACGAAAGCGATCGCGGCGGGAGCGGATTCCGTCATGATCGGCAGTCTGCTGGCCGGAACAGACGAAAGCCCCGGCGAGACGATTCTTTACCAGGGCAGAACGTTCAAGAGTTACCGCGGCATGGGTTCGATTGGCGCCATGCCGCACGGCGGATCAGAACGGTACGCACAAGCAGCCAATGGAAAGCTGGTGCCGGAAGGAATCGAAGGCCGGGTGCCCTACAAAGGTCCGCTTGCGGAACTGAGTTACCAATTGGTCGGAGGGTTACGCGCCGGCATGGGTTATTGCGGCTGCGCAACTATCTCTGACTTGCAGCAGAAGGCGAAGTTTCTGAGAGTCACGGTTGCCGGTCTGCGCGAAAGCCACGTGCACGACGTGATCATCACAAAAGAAGCCCCCAACTACCGGCTGGAATAGCGCGGCGGCCGGGGGCGAAGTTTACGAGGAGCAGTTAGCTCGCAAGAGCCAGTGGTTTGAGGTTTATCTGCGGTATCACGATCGACAGGAGTTCTTCGACGCGGCTCACAAAGTGGAACTGCATTTCCTGGCGGACATGATCGGGCAGATCCCGCAGGTCTTTCTTATTTCCTAGCGGCAGAATCACGCGATTGATGCCGGAACGGCGGGCCGCGAGCACTTTCTCCTTAACCCCCCCGATCGGCAGCACCAGACCCGCAAGCGTGATTTCACCCGTCATGGCGATGTCGCTGCGCGCCGGCAGACCGGTGTAAAGCGACGCCATGGCGGACGTCATAGTGACACCGGCGGAGGGTCCATCTTTCGGGATCGCACCGGCTGGTACGTGTACGTGTACCCCGTTGTCCTTGATGACTTCGGGGTCGACGCCGAGGTCGGCAGCGTGCGCCCAGATGTAACTTTGAGCGATCTTGGCGGATTCTTGCATCACCTCGCCGAGCTGGCCGGTCATGGTGAGGCCCTTTCCATTCGGCAGCAGCGCCGTCTCGATGTAGAGGACGTCGCCGCCCGTTTCGGTCCAGGCCAAGCCGGTGACAACACCGGGCGGTACGGTCTTGCGGGCCTCCTCGGGTAGAAAGCTTTCCGGACCCAACAGATCAAGCAGCGCTTCGGGCGTAACCAGCACATTGCCGGTCTGGCCTTCCGCGAACTGCAGGGTGACTTTGCGGGTGACGCGAGCGATGGCTCGTTCCAACCGGCGCAACCCGGCTTCGCGGGTGTAGCCGCGGATGATTGCCTTCAGGCCGTCGTCGGTAAATTCGATCTCCTCGTCGCTGAGGCCGGTTGCCTTCAACTGACGTGGAATCAAATACCGGCGCGCGATCTGCAGTTTTTCCTCTTCGCTGTATCCCGAGAGCCGCAGGATTTCCATGCGGTCCAGCAATGGCTGCGGGATCGTATCGAGCGAATTCGCCGTGGTGATGAACAGCACCTTCGACAAGTCAAAGGCGAGGTCCAGATAGTTGTCGCGGAAGGTTTTGTTCTGCTCCGGATCCAACACCTCGAGCAGCGCCGCCGCGGGGTCGCCGCGGAAGTCACGGCCGAGCTTATCAACCTCATCGAGCAAAAGAACCGGATTCAGCGCGCCGGCACGCCGCATGGCCTGCAGCAGACGGCCTGCCATCGCCCCGATGTAGGTCCGGCGATGGCCGCGCAGCTCCGCTTCGTCATGCATGCCGCCCAGGCTGAAGCGCTCAAATTTGCGGCCGAGCGCGCGCGCGATGGACTGTCCGAGGGAGGTTTTACCGACGCCGGGAGGTCCGACGAGGCACAGAATCGGCGCCTTCGCTTCCGGATTCCGCTTGAGCACGCTCAGCTGTTCGAGTATGCGTTCTTTGATTTCCTTGAGTCCGAAATGGTCTTCATCGAGGACGCCTCGCGCGTGAGAGATGTCGAGGTTGTCTTCCGTTTTCGCGCTCCAAGGCAGGTCGAGAACGAACTCGAGATAGGTTCTTGTTACGTGATAGTCAGGCGCACCGGCCGGAAGACGCTCCAACCTACCGAGCTCGCGCTCGAATTCCTTCCTGGCTTCCTCCGGCAGATTTGCTTTTTCGAAGCGCTCGCGCAGCATCTCCGCCTCGGCCTTGTCGGAATCCTTCTCGCCAAGTTCCTGCTGAATGGCGCGGAGCTGCTGCCGGAGGAAGTATTCGCGCTGCTCCTTCGACATCTCGTCGCGCGCATTCGAATTGATTTTCTGCCGCAGCTCGAGCACTTGCAGCTCATGCGATAAGTACGCGTGAATCAGCCGGAGCGCATCGACGCGCGTCTCGGCCTCGAGCAGTTTCTGCTCCCGGGCAATGTCCAGGCTGAAGATGCTGGCCAGCAGGTAGGCGAGACGCAGCGGGTCATCGCTGCCGGCGAGCATGCGGGTCAGTTCCGCGGCCGATTGCGGCTGCGCTAACGCGATCGCTTTGGATGCCAGTTCGAGCAAAGCGCCCGAAAGAGCTTCAACCTCTGATCCACCATCCTGCGGGACAGGAAGGACACGATACTTCGCGGTCAGGTAGGGTTCCGCTTCGAGCTTCATCACCACAACGCGCTCGACGCCTAGCACCAGGATCTCCAGCAATCCATCGCTCGGCCGCGATGACTTGCGAATGACCGCCTTGGTGCCGATAGTGTACAAGTCATCCTGCTGCGGCGCCTCGATTTGCGGATCGCGCTGGGCAATCAGGATAATTTCTTTCTCCTCCGTATTCAGTGCCGCCTGCACGGCCCGAAGCGAGTTCTCACGCCCCACGGACAGGGGCAGCAACAATCCGGGGAAGAGAATGGTGTTCTTCAGCGGAAGTGTTGGCAGAACCTGAAATTCATTATTTGCCATTTCTTTGCTCTTGCTACCAATCTGATGCGCTTTGCGCAAGACAAGCTGCGATTATTTGCGTTCCTTATACTAAGGTTTCACTAGGCCTTAAAAAGCCCGGACTGGAGGAACCGGTCCGGGCTGTTTCTGCGGGATCTGAGAAACGGGTTACTTCGGCTGAACGACGGCGAAGATCACCTGCCCGCCGTTATTGATGGTCAGGAGCACCGGCTTGCCCTGGGCGGCCGACATCAAACGGCGGAACTCACCTACAGTTGCCACCGGATGACGGTCCACGCCGATGATAACGCTACCCTGCTGAAGCGGCGCTTCGGCAGCCGGACTCGCCTGGTCGACATTGGTGACCACGACGCCCTTGGTGCTGGCCGGAACTCCCGCCTGTTGAGCGATGTCAGGCGTCAGCGCTTCCACCGTAATGCCGCGCTCGGTGGCCGAGCCGTTATCGCTGCCATTGTCGTTTCCGGGTTCATTTCCGTTGCCCTGGCCGTTATTGGCTTCTTCGAGGCCGCCGGGACGCGTTCCGAGAGTCACATTGACCGTTGTGGGTTGGCCGTTGCGGATCACGTCGAGTTTTACGGTTGTACCCGGTTCATGGGAGATCACGTTCATCGTGAGGTCGTCGGCATTATGAACAGGTTTGCCGTCGATGGCGGTGATGACGTCACCCGTTTTCAGACCGCCCTTATCGCCCGGCGAGCCTGGGGTGATGTTGCCCACCAGCGCGCCCTCGGTGTTCTTGAGTCCGAACTGCTGCGCCAAAGCCGGCGTCAGCTCTTGCAGGTAAACGCCCATGTAGCCGCGCGAAACCTTACCATGCTTGATGAGCTGATCCATCACCTGCTTGGCCATGTTCGAGGGAACGGCGAAGCCGATGCCGATATTTCCGCCCTCGCCGCCGAAGCTGCTGCCGCCGGTGAGGATCATCGTGTTCATGCCGATCAACTCGCCTTTGGCGTTAATCAGCGCGCCGCCCGAATTGCCGGGGTTGATGGCCGCATCGGTCTGAATGAAATTCTGCAGCGAGAGACCGCGCTCGAGTGTGCGATTCTTGGCGCTGACGATGCCCATCGTAACGGTGTGATCTTCGCCGAACGGATTGCCGATAGCGAAACAGAGATCACCAACGCGCGCCCCATCGGAGTTCGCAAACGGCAGGACGGGTAGATTGCTCGTGTCGATCTTGACCACGGCAACGTCGGTCTGCGGGTCTGTGCCTACTGTCTTGGCCGAGAACTCACGGCCATCGGAGAGCGTGATTTTCAAAGATGTGGCTTTATCAACCACATGGTTATTGGTGAGGATGTACCCCGTCGGGTTCACGATGATGCCCGAACCCAGGCCCTCCTCCCGCTGATTCTGCGGGCGCTGCATACCGCCGCCGAAGAATTGCCGGAAGAAAGGATCCGAGAGCAGCGGGTTATTACCCTGCTGCGCCTTTACGATCCGCGTCATGCTGATTTTGACAACGGCTGGAGAAGCTTTCTCGATGATGTCTGCAAACGAATTCGAAAGCTCGTTGACGCGCTGGTTGCTGGGAGCTGTATCAGCTCGGGCAACCACGGAAACAGGCGCGTTCGAGTGAGACGCAACGGCGAAGGCGGCGATCAGCCCGCCGCCAACGGATGCCGCAACCAGCGTCAGAATGGCGGTGGAGCGGCGAAATTGGACCACGTTTGACATGTCCTCCAAAATCCTTTCTATGAGCGGCTCGTCCTCTACGTGGCCGCGTTCCCTACATATGACGTACTAAATCCGGTTTCGATTTACATGCGCCGTTCGGAGCTAGGAGACCATCTCGGTCTCCCTTACTTCGTTACTCGTCGTACGGAAGGTAAGACCATTTCCGTTGGGGTCGGCGTCTACCAGCACCGTCTGTTGCTCGCGAACCTCGCCGCCGAGAATGAGCTTGGCGAGCGGGGTTTCGATTTCGCGCTGGATTGCCCGTTTCAGCGGACGCGCCCCATAATTCGGATCATAGCCGCTCCGGACCAGGCGAGTGCGAGCCGTATCCGTAAGCTGCAGCCCGATATGGCGCTCCTCGAGCCGGGCGCGCAGACCGGTGAGCTGAATATCGACAATCTTCTTCAGCTGCTCCTCACTCAACGCATGGAAGACGATGATCTCGTCGAGACGATTCAAAAATTCCGGCCGGAAAGCCTGCTGCAGCTCCCGAAGCACGGCATCTTTCATGCGGCGGTATTCTTCGCCTTCGAAGGCGCCCCGATACTCGAGAATACGGTGGCTACCGATGTTCGAGGTCATAATCACGATTACGTTCTTGAAATCCACCGTTCGGCCCTGGCCGTCTGTCAGCCGGCCATCGTCGAGCACCTGCAACAAGATATTGAAGACGTCGTGGTGCGCCTTTTCAATCTCATCGAAAAGTACCACCGAGTAAGGCCGGCGGCGGACCGCCTCGGTCAACTGCCCTCCCTCGTCATATCCTACATATCCGGGAGGCGCGCCAATGAGGCGCGAGACGGTGTGTTTCTCCTGGTATTCGGACATATCGATGCGAATCATCGCCCGCTCATCGTCAAAAAGGAACTCGGCGAGCGCGCGGGCGAGTTCGGTTTTGCCAACGCCCGTCGGCCCTAGGAAGATAAAACTGCCGATCGGCCGGTTCGGATCTTTCAGGCCGGAGCGCGCACGGATGACAGCTTCGGCGACCGCCATTACGGCTTCGTCCTGCCCGACAACGCGCTTATGGAGGTCTTCGGCCAGAGCAAGGAGTTTTTTCATTTCGCCCTCCAGCAGCTTCGAAACGGGCACACCCGTCCAGCGGCTGACAACTTGGGCGATGTCTTCTTCGTCCACCTCTTCCTTCAGCAGACGCGTCCCGCCTTGATTGCCGGCGACACGATCTTCTTCTGACTTGAGCTGCCGGTCTAGCTCGGCGAGGCGGCCGTACTTCAGCTCGGCGGCTTTGTTCAGATCGTAGGCCCGCTCGGCTTGCCCGATCTCGATTTTGATGTTGTCGATCTGCTCGCGCAAAACGCGTACACGCTGCACCGCCTCCTTCTCGGCCTGCCACTGGGCCTGCAGCGCGGAGGATTGCGTTTTGAGCTCGGCAAGCTCCTTCTCGATGCGCGCCAGCCGGTCCTTTGAAACCGCATCACTCTCTTTCTTGAGCGCCTCGCGCTCGATTTCAAGCTGCATGGTGCGGCGCAGAATTTCATCCAGCTCGGCGGGCATTGAATCGATTTCCGTGCGCAATTTCGCCGCCGCTTCGTCGACCAGGTCAATTGCCTTATCGGGCAGGAAGCGGTCTGTGATATAGCGATTCGAAAGCACGGCCGCCGCTACCAGGGCGGTATCTTTAATGCGCACGCCGTGGTGCAGTTCGTACCGCTCGCGCAGCCCTCGAAGGATAGAGATGGTGTCTTCTACCGAAGGCTGATCAACGAAAACGGTCTGGAAACGGCGTTCCAGAGCGGCATCCTTCTCGATATATTTCCGGTATTCATCGAGCGTCGTCGCGCCGATGCAGTGCAGCTCACCGCGCGCGAGCATGGGCTTCAACAGGTTGCCCGCGTCCATTGCACCTTCGGCCTTGCCTGCCCCGACAACCGTGTGCAATTCATCGATGAAAAGGACGATTCGCCCTTCCGATGACTGAACCTCTTTTAGAACTGCTTTCAGGCGTTCTTCGAACTCGCCGCGAAACTTCGCTCCGGCAATCAGAGCGCCCATGTCGAGTGCGACAACCTGCTTGTCTTTCAGTCCTTCGGGTACGTCGCCGCGCACGATGCGCTGGGCGAGCCCCTCCACAATGGCCGTCTTGCCGACGCCGGGTTCACCGATCAACACCGGGTTGTTCTTGGTGCGCCGCGATAGCACCTGCATTACGCGGCGAATCTCCTCATCGCGCCCGATTACCGGGTCCACTTTCCCCTTACGGGCGAGATCGGTCAGATCGCGGCCATACTTCTGCAGAGCCTCATATGTCGTCTCAGGATTTTGCGACGTGACCCGCTGATTGCCGCGCACTTCCACCAGCGCTTTCATCAGGCGGTCGCGCGTAAGCCCGAATTCGCGCAACAGCTTACCCGCCGCGCCCTGATCCTCGGCCGCCGCCAGAAGAAGATGCTCAATCGAAACGTACTCATCTTTCAAGCGCTTGGCCTGGTCTTCGGCGCGGGTAAACAACTGCGAGAGCCGATTGGTGATGTAAACCTGATCCGGACGTGTGCCGGACCCGCTCACTTTCGGGAGTTTTTCGATCTCCTGTACGAGCTTCCGGTGTAACCCGTCGAGCGAAACACCCGCTTTCAGCAGGATGGAAGGCGCCAGCCCGCCCTCCTGCTCGAGCATAGCCAACAGGAGATGCTCGGCATCGACCTGCTGGTTGCCGTAAGTGGTTGCGGTGGTTTGGGCTTGCCGGATCGCTTCCTGCGATTTCTCGGTCAGCCGGTTGAAATCCATAATAAAGAGCCTCGAACCGAGGATAGCATATGAGTGCCCTACAGTGCAATAACTTTAGTCTTGAAGACTAAAGACTGGCTGCCCGCGTTATTTCTCCTGTTTGGTTAGACTGGAACCAGCCGCAAAGCTATGCGTCTCCTCTTCACGTTTTGGCTAAGTTGTTGCATTCTTGGACCCTTTCCGGCATATGCCTGGTGGGAAACCGGTCATCAGACGGTGGCTCGAATCGCCGTAGCGCACTTGAGCCCCGAAGCCCGCGCTCACGCGGCTCGCATTCTCGGCGTGGAAGATACACCTCAGGCGCTGGCCGATGCTCTGGCCGCGGCCTCAACGTGGGCCGATGAGACAAAAGCACAGACCCAGACCGGCAGTTGGCATTTCATTGACCTGGCGGTGCAGGACGACAAGACGAGGATTCCGCTGCGCTGCCCGGACAACAACTGCGCCCCCGCCCGGATCCGGCTGTTTGCCGCCCAACTCGCTGCGCGACAGCCGGTGGATTCGCCATGGAGCGATTTGGATGCGCTGCGCTACGTGGTTCATTTCGTGGCCGACGTCCACCAGCCGCTGCACGCCGTGTCTGACGCCGATCTGGGAGGAAACTGCGAGCAGCTCGACCCGCCTGTGGAGAAAGCCCGTAACCTGCACGCGTTGTGGGACGGCGCCCTGGTGGACGCGCTGAATCCGGACAGCCGAGCTCTGGCGACGGAACTGGAGGCCCGTATCGAGCAGATGCCGTCTGGCGAGCAGAGCGGGATGGCCGCGGGAAACCAGGATGACTGGGTTTGGGAGTCGCATGAGCTGGCGCTGCAAGACATCTACACGAACCTGCATATTCCGACCGAGCCGGTGCTGTTCCCGGCGAGCTGTAAAGTAGCGCCGGAGGCGATCAGCAGCATGGCGCTAGAAATCGGCAACGCTTATATCGATGAGATGAAGCCAATCGTACGCGAACAGCTGATCAAAGCAGGGCTACGGCTGGCGCGGCTGTTGAACGAATCGCTCTGAGCTTATGGAAAGGAGCGAAAGCAGGCCAGAGAAAGCAGACCGATTCGGCGAATGGATTACTGGCGCGGCTAAAGGGCGCGGCTAAAGGCAGGCGCTAAAGCGAAAGCGGGCTAAAGCCCACCCTCCGGCTCGCTGTCAGGCGGCGCGGCTTTCAAGGCGCTTTCGGCGTTTTTCGGCCAGCTCCCGCTCGTAGACATCGAACAGGTTGGGGTCGATTTCCATGGCGCGCACTTCGATTTCGGAAAGTGTAAATTCGAACCCAAATTCGCCGGGGTCGAACTCGTCGTTCCGGTCCTCGAGGACGGCGATGATGTAGTTATGTGCCGCAACATCGAGGCGCTCTCGCCTTTCGGCCGCGCGGCTTTCCTGCAGCTCGCGGAGTGCGGCGGTATCCTTCTCGCGCTGGCGGCGAAGCCGGTTCTCCTGCAGACTGAGGTTCTTTAGCTGGCGCTCGTAGGCGAGGAGGACTTTGGCTTCGACGAGATGTTTGCGGACGGCTTCGTCTTCATCGGGGAACAGCTCGGCGCATTCGAGGCGGCCGATGGCGTAGATGCCCATTTCGAGCGAGGGAATGCGCTGTAAACGCCATTCGGTGTCGGCTAACGCCTGGACCAGGTTGCGTTCGGCATCGGCCTCGGGCGACCAGTGCTTGAAGAAGCTTTCGACGAGCTGGGTGTAGGCGGCAGCGTCCTCTCCGGGCAGCAGAACGGTGCGCCCGGTGAGTCCGGTTTTAACAGCGTTGAGAGAAGACCTCAATTTGCCGGTTTCGGAAGTAGGGCCGGTGCTGAGTTGAGCGTTCGCCTGGTTCGCTGTTATTTGTCTGTCAGTGGGCATTGGGAGAGTTGACTCAAAATAGCAGGGGAGGCGCAGAAAACGGATCGGGCTGGACCGGGAAAACGGGCTTAAGTGGAGTAAATTGTGCGGGATGGGAATATTTTGATCATGTGTGAATGGCCCATGATGGCGGAGGGCCGCAACCGGGGGATGAAAAAGGGCATTTGCTGCGGCAAATTCTGCACAGGCGATTTTTGCAAGCCCTTGAAGGCTCGGCCACTTAGAATTATTCGTTTTCGAAGGAACGGACTTGCAAAATTCATTCAAGCCGGCAACTGTTCTCAAAAAGAGGGTCAGCCGAATTAGGTCGCTGACGCTCCCCGGTCCGTTTCGAACATGCTCGGGTCGGAAGGATTAATTGTGCAAGCGGCTCGTCTTGTGAATCGTTCATGGCAGGATGCCGCAAAGGAGTATGAAAACGGGACCGACGATGACGCCTGGAACCAAAACCCTTGCATCCATGTCCGCAATCAGAAACTGCACGCCCCGCCTCCCACTGATCAGCGGCATAAGTCCAGCAAGTTTTCGAAGGAACGGCTTGTGCTACTTCTTCGGTTCCGCGTGATCGCCCGAGAGCAATTCAGGCGAACCTCCCGATTGTCTTTGTAGCTCTCCTATCAGGGTATCGAGCTGTTCGGGGCGGAGCGTACCCTCGATCTTGAGACCGTTGATGAACAGTGTCGGCGTGCTGTGCACGTCAAGTGCTGCCGCGAGCCTTTTGTCGGCATCGATTCCTGGCCATGACTCAGAGCTATCGTGTTTTGCAAGACAAGATCGATACTCCTGCGGCCGAAACCCGGAAACGCCGGATAGTGCTTCCGTGACCTTGCTATCTATATTCGCGAGCTCGATGGCGTTTTGATTCTCGAACAAAAAGTCATGGGCAGTCCAGAATAGATCATTGCGCTGCTCGTACGCGCATTCCGCTAACTCCGCGGCGCGTCGCGCCCATGGATGGTTCGGTAGTGGTTGTTGATGAAAGATAAGCCGTATATCGGCCCTGTGTTCAGGGAGATATGCTTTATCAACCACCAGAAATTCCTGACGGCAGTACGGACACTCGAAATCAGAGAATACATCGATCCTAACTGGAGCGTTCGCCGCGCCCTTCTGGGGGCGATTTGACGCGTCCTTCAGCATGGAAGCAATAGCATCGCGCTGCGCGGTTTCCTTTGCCGCAAGATCTGGCCGTGTATCGAGCACCTCTCTACTTAAATAGCGATGATCCGGTGATAACAAGAGCGTTTCTCTTGATCCATCAACGTGCGCAATCACTATCCTCCTATAACAAGCCCGTGTGGCCAAAGAAACTGACTCGGAGCTAACATCTACAATGTGCGAGTCCTGGCTCTGCAAGAACGTTTTGATGCGCTGCGCTTCTTCTATCGGCAAGGGTGGGCACATCGTCTGGGTCTGCACGAGCGACACACCGGCTAAGAGGGCAATACTCACCAATATGCGAAATCCGAGATATCTCATCGTTGATTACTGGTTCGTGAGCAACAGGACATCGTAGATGGTGCGGTCCTCCCATTTCTGCTCCCTCAGAACTCTTCCCTTGAATCGAAACAGGTTTCCGTACAGATCGCGCCAGCTGCTAAACGTATATCTGAGATCGATGGCGAGGATCCCAAACTCCTGAAGGGAGTGCAATTCTTCGGGCTCAGATACGCCGTTGTGGTTATCATCGGTCCAAAGCAGCAAGCGTCCGAAAACAGCGTCTCTCGCATCGATTACACCATCCCCGTTGCCGCCATTAATGGGCTTATCAAATTCTGCAAGGGCAGCGAATCCGTTTGGATTCGGGCTGGCTGGCTGAGCTGTGTAGTTGCCAAACAGTTCACGACCAGAGTCTATTTTCCCGTTGTGGTTGCGATCCAGTGCAAGCCACGCATCCCCCGAATTTGTAGCAAGCCACGATACCAATTTCGGCACGCCATCACCTGAAAAATCGAAGTACACGCCATCCGCCGCATCTGTAAGACGAAAGCCTGAGTGCTGCAAGTCGACAATGATGGGGCTTTCGTTCTGATAGCAACAATTCGAAAAAACGACATCCCCTGAGTTAGGACACCAGTTAGCAATATCAGGCCAGAGGCAAGGATCCGATGGGCCATCGAGAAGATAGGCCTTTCCTTCATTCGGACAAGTTGCGGCTCGGGGACAAGATGTGGTTTCCGGTATGCCGATGGGGCCGATTGGGACTGAACGATCACACGTACCTTGACTCGTGCAGTTCTGATTCGATTTCGAAACGTCGGCCGCGGTCGGGGCGGGCGTTACCTGTTGGCAGGCAGTGCCCGTGTATCCCTGCATAATGCTCGCGCGATATAAACATCCATTATCTGCATTGTCTAATCCGATTCCGTGCCCGATTTCATGAGCGATCAGACTTCCTATGAGATCTGAAGAGTAATTTGTGTGTTGCACTGCATTTAGAAGCTCGATTGTGTAGGGGTAGGAGTTGATCTTGTTGTCGGCGCAGCCCCCTTGAGGGGAAGTGTTCGATGTAACCAGAAAGTCAGGCGTTCCGCTCGTGATCACTGAAAAGTAGTAACATGTGGCGACCGCGTTCCACTTATCCGCGGCTTTCTGAGTGCCCGCGGAGATGTTAGCGGGCGGCGGCGAGCCCCATGATACCGTATCGGCCTTCAGGGTTATAACGCGTCGCTTGGATCCATCGGGCGCAGCACCATGTCCTGGCAAAGGAGCCTGATTGTAATAGCAAGGCGGGCACTTTAGTTGGGCGGAAGCTGTTGAGCACAGCATTCCGGCTCCGAAGAGAAAGAACCTGGCGTATAGTCGCCGGTAATTGCAAATTGTAAACACACATCCCCCTCTTGAGCGCGCGCCGATCATCTTGCGTAATGTTAGTAATTACTTCGGTTGCGCGAGTTCGGCGGCTTTAGCCTTAGCCAGCTTTCGCATTGAATCGAGAGAGCCGAGAGTCGACGCATCCACATCGATTTGCATAAGGCTCTGCTTGTCGACAAGCGGTGCGATCTTGTTGTCAGGTTTGATGACAAAGATGGCATTCGGACCCGCGCGAAGCCAGGCAAATTTGCCCGACCCATCCGGTGAGAGGAAGAACAAGTACTTCTCACGAAGGGTAAGCAGATGATTATCTGGAGAGATCATGGTGACTCTAACACCGTCGATCGTGACAGTGCCCTGTAGGATATGAATAACAATCTCATTCGAGTTAGCTGGCAAAACGGAATCAGGGAGCAAAACGGGAGGCACCTCCGGATTCGGATGGGCAACGAGTGTCTCGAGTATCCGCAGCTTGTACCAAGTGTAAATATGGTAGCTATCCACTGCCTGAGTCACAGACGCGATCGGCATTGCAATGGCGACGTGATAGGTCGAGAGGGCTTTATCAAGAGTGTTAATCTCTTCCCGGATTCCTTGCGGGGCGGGCATGGTGATAGATGTTTCGCCCTGTTCCTTCGCCTTTTCGACGTACCATTTGATGGAACCGGGTTCGGGGGCTGAGGAAGACTGCCCCGACCAGACAGCCACTGCTGTAATCAGGGTCAGCGTCAGCAGATGAATGAAA
>JAFAMM010000488.1 GCA_019233375.1 Acidobacteriaceae bacterium
GTCGGCCAACTTTGCCAGCCGTTGGGCGTGAAAAAGTGCAAGTCCGCCGGCCGCTGTCATGGCTTGTGTCCCGTTCAACAGCGCGAGCCCTTCCTTCGCTGCAAGGCGCAGCGGCTGAATATTCACCGCGCGCAGCGCCTCAGCCGATGCGATCCGTGCCCCACGAAAGAACGCTTCGCCTTCGCCGATCATGGATAGCGCGAGATGGGCCAGGGGCGCCAGATCACCGCTTGCCCCAACCGAGCCTTTCTCCGGAATCACCGGATGAACGCGTGCCGCCAGCATCGCGAGAAGCATCTCGATCACCTCCACGCGGCACCCGCTGTTCCCGCGCGCGAGCACGTTTGCGCGCAGCAGCATTAGGGCGCGTGTTTCCTCTTCCGCGAGCGGCGGTCCCACCCCACAGGAGTGGCTACGTACCAGATTCAGCTGCAGAGCTTCCAGTTCCTGCCCGGAGACATTCACTTCGGCAAGTCTGCCGAAGCCGGTGTTGACGCCATACACAACTCGGCCTTCGCGGATGACGCGTTCCACAACCTCACGCGCGGCCGCCACGCGACGAGCCGCAGCCGGAGCGAGGTCAACGCCAAGCGACCCTGCAGCAACAGACGCAATCTGGGATAACGGGAGCGATTGTCCGGATATCTGGAGCATGGCTTGGAGCTGAGAATTAGAACAGATGTCCTAACTTATCCCGCTTTGCTCTCAGATACTCAACCGTAGTTTCGAGCGGAGGGACAATTATCGGTGCGCGCTCCACTACGCGGATGCCGGCCTTCTCGAGCGCGGCTACCTTGTCCGGATTGTTCGATAGAAGCCGAACGGCGCGCACTCCGAAATACTGGAGAATGGCAGCCGGCAGAGCATAATCCCGCAAATCTGCCTCAAAGCCGAGCTTCTCGTTTGCTTCTACGGTGTCGAGCCCTTGATCCTGTAGTTCATAAGCGCGGAGCTTGTTGAGCAGCCCAATTCCGCGCCCTTCCTGATGTTCATAGATCAGCAGCCCGCGCCCCTCCTCGACAATCTGATCCATTGCTAACTCAAGCTGAGAGCGGCAGTCACATCGCAGGCTGTGGAACACGTCGCCGGTAAGGCACTGGGAATGAATTCGGACGAGCGGCGGCCCCAGTTCTGCGGAGAAATCGCCCAGCTTGAGCACGACCGCTTCTTCTATTTCGTTCGGGCGAATTCCCTCGAATCCGTAGATCCGAAAGCGTCCGAAACGGCTCGGAAAGTCGGCGTCCGCGATTTTTCTTAGTTCAAACTCTGCCAAATGGACCTGCTTACTGAGGCGCGCGCATCTTGCCAGGTCTTAGGCCCGGCTTCTAAGCTTAAGCTTCTAGTATAGGAGCGAGTCTCATCTGCTCCCGGTTGCATGCTCAGTCAACAACAGCTCGCGGCGCTCTTGATTAAGGTGGCCGTATCCGCGTCTATCGCCAGTATCCTGATGCGTTTCGGCCGCATTCAAAAGATCCTGCTGCGTGACGACCGTACCGTCGCGGACCGGCTGCAGCTGGCGTTCATTTTCTCTGTCCTGTTCGGGGCCACAGCGGGAGTGCGGATTCTTAGCAAAAACCAGTACCCCGCCATCGACCTTACGCTTGAAGGCTCGATTATTGCGGGCATGCTCGGCGGATATGTTAGCGGGCTAATCACGGGGCTCTGTGTTTCGCTTCCCGCGATGCTCAACGGTAAATTCATGTCCATGCTCCTCTTCGCGGGCACAGGCATCATCGGGGGGTTAATGCATGACCTCGCGCCACGCAAGGAAGATATCTGGTCCTTTTCCCCGTTCGTCGATCTCAATTTATACCGCTTTTTCCGCCAGGTCCTGCGCCTGAACCGGAAAGCGATCCAACGCCGCGTCGTCGAACTGGCCGCATTCAACGTGATCTGTAACTCGCTGGTCGTTATGGCGGAGCTGTTGCGTTGGGCCGTTTACCTGACCTTCAAATCGCGCAACGTTTTTTTCATGTTCGCGTTCATACCCGGTACGCACCTTGGCCCCACTCTGTTCGCCGCATCGGCCGCGACCACGCTATTCGCCGTTTCCATTCCTATTCGTATCTGGAGCACATTTCGAGCGGAGCGGCAGCTCGAGACGCAGCGGGCGCGTCTGACGGAAGCCCGTCTCGCCGCGCTCACAAACCAGATCAATCCGCACTTCCTTTTCAATACCCTCAACTCGGTGTCCTCGTTGATTCGCATTGATCAGGAA
>JAFAMM010000027.1 GCA_019233375.1 Acidobacteriaceae bacterium
CCGGACGTTTACGTTTCAGGACATCCTTCGCCGCTGGCTGAAATATCGGGGCTACCGTCTCGATCACGTCATGAACGTTACCGACGTCGACGACAAGATCATTGCCAACGCGGCCAAACAGGGCAAATCGATCGAAGACTACACGTCGGTATATACGAAAGCATTCTTTGAAGACGCCGCCGCGTTGCGGTTGCAGGCGCCCGAACACGTTGCGCCCGCAACGAAGCACATCGCCGAGATGGTGAAAGCCATTGAGCATCTGGCGGCCAAGGGGTTTACGTACACAAACGACGGGTCGACCTATTACCGGATCGCGAACTTCCCCGATTACGGCAAGCTGTCGCACAACGATTTCAGCGGCATGCGCAGCGGGGCGCGGGTCGATGTCGATGAGTATGACAAAGCGGACGCCCGTGATTTCGTGCTCTGGAAGGGGCGCAAGGACCACGAGCCGTACTGGGATACACCGTTCGGCGAGGGCCGGCCTGGCTGGCATATCGAGTGTTCCGCGATGGCGATGAGCTATCTGGGGGAAACGCTCGACATTCACGCCGGAGGGGTGGACCTGATCTTTCCCCACCACGAAAACGAGATCGCTCAATCGGAGGCGATTACCGGGCAGCCCTTTGTCCGCTTCTGGCTGCACTCTGAGCATCTTCACATCGAATCGCAGAAGATGTCGAAGTCGCTGGGCAATTTCTACACTCTGCGTGACCTGCTGGAGATGGGCTATCAGCCTGAGTCGATCCGGTATCTGCTGGCGTCTGTCCCGTATCGCAAGAAACTGAATTTCACGTTTGAAGGTCTGAAAGGGGCGTCAAAGGCGATCGAACGGCTGCGCGAATTCGAGCTGCGGGTCACCTCCTCGCGGCTACGAGCCGGGAAGAACGAGGAGATCAGCGAACGTTCCGCGGATGCGATCCGGGCGTTCGAAACAGCGCTCGACGACGATTTGAACACTGCCGAGGGTCTGGCTGCGATCTTCGAGTACGTGCGCGCGATGAACACGGCGCTCGACGAGGGGCGCTTTCAGGAGGAGAACCGCTGGGATGCCGCGCGAGTGCTCGAGGTATTCGACTCGATTTTTGACGTGCTGAAGCCGACCGATCCAGCGAAGCTGCCCGCGCTGCAGGCGCTGCCCGCGGCGGAGGTTCTGTCCGATGCCGAGATAGAGGCGATGATAGAGGAGCGGAATCAGGCCAAGAAGGCGAAGAATTTCGCAAGAGCCGACGAGATCCGCGCGATTTTTTTTGACAAGGGCATTGTGCTCGAGGACACGAAAGAAGGTGTCCGCTGGAAGAGGAAATGAAGTTCGAATCAGAAGTTGTACACGCGGGAGACCGGAAACGCCAGTGCGCCGGCTTACCGATACCCGCCACCACGCCCATTCATCTGGGCACCACCTTTTTCTATAACTCCGCCGAGACTTTGGACCGGGTGCTCGGCAACCCGGAAGAGGGGTTCAGTTACGCACGCTATGCGAACCCGACCAACACGGCGCTCGAGGAACTCACGACCTGCATTGAGCGCGGGCATGGTTCGCTCGCTACCGCGTCCGGCATGTCTGCCGTTCAAATCGCGCTACAGGCGGCGTTGACGGATCGCCCCCACACGGTACTGGCCGCGCACGCTCTTTATGGAGCAACGGTGGGCCTGTTGGACAACGTGCTTGCGCCTTTCGGCGTGGACGTGAAGTATGTTGACATCTGCGATTTGAACCTGCTCCAAGAGACGGTAGAGAAGCTGCGGCCAGGGGCGATTTTCATTGAAAGCATTTCGAATCCGCTGCTGCGAGTAGGAGACATTCAGCAGATTGCCGCCATTGCGCGGGAGAACGGTGCGGCTTTGGTTGTAGACAATACCTTCGCCACGCCCATGCTGCTGCGCCCCCTGGAACTGGGCGCGCACATCGTGGTTCACAGCGCGACCAAATATCTCGCCGGTCACGGGGACGTTCTCGGAGGCATCGTAGTCAGCGACGAGCAGCATGATGCCGCTGTTCACAGCATTTCGCGTATTGTAGGACCGCTGCTCGGGCCATTCGAGAGTTATCTCACGATGCGCGGCATCAAGACGCTCGCGCTTCGCTATGAGAGACAATGCACGAACGCCCACAAGGTCGCGCAATGGCTCGCTTCTCACCCGGCCATTGAGCGCGTTTACTACTGCGCGGATCCGCAGCATCCCGACGCAGCAACGATCGGCCGCCTATTTGCGCCCGGTTTATTCGGCGCGATCCTGAGCTTCGAAATCAGGGGAGCGGGGAAAGAGGACGTTCTCGCTTTCATGAACCGCCTGAAAATGATTGTTCCCGGAACGTCACTCGGAGACGTGCACAGCCTGCTGCTTTACCCGCTTATCGCATCGCACCGCAACGTATCGCCGAAGATGCGGGAACGCATGGGAATTCGCGAAAATCTGGTGCGCGTGGCGGCGGGGATAGAGGCCGCCGGGGACATCATGCAAGACCTTGATCAGGCGTTGAAAAGCGCGTAAAGAGTACACTGGGATGGGTCAGGGTGGATGTGGCCCGCGGCTTAGTCTGTGTTTGCGCATCAACGACAAAGAATAAGGTTACTGCTGGCGTTTGCGGACGCGCTGCTGACGCTGCTTGCCTTTGAGGCCGCTTACGTGACGCGCAGGCGGCTGGGGCTGGAGCTGCCGTTTTTCTTCCTGACTGGGACGCATCTGCTGATGCTCGGGTTCTGCGCGGCCGTTTGGGGCTGGCTGGGATCAGCGCTGCGGATCTATGAGTCTCTCGATTCCGGGAGCACGCGCCAAGTGCTGCGGCGAACGTTTCAGCAGGTCATTGCGGGAACGCTGCTGCTGGTGGTCTTCCATTACCTGGTGCGGCCTGATCCGCCGATGAGCCGCGGGTTCCTCTCCTTCTTCTTTGCCTACGATCTGTTCCTGTTGGGGCTGTTCCGCTGGTGTTCACCCGGCCTGATTGGCGCGTACCAACGCGGTTTCGGCAAGGCTTATCATCTGGTAATCGTAGGCAGCCCGCAAAAAAGCAGCATTCTTGCAGGCATGCTCTCGGAGGGCTCGCCGTTTAAGACGGAGATCACAGCACACCTGACTGAGGACGACTGTGCGCTGCGGCTGCCGCTGCTCCTTCGGGAAAAAGTTGTGGATGAGGTCATCTTCAACGTCGATAGCAGCAGGCTGGCGGCGCTCGAAGAGGTGTTCCTGCGATGCGATGAAGAGGGTATTCGCACACGTGTCGCGGTAGACTTCTTCCCGCATGTCAATAGCGACATCAGCTTTGACCGGGTAGGTTCCGTTCCGCTGCTGACGTTTTCTGCCGCGCCGCTAGATGATCTCCGTTTACTGGTGAAGCGCTTCCTGGACATCGTGCTCTCTACCGCGGCATTGATCGTCCTGTCCCCTCTTTTGATCGCTGTGGCGATCGCTATTAAGCTGACTTCTCGCGGCCCGGTCATCTACCGCCAGTACCGCTGCGGCCTGAACGGCCGGCGATTTGTCATGTATAAGTTCCGTTCAATGGTGGAGAACGCCGATAGCCTCAAACGGGAACTGGAGCATCTGAGCCATCGGGATATTGCCTTCAAGATTAAAGACGACCCGCGCGTAACGCATATCGGGCGCTGGATTCGTAAATTCTCGATCGACGAATTGCCCCAGTTGTTCAACGTTTTGCGCGGCGACATGTCTCTGGTTGGCCCACGGCCACCCGTGCAGGAAGAAGTGAATCGTTATGAGATCTGGCAGAGGCGGCGGCTCCGCATGCGCCCGGGTCTCACCTGTTTATGGGCGGTCTCAGGCCGCGATCAGATTGATTTCATCTCCTGGATGAAAATGGACATTTCATACATCGAGAATTGGTCGCTGCGGCTGGACTGGTCGATCCTGCTGAGAACGATCCCACATGTCCTGGCCGGCAAAGGCGCGCATTAGTGAGAAATTGGGATCCGAAACAGCGGGGCTGAAGCCCGCCCCCCGCTTATGCATCTTCTACCCACGAATGAAGAAGTGATCAGCATGCTGCGCGAGACAGGCGCGCTGCGCGATGGTCACTTTGAATATGCGAACGGCATGCACGCCGACGAGTATTTGCAAGTAGCGTTGGCTTTTCGCTATTACCAGTTCGCCAAGATTCTGAGTGTCGGCCTGAGCCGCCGGCTGCGTAGCGACCCGGAGATCCGGGCCATGCTCAAAGAATTGTCCATCGTCTGTCCGACCATCAGCGGTTTGCCGATCGCTTTCGGCGTCTGCGAGGCGCTGCGTGTCCGGCAGGTATATTGGGCCGAAAAAGACACGGAGAATTCTCCGATGCACTTTCGCCAGTTTGTCGAGCCAGAGCAAGGCGAGAAGGTTCTGCTGGTAGATGACATTCTGCGTTCCGGGAAGCGTTTGAGGGAGCTGAAGACGCTGGTCGAACGGTCACGAGCCGAGGTGGTCGGGTTGGCCGTTGCCGTGTATCAGCCGAACCCGACGGTAGAAGATTTGGGCGCAACACCGCTCTTTTACCTCGCGAAAATGGACGCGATGTATTACAAGGACTCCGCGAGCTGCGAACTCTGCAGAAAAGGCGTGCCGGTTCAGAAAGTCTGGACGTAAAGGCGTACTGGCGTACCGGAATATCGAGCTTGAGCTCGTCCCGGGTAACATCGAAAAAACGAGGCTCAGGGTAACCCGCATCAGCGCGCTGCTAAGTAGCGCGGCCGGTGTCCTATCCGCTGATATGCGGGTCGTGAGCTTACTTATCTTCGAGCACCCATGCTTGTAACTTTCGCCGATGATTCTGCGCGGCAATGGTACACTCATCGAAGCATGCTCACCAACGCCGTATCGGTCGATGTGGAGGATTGGTATCACCCCGAGTTGGTACGTCACTCGGTGGCTGCTGAGGATCGTGAGCAACG
>JAFAMM010000297.1 GCA_019233375.1 Acidobacteriaceae bacterium
GTTGTCATACTCAATGTATTCTTTTCCACGAAACGCATGAACAACCGGCGCTTGTAACATGTCCGCCGTGGCCATGAGTTCGGCATGCGCATCCTTGCAACCCGCCCCGGCCAGGATCGTGACCTTCTCCGCTGCATTCAGCAGATGGGCGGCAGCGTTCAACTCTTCCCCGGAAGGCACAATGTCGGGGCGGGCCATACGGATGGGCTTTGTCTTCCAGGCGTGCGAAGCAGTCTGAATCAGAACGTCACCCGGAATTACAACCACTGCGACGGCGGATAAGTTGACAGCGGTACGAATAGCAATCTCCAGCACGCGCGGCATCTGCTCGGGGCTGCTGACCAGTTCGCAGTAGCTCGAGCATTCACGGAAGAGGATTTGCGGATGCGTTTCCTGGAAGTAATTACTGCCGATTTCGCTACTCGGAATATGAGCGGCGATAGCAAGCACGGGCACCCGGCTGCGATGACAGTCAAACAGCCCGTTGGTGAAATGGAGATTGCCCGGTCCGCAACTCGCAGCGCACACGGATAACTGTCCGGTCAGATGCGCATCCGCGCCGGCGGCAAAGGCAGCAGCTTCCTCATTGCGTACATGCATCCAAGCGATCCGGCCGTTTTGCCGCAGGGCATCCGTGAATCCATTCAAAGAGTCTCCGGGCAGCCCATAAACACGCGAGACTCCGGCAAGCTCCAGAGTTTTGACTGTCTGTCCGGCAACGTTCAAGGCCATGTCAGTTCCTCCGCAAAACAGAAAAACAGAGAAGACCAATGTATCCCAGCATCAGCGAGGCTGGATTAAAGCGGAATGGCGGTGGACCGAGACCGGAGGCATGGGAAGGCAATGGATCTTCTGGCTGCCTGACTGTCTCCTTGCGGGAGCGCAACGACCTGTCCAGTGAAAAGGCGCCAAGTAGTTCTCGTACGCGTCATTCGGGCGTCCTGCGTTCGAATTCGCGCGACGGTTCGGAATTCCGGCAGGCTCGACGAGGGGGGGAAAGCAAATGGAATCGCGACGAATTGCGAAATCGGCGGTGGGATCCATCGTAACGCTGGGGGCGATTCTTCTCCTCGGACTAGCCGGCAGTTCACTACACATGCAGGCGCAGAACGACGGAGACGATGATGAGGCCTCACGCATCGAAAAAGGCTTCAAGATAGCGCCCGTTCCCCTAAACATGGCCGGTAAAGACCGGAGCCTGGTGGGACTTGGCAGTTACCTGGTCAATGCGGTAGGAGACTGCAACGGGTGCCACAGCAGTGGCGCGCCTCCAATTGGTTTTTATCCGTTCGTTACGGGCAAGAACCCATATTTTAAGCAGCCGGCGAAGGTAGATCCGACAGTGTACCTGAATGGCGGCGGCAGCTTCGGCACAATCGGAGTGGTTGGAACTCCGACCGGGCCCAACGGATATGCAGGTCCAGCCATAATCAGCCGGAATCTGACACCGGACAAGAACGGGCGGCCAGAAGGTCACACGCTGGCTGAGTTCAAGGACATCATCAGGCACGGTATAGATTTCGACCACGTCCATCCGACCTGTACGGCCGCGCAACTCGCGGACATTCAAAATGGCGGCACCCCAGCTTGCATCCCCACGGGGCCAATACCCACATCTCCGGGCCAGCCTGACTACCAAAATGATCCGGACGGTAATCTTCTCCAAATCATGCCATGGCCCACCTTTTCGCACATGACCGACCGTGACATCGAGGCGATCTACGAATATCTAAGCGCCATACCCTGTATTGACAACACGGTGAGCACGCCCCCGGCCGGCGCCCCGAACGAACTTCGCAACGACTGCGGCAAGTAAGATTCAGTTGCGCTCCGACACTTTACCGCTTCGATAATAGGAAGCAGCGAAGTGGAAAGAGAGCATGAACAAGATTACACCGTTTCTGTGGTTCAACGACAACGCCGAAGAAGCAGCGGAGTTTTATCTGTCGGTATTTCCGCAAGCGAAAAAGGTGGGAGAGATGCGCTCCAGCGGGGTGGGGCCTTGGCCCGCCGGCAAAATCGCCACGATCACCATCGAACTAATGGGCCAGCGAATGACGTTCCTCAATGGTGGGCCAACGCACGCGCTCACGCCGGCTTTCTCGTACTCCGTGGCGTGCAAAGACCAGGCCGAGATCGACTCCTATTGGGACAAGCTGCTTGAAGGCGGCAAACCCATGGCCTGCGGCTGGCTAACGGACAAGTTCGGCCTGTGCTGGCAGATCGTGCCGGAGAATATTGGTGAGATCCTGAAGCACCCCAAGGCGATGGCTGCCATGATGAAGATGGTCAAGTTCGACGTCGCCACACTCGAGGCCGCGGCGAAAGAGTAGCAGCCGCTCACAACATTGGCCCCTCAATTCCCGTACTGCGGACCAGGGGAGAGTTGGCATTGCCTGTAACCGAGAGTAAATAAAGCTTCCCTTCCGTTCGAACGTCAAGCCCTTCGATGACATTATTACTGCGCGACAGAAAGGAAGGCCCTGTCTATGCCAGAATCACGTCCACCGAGGGAGCTCACAGAAGGCAGCACGATGCGCTCTTTCGAACACTCTGAATCAAGGCTCGATCTCAGCACGTCTGCTGTATCCAGCAAGTCCGCGCAGGCTTACATCGACGAAACGCCAAGCTGGCGTGACGGCACGCCGGTCGCTATGACGCCGATGACCATCATGCAATGGCGCATCTGGGGGCTGGCCGCCGCGGGAAAGTTCTTCGAGGGACTGGTCGTCTTCATGACCGGCGTGGCATTACCACTCATTGCAGATGAGTTCCACATTAATGCCGTACAGCACGGGATGCTGAGTGCCGCCAGTCTGTTTGGCATCCTCATTGGTGCGATCGCCCTGGGCGGCCTTTCTGACCACTTCGGGCGGCGTACCATGTTTATCTTCGAGATGTTCCTTTTCCTGGCGTTCCTGGGCATGCTTGTAGCCAGCCCTAACTTCGGATGGTTAGTGATCTGTCTGTTCGGAATAGGCGTAGCTTTGGGTTGCGATTATCCGACCGCCCATATCATTATTTCCGAGAGCATCCCAAGTAACGTTCGCGGACGTCTGGTGCTCGGGGCTTTTGGCTTTCAGGCACTCGGAGCCCTCACCGGTACGGCGGTTGGGTTTCTGGTTCTAAAGAACCTTCCTGAAGTTGGAGCATGGCGCTGGATGTACGCGACTGCAATTATCCCGGCAATGTTCGTCGCCATACGCCGCTTCGGGGTGACGGAAAGCGCACCTTGGCTGCTGCATCGCGGGCAAGTGCCGCAGGCGACCGAAGCCATGATGCACCTGCTCGCCCGCAAGCCACAGTACCCGCAACAGGTCCGGCTTGCAGCGCGGACAGAAGATCAAGCTGCAAATCGCGGTTATGCGGCCCTGTTCGACAAACGGAACCTGCGCGCCACAATCCTTGCATCAGTTCCATGGTTCCTGCAGGATCTCGGCACGTACGGGATTGGCATCTTCACCCCAACGATTTTGGCCGCATCTATCGGCCACAAGACTCATCATGTGCGTAATCTGGCGGATCTAATTGGGAACGACGTTCTGGCGGCAAAGGGTGCTGCCTTAATCGATGTGTTACTGATTGCCGGCATCATCGCTGCCGTCCTGCTAGCGGACCGAGCCGGCCGAATCAGACTTCAGGTGATTGGCTTTATCGGCTGCGCCGCCGGTTTGCTGATTGCCTCTTTTTCCACCATGGTTGCGGGAGGAGCTCAACTCGTCTTGATCTTTCTCGGCTTCATGCTGTTTAACTTCATGACCAACCTAGGCCCGAATGCGCAAACCTATTTGCTTGCCGGTGAGGTGTTCCCGACCCGGATCCGCGCTCAGGGCGCGGGCTTCGCGGCAGCCTTCGCTAAAATCGGCGCTGTGCTTACGGCGTTCCTGTTCCCGGTGCTACTGAAGGACATCGGTACGGCAGAACTTCTCTATATCCTTATCTTCACCTCACTGCTCGGTGCTGTTATAACGTGGACGTTCCGCATCCAGACGACAGGCGTGAACCTCGATAGCGTGAGTTAGAAGCCTTAACCCTATTTGCCGCTGGATGTTTCGAACGAAGTCTTAACCGTCCCGCCAGGGCCTCATTGAGGGCCCGCGGGATCAGGTGCTTCAGTTTTGTGCCGAAGCTGAGGTCTGAAGGCTTGCTTGTGCCACGTACACGCGAATCAGCACACGTCTGGCGAGTCGCCGCGCATCGCCGGGTGTGATGTTAGGATCCATGGTCTGGAGCTCTGCCAATAGATTTGGCGGGACGTGCTCTTCGCCCATACCGATGATGTGAATGCCTTGCAGCGGAATACCCTGGCTTACGAGATAGCGCGCAACGGTTTCAGCCCGGCGCCGGCTCAAGGACAAGTTATAGTCGCTCGCACCGATTCTGTCGGCATAGCCGAATATGTCAACCACGGCGCGCGGCCGGGTTTGGAACTGCTGAACAAGCGTGTCCAATGCCGCCTGGTCAGTTTTGCCCAGAGTGCTCTTGTTAAAGCCAAAGGTGACGTCCGCCTTGGCCAGTAAAGAATAGCTGAGGGCGCTGTTCAGGTTGTTGATTGCCGCCGTGGTGGCGGCATTGTTGGCCGCAATAGCCGCTTGATTCTGCTGCGCCAGCTGATTGGCCTGGTTCGCCGTGGTGTTCGCCTGTTGTGCTGACGCACTCACATCCGCGACTTTGCTATCAGTAGCGGCAATCTTTTGATCAACGGCGGTGATATCAGCCTGTTCCTTAGTCGCTTGCTCGTTGGTCTTGGCCTCGAGCGCACTAATCTTCGCGTTCGTATCTGCGATCTGTGTCTTTACAAACCCTTTGGTAGCGCAGCCAGTGCCTATCAATAGAAGCGGCACAAGCCCTGCGCATATCAAACGCAATTTTGACGTCGTCATATATCTCTCCCTTTGGCGTTATGTCGAGGAACGCCGTCGTTGTGCCGATGCAGGAGACATTGTTTTGACGCAAAAAGTACGGGCGCTTCGAAGGCTCATTCATGCGATGAGCATATGAGCGTCGCGCAGACAACCAAGTGCGCCTACAGCCCGCCGGCGATATACGACAACTTGAAAGTGCCGTCGAGTGTCCCAAGGCGATGGCTGCGATGATGAAGATGGTCAAGTTCAACGCCGCCACGCTGGAGCCCGCGGCCAAACAGTGGGAGGGCCGGCATGCATCCGAAATCTGAGGGAATCCTCGAGTCCTCGCTGTACGTGGATGATGTGCGCGCATCAGCCGATTTTTACGAAAAGATCTTCGGGTTTTCTGTCATCAGCAATTTCGACCGCGGCTGCGCAATGCAAGCCGGCGAGCGGCAGGTCTTGTTGCTGTTTAAGAAGCGTGGTTCGTTGTCAATACCATCGCCTCACGACGGAGATGGCGAGCTTCACCTTGCGTTCGCGATTCGGGCCTCGGAACTCCCGACATGGGAGAAATGGCTGGCGGAGAGTGGAATCGCTATAGAGGAGAAGCGCACGTGGGAGCGCGGCGGTGTGAGCCTCTATTTTCGCGATCCCGACCGCCATCTCATCGAGCTGGCTACCCCAGGAGTGTGGTCGATCTACTGAGGAAAGTCAGGCTTCCTTCAACAAAATAGTGAACTTCGAGCCTTTGCCGAGCTGGCTCTCTACCGAGACACTACCGCCCATTCGCTCGACGACTTCCTTCACAATCGGCAGGCCCAAGCCCGTGCCACCGGCAGGACGCGAGCGCGCCTTATCGACACGGTAGAACCGCTCGAAGATTCGCTTTATGTCTTCGCTTGGAATGCCGATTCCGGTATCAGAGACAGCGACGCGGACGTGACTATTGCCGCCGGGTCCACACTCAACCGTCACGGTTCCGCCAGGCCGATTGAACTTGACGGCGTTATCGAGGAGATTGACGAGCGCCTGCTCCAGGCGGAAGCGGTAGCCGATGACGGCGCAAGGGACACAGTCCGCGCTCACGAGCTGAATGCCTCGCAGGGCCGCGCCGCTTTCTACGGTGTGCAGAGCGGATTCGATGACCTCAAGGACCGGCACGCGGTCTGGGGGAATGGGAGGCGGCGCGTTGGAATCGAGTTCTGAGATGACCAATAAATCAGACGCGATGTTGTTGAGACGAATCGCGTGGGAAAGGATGATTTCGACGAACCTGCGGTTGTTGTCGCGATCTTCGAGGGCGCCATCAAGGAGGGTTTCCGCATAGCCGCGTATGGCGGCGAGGGGCGTGCGGAGTTCGTGCGAAACATCCGCGACGAAATCCTTTCGAACCTGCTCCTGCCGCTCGATATCGGTCACGTCATGGAGCACAATGACGGCGCCGCGTTTCGGCTGATCGCCGATGGGCAGGGCGCGGGCCTCGAACCAGCGTCCGGCGGCGCTCGGCAACTGGAAGCGGTCTTTCTCCTGGGTACCCGTTTTTACAACGCGCTGGAGAATATCGCGCAACTGCGGCTCCCTGACGATCTCATATAAGCTGCGGCCCTCCATGACAGGAGTGCGGGTGCTGAAGGCCTGGGCGAAGGCTTCGTTGCAAAAGATGACTTTGAGATTCGTGTCGACGGCGAGCACGCCCTCCGCCATGCAGGCCAGAATTGTTTCTCGGCGCGAGAGCTCGACGTTCGCGCGCTCCACGACATGACGAACGCGCTCAGCCATGGCCTTCATGGCGCGCGCCAGACCTTGGATTTCCGGCGGGCCTTCTTCCGCAATATCTGTTTCCATGGCGGGCAGAGCGGACGCAAAGTGCTGGAGCCGAGCCGCGGATTGCAACCACCGGCGGGTGAGCGCGTGGAAGCACAGCAGCGCGGAGGCTCCAAGCAGAGCGACAACAACGAACAGCTTGAGGGTGACGGCCAGCCCGGCCCCGGGCAACAGATCCGCTTTCAACCAAAGAGCGGCGACCGGCACGGCGAGCATAAGCAGAAGCCACGCCGGGATGAATCTCCTAGGAAGAATGTTTCACTCCTCCCACTAGAGTAGACGCAACAGCGCCGCAGAACGGGGTGCGCGAAAATGTGCGAACCGCGCACCGATACCGCCGGGATCCCGGACCGGTCAGGGCTCGTTATTCATAAACCAGGTCTGGCTGTTGAACATCTCCATTCCCGGTTCCGGCCTCAGGCGAACATACGTACCGTCGGACTCCATGACTCTTGTGCAGGCCTCATCTTCGAGGTATTTGGCGAGTATGCGATCACGCAGACGGCGTACCAGACGCGGCGTTTCGATGGGGAACAGGATTTCAACCCGTCGATTCAAGTTGCGCGGCATGAGATCGGCGCTGCCGACATAGATGAGTTCGTCGCCGCCATTATGGAAGTAGTAAATCCGGCTGTGTTCCAGGAAACGGCCGATGATGCTGCGAACACGGATGCTTTCACTGATGCCGGGGAGACTTGGGCGCAGGCAGCAGACGCCACGCACGATGAGATCAATCTGGACGCCGGCGCGCGAGGCTTCGTAGAGCAGCCGAACCATACCGGCGTCCTCCA
>JAFAMM010000450.1 GCA_019233375.1 Acidobacteriaceae bacterium
GGGATGAGTGTTTTGCCGTTATAGCGAACTGGCGGGAATTGCACGCCGGCGGCATACAGCGCTCGCCCCTCAGACCACTTATACGCTTCCTCAGCCGTGCATTCCGCATGTTCCGTCGGGTTCGAATAGGCAAAAATGATCGGTCGATCATTGAGCCGGGACATGGTCGCTATTACCTTCTGCGTGAAAGTCTTGCCCTTGGTGCTCACGCCTATGATCGCTGTCGGCTTTAGGTCCTCAATCACCGCAACAAAGTCATGCGATGGAGCGTGCGGATGCGCGTACGGACGTTGGAAATCGAACAGGTCTTTGCGGCTGGGCTCGATCAATCCATTCATATCAAAGTGTGAAATACGCGCCCGCGCCTGATCGAGTGACAGGCCTTCGAGGGTCATTGCGGATGCGATCAGGTCTGCGATGCCAATGCCGGCTGATCCGGCCCCCAGAAACAATATCCGTTGGTCGCTGAGCTTTCCGCCCTTTATCCGAAGTGCGCTCAAAATTCCAGCGAGGGCCACGGCCGCAGTCCCTTGGATGTCGTCGTTGTAGCAGCACACGCGATCCCGGTATCGCATCAGCAGGCGCTCAGCATCCACACCTGCCCAGTCCTCGAAGTGGATGCAGCAACCCGGGAACACTTCCTGGACTGCGGTGACGAATTCGTCAACTAACTCGTCGCGCTCCGCGGTGGAGACACGTGGCTGGCGTAACCCCAAATACAACGGGTCATTCAGGAATTGGCGGTTGTTCGTGCCGAAGTCAAGGTGCATGGGTAGCAGTTGTCTCGGCGGGACAGCCGCGCATGCGGTGTAAAGCTGGAGTTTGCCAATGGGAATGCCCATCCCATTGGCGCCAAGATCGCCTAAGCCCAGAATTCGTTCGCCTGAAGTGACACAGATGACCCGCACGTCTTTTATCGGCCAATTCTTGAGGACACCGCGGATTCTGCCTTTGTGTTTGAGCGTTAGGTACATGCCCCGCGGCCGGCGCAGGATGTGACCGAACTTCAGGCAGGCTTCGCCCACGGTCGGATCGTAAAGAATCGGCAGAAATCGAGCCGGATCGGACATCACAACCTTGTAGAAGAGTGTCTCGTCGGTATCGGCTAATCCGATCAGATAAATGTAGCGCTCAAGATCCGTCGGCTTGTCGCCAATCTGCTGTAATACCCTGTGCACTTGAGTCTCTTCTGTATCGACTCCGGCTGGAAGCAGGCCAGTAAGCCCGAGCTGTTCGCGTTCCTCTTCTGTGAACGCTGTCGATTTATTCTGTAATGGATTACGCAACAGCTCGATTCCTCGACTGGTCGGGACGGTTTGGATAGCAGCCATCAAATATCAATCCTCTTTGAATGTTTGTAGAGCTTGTTGCTAAGGCTGGGGTGCCTCTGAAGTCGCAACTTAGCTCTCGACCCGGTTATTGCACATCGCTCTCCATTCAACTGCGATTTTTGGGCTTTGCGAAGGCTGTCCGCCGGGAGCAGTTGCACAGACCTGCCTGTCTGCCAAGACCAATCACTCCTACTTGGTTGAGGATCGGTCTGTTATGCTGTGCTCTATTGAACACCCATCTTGGGTGCTGCGCATGTTGCTATTTGTCGGTGATGCATTTCTCACACCATCAGTTATGACTCTCAGGATGTCGGTTTACAGATTACTCATTTGGACAAGTGCCGAAATTTCGACACGAGTTGGCGCCCGAATACAGAATTACGTCGGCAGGGAGTGCCGGTGCTACGGACAGAACAAGTAAACACCCTTGCTAGTGGCCCGAAACGATCCTGGCCGCCAATCGGTGCAGGATCACACTCTGGGTCTCAACCCTTGAAAGCTCATCGCTTGGGGCTGGGGTCTCCGCGATGACAGAGCCGCTCTTTATCTGTTCTACAAGACTCAGTAAACCGCGCGCTACTTCGCCCAGTTCTCTTGCTTGAGCCACGGTCTCTTTATTCGACCCAGCCCCGGTCGCAAGCGCCGTCCCGTACTGAGCGACGCGGCGCATATAGGTCACGAAGGCCATAGCCGCTTCCCTACGCACTTTGCTCCAACCGGGTTCTGAAAGCAGACGCGAGAGCGATTCGTCGGCCCGATTGTTCGCTAATCCTGCTTCGCGCCGGGCTGCGACCCAATCCGCCGGAGTGACGGCTCCAGGATGCGTCTGGAGACGTTCTATAACCAGCAGATATCTGCAATTAACCTGCAAGCATTCAGCCATCACAGAAGTGAATCGCCGGCGTTCCCAATTCGGCCATAGGACGACCGAGCCCAGCAGGCCAAGAGATGAACCAATCAGCGTATCCACGATGCGTATGCCCGCTAGTTGCCAGTCGCCGAAGTGCGTGATCGAGAGAAGCACGAAAACAGGCGTCAGGAAGAAGCCGTACGCGCCATAGTGCAGCGGCAGCGTCGCTAATGTCATAGTTACAAGTGGAAACAGCACCGCAGCGAGTTCAAGCGGAGAGCGAATCAATGCAGCTAAAAGCGCGGCCACTACGCCGCCCAGCACAGTTCCCTCCATACGCTGCAATCCGCGGTGAAAGGTAGCCGCT
>JAFAMM010000006.1 GCA_019233375.1 Acidobacteriaceae bacterium
CATCGTGAGCACGAAGGGTGTCCTGTCGAGCTGGCCGATCGCCTCGCCCACGCGAGCTGTCCAAAACGCGACAACCGGAAGCCCACCCCCAGCGCCGCCCGCCCCGCGCGGGCTGAACGTCAATTGCTGGATGGGGTTGGGCCGCGAAAAATGAGCACTGAGCCGCACGACATCGTCCTTGCCCCATTCTTCGCTCGCGCCCTGGAAAGACCACATCTCGTAAGGACGCACTCCTGGCGTGCCTTGGGCCGCGTTCAAACGCCGTCTTTCGACGATGGGGGTGTTGAGCACGATGTCGACTGAACCAGTGTTCCTGAAGGCAACACTCTCGAGCAGCACACTCGGAAAATCGTCATAGGCTTCGAAGGCAATCGTTTCTTCCAGAGCCGGAGCACCGGCGCTGTTTCCGGTAAGAGTGATTCGCTTGCCGGCGGCTCCGAGCTTTCCCGAGGCATCGCCAGTTCGCGCGTGAGCGCAGTCAAGCTGGAAGTTTTGAAGCACTCGTCCATCTACGGTCAATGCCGTGCCGCCCAGCGGACCGGGCTCGTCGAGCGTGGCGGGATTACCGGAGGAAAGCAAGCGGGCCCGGACGTTGCCTAACGGCGAAATCTCAAAGTCAGCGCTCGAGGTGCGAATTTCAGGACAACTACCTGAACCCGAACGAACCACGGCCGACGAAGAACACCAGACGACAGGAGTACCGGCTAGAATCAGGCAAAAGACCGGCCAGTTTCGAAACCTCATCACCGTATCGAATGTATCCCAGCCGATCGGTTCACATATCGAGTTGTGGTTGTCAAACTATGCAAAATCAGGGGCAACAGGATCGCGACCGTTTGCGGGCTTAATGCTTGCTTCTTCGTAAACGCTGAGCGATGTCGGGCCAGAACTCCGAGATGGAGGCTCCGATCGCCCCTTGCGCGGACACCACAATCGCGCGCTGATAAGTAGACACAAAGCCTCGTTGGCTGGCCGGATAATACAGATTCGAAACAGCGCCGGCAGCAAAATTGCCTAAGATATTTGAGTAATTCGGCTGCCAATTCCTACTGTCACTTTTGCAGCGGAATGTTGAAAGCACGGCGTACCCGAACCGGCTTGCGAAATTACCTTTACCCTTTCGGAAGTAACGAGGGTCCTGGTGCAGGAGGGAGGGGAGCATCGCATTGCCGATCATTGCACCGTCGAAGCTATCTAAATAAGTTGCGCCGAATCGCTTTGCATATCCCTCTGCCCCTTGCCCGTATCCAGGGAAACTGTTCTGAGCCTGTGCAATTCCCGAAACGACCCCTCCGAAAAGGAACGTACCCGGATCGGTAAGAGTCTTGAACGCCAATCCGAACTTCTGCTTCGGCTTCAGAGGAACTGCATCGGGGATTCTTGAAACGTTGAACTCCGGCAGGATGCCGAAAACCCGCTGTTTCTCCTGTTTCTTCAGCTGTTCTTCCCGGCGTTGCTCCTCGGATTCAGCCGGTAACGCGCCAATCGTGTGGGGCGAAGATGCGGGCACGTCCACTTGGGCGAAACAAACTGTGGCAGCCGCAAACAGGAGTGAGATTAGATTTAACGCAGGGATCCCCGGTGAAGACGCGCTTCTTAATCGGTACATCCATTCGCCGCGCATATCAACTATCTATGATGCAAATTTACGATCAGACGCCGCAGCTTCTGCCTCGCATGAAATGGAATTTGAGCCGCATCCGTGCACAGTACTCACTTAGCTCTCTGCCGAGCCTGAGCTTCCCGCCGGAAATCGTGGTAGAGTCTGGCGGCTGATTGGAATCAACGGACATACCTCTCGCGCGTCGTTCCCCTGTAACGGGCAATTATACATCTACGCGGCGTCTATCGGCTGACGGGGTTGACGAACCTACTACTTCAGCGCCTCAGCAGCGATAAACCGGATAGATCTTCCCTCACAGGTGACTTATCTGAGCACGTCTGATGGGAAAGCATTCCATACGGCGGAAGAAAAAGCCAGCGAGCGAACGGCGGCAGCCACGTTAAAAAGAGTGAATCGGGACGGTTGCCCTCGACATCTTTACTCGGATGCACGGAGGAGAGATCTGTGTCCACCAAAGACATAGTTGACGTAACAGAACAGAAGCGGTTGAACGACGCCCGCGAGGAGGGAATTCCATGGAAAAAATGGGGACCCTATCTTTCCGAGAGACAGTGGGGCACGGTTCGCGAAGACTACAGCGAGGACGGAAACGCATGGGACTATTTTTCCCATGATCAGTCGCGCTCCCGGGCTTACCGCTGGGGCGAAGATGGCATTGCGGGGATCAGCGACGATAAGCAGCGGCTGTGTTTTGCTTTGGCCCTTTGGAACGGCCGGGATCCGATTTTAAAAGAACGCCTGTTCGGGCTGACGAACAACGAAGGCAATCATGGCGAAGACGTGAAGGAGTACTACTTCTATGTCGACAGCACTCCGACGCACTCCTACATGAAGTATTTGTATAAATACCCGCAACGCGAGTTTCCCTATCGTGATCTGGTGGAAACGAACCGGCGCCGGTCGCGGGAGGAGTTTGAATATGAACTGTTGGATACGGGCGCGTTCAATGAGGATCGTTATTTCGATGTTTTCGTAGAGTACGCGAAGGAAGGTCCGGAAGACATCCTGATCCGCATCACGATTCACAACCGTGGGCCGGAGGGGGCGCACATTCGTTTGCTGCCGACCGTTTGGTTCCGGAACACGTGGTCGTGGGAGCCCGACGTCGAAAAGCCTTCATTGCGCGCGGACGGGCCGGGCGTAATCAAGGCGTCGCATGCTGAATTGGGCGAGTACCGGCTGTACTGCGAGGGCGGCCCCGAGCTGCTGTTTACCGAAAACGAATCGAACGCGCAACGCCTCTGGGCGCAGCCAAATGCTTCGCCCTACGTTAAGGATGCGTTCCATCGCTATGTCATCGCGGGAGAGAGTGGCGCAGTGAATCCGGGCCGGGTAGGGACCAAGGCCGCAGCTGAGTACACGCTTGAAGTACCTGGACACGGCAGCAAGGCGGTGCGCCTGCGCCTCAAAGCTGCGAATGACCGGGATGCGTTCAGCGATTTCGACAAAATCTTTGATCAGCGGATCGGTGACGCAGACGAATTCTATGAGCGCATCACACCCCACTCGCTGAGCGCAGATGAGCGGCGCGTTCACCGCCAGGCGCTGGCGGGAATGCTATGGAGCAAACAATTTTATTACTTCGACCTGGACCGCTGGCTGATCGAGCACAAGAGTCATCCACTACTTGAGGCAAATGGGCACCAGGTGCGGAACACGGAATGGTTTCACATGCTGAATGCCGAAGTGATTTCCATGCCTGACAAGTGGGAATACCCGTGGTATGCCGCCTGGGATTTGGCGTTTCACACGCTACCGCTCTCGCTGGTGGATTTCGACTTCGCCAAGGAGCAGCTTTTGCTCATGCTGCGCAGCCTATACTTCCATCCTAATGGGCAGATACCCGCGTATGAGTGGAACTTCAGCGACGTGAACCCGCCGGTACACGCGTGGGCAACGCTTTTTCTCTTCAAAATGGAGCGCGGACTCGGCCGTGCTGATCTTCGTTTTCTTGAACGATCGTTCCAGGGATTGATGCTGAACTTCAACTGGTGGGTCAACCGAAAGGACCCCAACGGGCGAAACGTGTTCGCGGGCGGCTTCTTGGGTTTGGACAACATTGGGGTCTTTGATCGCAGCGCGCCGCTCCCGACCGGGGGTTCACTGGAGCAGGCGGACGGGACGGCATGGATGGCGTTTTATTGCCAGTGCATGCTCGAAATGGCCCTGATCTTGTGCGACTACGACCCTATGTACGAGGATGTCGCCTTTAAGTTCGTGCAGCATTTTGCCTGGATCGCCTACGCCATGGACCGGGTGGGTCAGCGCCAGGACAACATTTGGGACGAGGAGGACGGCTTCTTCTACGACGTGTTGCGGCTGCCGAACTGCCAGGCCATGCGACTGAAGGTGCGGTCAATGGTGGGTCTGCTGCCGCTGTGCGCAGCTACGGTGTTTGAGGCAGACCAAGCAACGCGACATCCGAGACTGACGGAGCTGCTCGAGCTGTTTAAGAAACGGCATCCGCAACTGATAGCACATATTGCTCCGACAGAGGAGGGCTACACGGGTTATAAGGGACGGCGGCTGCTTTCGCTTGTTAACAAGAAGAAGCTGGAACGAATGCTGGGTTATTTGCTCGACGAGAATGAGTTTTTGGGACCGTATGGAATTCGTTCGCTCTCGCGCTATCACCTGGATCATCCGTTCTCGTTTTTCGTCGGACATCAGGAGTATAGAGTCCAGTACCTGCCAGCCGAATCGAATACCGGTATGTTCGGAGGCAACTCCAACTGGCGCGGTCCTGTGTGGATGCCTGTGAACGCGCTGATCATCCGAGGCCTGATGAACCTTTATGCTTTTTACGGGGAAGAGTTCAAGGTTCAGTGCCCGACCGGTTCGGGCCGTTACATGACGCTGTTCGAAGTGGCGAAGGAGATCCGGACGCGGCTTGCGAACGCATTCTTACGAGATGCAAGCGGCCGGCGCCCGGTGTACGGAGGAACGAAGAAGTTTCAGGAAGACGGGCACTGGCGCGACCTTATCCTGTTCTACGAGTATTTCCACGGCGACAACGGAGCTGGGCTCGGGGCGAGCCATCAGACGGGGTGGACCGGTCTGATCGCTTTCATGATGGACCTTTTCGGGCGCTTCGATGCGACGACATTGCTCGAATCTCACCGCGAGCGCATTCAGACCCGGCTTGTGAGGGAGCAGGTGGGTGGAGAAAGCGCGGCAGCAGAAGAGCCGCTTTCACGAGTAAAGGAAGTTGTGTGAGACGGCGGAGCCGTGGCTTGATTCGCATGTCAGCTTTCAACCGGAGTAAGCGTTGCCGCATTTTTACTCTGATACTTGCCGCCGCCGCGGCCTGGTGTCAGAACCGCGGCAGCACGATTTCCTCGGATCAGGCACTCGCAAGGCTGATGGAGGGGAACAAACGGTACGCGAGTGACAACGAACAGCATCCCGACGAGACCCGGGCTCGCCGCAAAGAACTCGAAAGCGGACAGCACCCATTTGCCGTGATTTTGAGCTGTGCCGATTCGCGAGTCCCACCGGAGCTGATCTTTGATCAAGGTTTGGGGGATCTGTTCGTCATCCGCGTGGCGGGGAATGTAGCCGGCGGCGATGATTTGGCCAGCATCGAATACGCGGTGGAGCATCTCCACATAAAACTGATTCTGGTTCTCGGGCACGAGAAGTGCGGCGCGATTACGGCGGCCGTAGAGGGCGCACACGAATCAGGCCATCTTAAGGATTTACTCGCCGAGATTCAGCCCTCGGTACACGAGACGAGAGATGTTCCTGGTGACAAAGTTCACAACTGCGTGCTGGCGAACGCGCGTCGAGTTGCGCGCGAGATCCGCGAATCAGATCCGTTTTTGCGGGACCTTATCCAAAAGGAGCAGGTGACAGTTGTGGCTGCGGATTATGCATTGGATTCGGGAGTGGTCACGGTTCTAGACGAGGCTAAGTACAAGTGAAGCCCTGAGGGCAACCAGCATTCGTGGCGTGGGAAGTGCGCAAGGGCCTGCGGCCGGGGCGGATGCGAAATGTCCAGGGCAGAATCGGGCGCGGTTGAATGGAACCGGCGGGGCTCTGGTGCTGCGCCGCACGGGAGGTGCACGTCTGCTGCCAATCAGAAAAGGGTCAGCGGGATGCCCTTACTGCTGAAGGTCAGGCCGAAGGTGATGCGGTTATCGGCATAGGTATTGTAAGAGCCGAAGCTCCCGTTTTTGAAATACGAGTACCCGGCGTGGAAACCGAAGTAACGGTTGATGACGTATCCATAGGACACGGTAAGGCTGCCCGAATCAATTGATCCCGATTTGGATGCGGCTGCGACCGAGTTTGCAAGGCTGACAAGATGATAGTAACCGCCGCCCGCACTCACGTTCGAGCGATGCCAGCTGCGCGAGATAGTGCCGTTGAGGAACAGGTTACGGGACGTGAGATAGTAACCATTGCCAGGAGTAACGGTTTGGCCGGCCGCGACTGTGAATTGGAACTTGCGCCAGCCGTGAGACAGGCTGCCGTGGAACGCCGGAATCCAACCGGTCTCGTTGTAGGGAACGCGGATAACCGCTAGGGCCGGTTGCCCATTGATAAAGCCCTGCACCGGAATTAGCGTCTCGCCTTGCGAATTGGCATACGCAGCACCGCCGGAGACGCTTAACGTGGTGCGCTGGTTGAATCTATAAGTGGCGGAGGCAAATATGCTTTCAACCTTCGAGCTGCCTGCATTCTGCTGGAAGTAGAAGGCCGAATGAGAAAAGGTGCCGCTGAGAGTCGTGCGGTGATTCAGGCGGTAATTGGCGGATAAGGCGCCGATGCCTCCAGTGGAGCCAATGGCATACGGGTAGTTGTAACGGTTGAGGAAGAAGTTCCCGCTAACGGAGTAACTGAGGCGCCGTGTCTGTTGGTACGACATGACGATGCCGCTCGAGAGATAACGGTTTTCGGAGCTGAATGGGTTTGCGGCCGGCACATTCGGGTTATAGTACGGAGCGCCGTACAGGTAGATACCCCCATTTGTAAACAAGGCAGTGCTCCAGCGCTGATTCAGGCGCTTGCTGAACGTAAACGCCAGGTTCTGATTGGTTCCGCCGCCGTAGGAGTTGTTGCCGTAATCGGTGTAATTGCCGCGGTAAGTCAGCGTAACAATAGCGGTTTCAAAGCGGTGATCGAGGTCGACGCCACCGCCAACGTTGAATCCCCAGGAGCCATTGCTCGAGCCGCCGATAACAGGCACGCTGCCGTCGTGCATGGCGTTCACAAAGGCATAGAAGTTGACAAAGTTGTGGCCGAGAAACTGGCTGGCAAGACTGCTTCCGGCGCTTGGACTATCCACATCAGCGGGCGTGCCTGTGGAAACGGGGGGCGGCGCCTGGTCCGCCGTGGGCTGTTGGGCGAGGGCCGCCGTGGACGACAGCAAGACGACAGTCAAAAGAAACCGCAATAGAAAGCTCCGTTGATCTCTAAGTATGTCTAAGAGGCTAGATGGTTTCAAACAAAGTAGTAGATTTCCATCTTGGAATTTCGCTATTCATCAGCTTACAAAAGCCTCCAGCCCAGAAATGTCGGACGGCTCACCGAATTTATGTCCTACCAGGGCGGGATCGATCTGGCGCGCGAGTCCCAGTAGGACCGAGCCTGGGCCAACCTCGAGAAAACGGGTCACGCCAGCGAGTTTGAGTTGGCGGACGGTTTCGATCCAGCGAACGGGGTTGGGAATCTGCCGATAGAGTCCTTCGCGCGCATCTGTGCCTGACCGAATGATGCGAGCCTGCCAGTTGTTGATGAGAGGAACGTTGAGATCACGGAACTCAGTAGCCGTAAGCTCCGGCAGCAGCTGCTGTTGGGCCGGGACCATCAGTGGACAGTGGAAGGGGGCGCTGACGGGCAGGAGGACCGCCCGTTTCGCGCCGGCGGATTTGGCCATCTGCATGGCGCGCTCGACGGCGGGGGCGTGACCCGCGATGACGATCTGATCGGGAGAGTTCAGGTTTGCCGCCGTGACCACCTCGCCCTGCGCGGCAGCGAGCAACACATCGTCGAGTTTGCCGGGCGGGAGTTTGAGCAGGGCGGCCATAGCACCCACTCCCTCGGGGACAGCCTGTTGCATGTAGCGGCCGCGGTTGCGCACCAGGCGGAGAGCGTCCGCAAAGGCGAGGGAACGCGCGGCGACCAGGGCCGAGTACTCACCCAGGCTGTGGCCAGCGACGATTGCCGGTGACACGCCTCTGTTTTCGAGGACGCGGAGAGCCGCGACAGAAGCGGCAAGAAGCGCGGGCTGGGTATTTTCGGTCCGCTTCAGCTCGTCATTCGGGCCTTCAAAGCAGAGGCGCGACAGAGGGAACGCGAGTGCGTCATCGGCCTCCTCAAAGGCGAGGCGCGCTTCGGCGAACTGCCCGGCGAGGAGCTTCCCCATCCCGGCGAACTGGGAGCCCTGGCCGGGAAATAGAAATGCAACATCTGTCATTCAGACTCCATCATGGTAGCGGGTGATGTTGCCGCAGCGGATGGCGGCGGGTCCGGGCAAACGAGCCGACAAACCTTAAAATACGATGTTTTGAAGCTATTCCAAGTCAATCTCCGTCTTGTTTTATAGTGAAGACAGCAATGAAAAAGAAGCCGGCAGCCGAGCCAATCATCTCACCGGAGATTTTGGAATTGGCCAAGAAGTCGGTAGACAGCGAACGGCCTGCGCGCGGGGAACGCTGCGCGGTTTGCGGGACAGTGAGCCCTCCGTCACCCGGTCCGAACCCGGAACATCTGTGCTGGATCTGCCGGCGGCTGAAGATCAGCGCCTGGCGAGATGCGGACCAGCAGATTACGGCACAAGAATAAACCGCCATCTAACGGCGGTTGAATAGCACTTCTTTGCGCCGTTTGCACAGATCGGGTGCAGGATTGTCATTGACAATCCGCAATCACGCAATTTTGAACATCGCGCCGGCGGTACATGGAACCGGCTGCTAGCGAGGCCTTCGAGATCGAACGCAAGCCCACGCTGCGGAGCGTTCAAGGTGCGAGTGCCTCCGAACCGAACGCAATGTTAAGCGGGCTTGACGTGCTTGATGAGAAGCACCTCGTTGCCTTTTTCGTTGTATATGAGCTCGTCGGCAAGACTGCGGGTCAGCAGAATGCCGAAACCGCCAGGACGCATGCCGAGCTTGTTGCGAATTTCAAAGTGCTGGCAAGGAGCATCAGGCTGATTCGAGATGGCGGCGTGGGGCAGGTCATCGAATGAGAAGCCGAGGCCCGGATCCAGAATTTTGTAAACCATCGCGCGGGCGGTTCGAATGTAATCGACACGAACGGTCTTATCAGGATCGCTACCGCCTCCGTGTTCGATGGCGTTCATGAGGAGCTCGCGGAATGCGGCGCCGACATCTTCGCGTTCCTGAGCGGGCAGTTCGGTCACGAGTTCGCGCAGAAAGGGGATAAGGCGGTCCGGCACGTCGAGTTTGCAACGCAGCCGGAGGGCGATCCATTGCGGAATGGCGGACAACACTTCGATATCGCCTTGCGCGGGAGGGGCGGTAACGGCACAGGCCACGGCTTGGGCGACGGCATCGAGCGAAAAAGGCTTGCTGAGATACCCCAAAGCCTGGTCGCGGAGAGAGCGGATGACAGTTGCGGGCGTGCTTTCGGCGGTCATGACCAGCACCTTGGCGGCCGGACGAACCTCATGAATGCGGCGCAGCAACTCAAGGCCATCCATGCCCGGCATGCGCACATCGGTGATGACGAGATCAAACGGCTGGTTCTGTAAAAGAGCGAGAGCTTCGATACCGTCGTACCGATCTTCTATCACGTAGCTCTCGTTCTGGAGAGCGGCCGCAAGAAGACGATGGATATCGGGATCATCATCAACAATCAAAATTCTGCTTACGTCGGGCATGAATCACCGTCCTTGGCAGGCCTCTTCGACGCTCGGGTAGAAGCGGAAGATGGTGTCGAGGCGGCAGACATGAAAGGCCCGGGCGAGGAAGGTGGGCGCGGCAGCCATACGCATCTGGCCGGACACCGCTGCAATCTGGTTGTAACTGGAGATGAAACGGCCGATACCGGTGCTATCGATATTGGTGATTCCGGAAAGGTCAAACACGATATTTCGCTTCGCCTGATGCAGCAGGCTGCCCACAAGGTTTGTAATTTCCTCGCTTTGCGGTCCCATCATCACTTTCCCGGAAATGCTGATGACGACCGTATCGGGCGCGATCTCTGTGTGACTGATCTCCATAGGGGTGAAGCCGACCATTGTATTGCGTTGCGATTATATGCGCGGGTTCCGGTTGCGGGCAAGTGAGGAATGGCGGAACGGCGTTTTCTCGTGTATTCTGGGCGGCGGAGGAACAGCAGCAGATGAGCAAGGGAAACGAGATGTTGCGTGAATTCGACGAAGAATTTGCGGGTACGCGGGCAATGCTGGAACGCGTACCGGATGACAAGCTGACATGGAAACCGCATGAAAAATCGATGGAGCTGGGCCGCCTGGCGTGGCACATCACAACCTTCCCGGAATGGTGCCGCGAGACGTTCAAGCAGGACTCGATGTCGATGACGCCGGAGGACGGTGAAAAAGCGCAGCACGAGTGGAAGGGCAAGACGCGCGCGGACATGCTTGCGAAATTCGATCAGGAGCTGGCCGAAGCGCGAGCCATGGTGGCAAAGGCGAACGAGAGCGACATGGAGCGGCACTGGAAAATGGAGTGGGCCGGGCAGACCATTGTTGACAGCCCGCGCGAGGAGGTGATGCGCAAGTGGGTATTGAATCACATGGTGCATCATCGGGCGCAGCTCGGCATGTATCTGCGGCTGAATGGGATCGCGATACCCGGGATGTATGGGCCGTCGGCAGATGAGTCGTTCGGCTAAGCCGGTTGTGAATCTGCGCGTGGAGCCGGACGGTAATAGCGGGCCAGCCAACGCGCGACACCATCGAGACCGGGATAGAGCAGGCGCTCGGTAATTCCAGTCTGGTCGAGCTTGTCTCTGATTTCGGGTTTGACGTTGGCCGGTACGACGATTCGCCGGGCGAGATCAGGATGCGAGCGCAACCAATCGGAGAGTTGTACCGCCGGGCTCGAGATAACTGAGAACAGCGCGAACTGATTGACGATGCGGGTTTCGAGCGAAGGCGGCTCAAGGAACAGGACGAAGGGTTCGTTCGAAAGCCGGTCGAAGTCGCTAAGCGCGGGCGCAACGGATTCGAGCATAGCCGCCGTGAACACATCCGCGCCTTCGCGCGCAGCAACGGCGCGGAGTTTCTGGGGAAGAAGCTCATTGGACCGGGCGTGATCGAAGCACCAGAGACATCCGTCCGTATGAAACAGATCGGGGTCTTCTACCACGAAGTGCAGGGCGACGAGTGGTGAGAACGTCCAATCGAGCAGGCGCGTTGGAAGACCGTGGTGCTGAGCAACAGGCAACCAGCGCCAGCAGGAGTCACCGAGCGAGACTTCGATGGTGGCGTATTTCTGAAAATTCCGCAGCAGGTGACCCTCTATGCTGTGCGGCTGGGCGGCTCCAGCGGCGAGCTTCGCGAGCCCGGTGGTAAGGCCCGCGTCACAGGTTTCGGACCCGCGGAAAACAAACGGCGAGCGGAAGCGGCTGATAGAGGCATTCCAGGCACCTTCATAAAGCTGCTCAAGAAGGTGGATCCAGCTTTCGGCGGTGATGGTCTGAACCCTGGAGCCGTCGTCCGGCGAGAGTCCTCGTTCGCACATGCTGCTCAGTGGACCAGCGCAGGTGAGTTAGCCGCTACATGGGATGTTTCCCGCAGGCGAGGGCGCGCGCCGAGGACGTCCCTTTTCTGGTCCCGCTCGCTGTCAGGCACGTTGGTTGGCGCTAGAAGGCGAAGAAAAGACGTAACAGGCAGCCGCGGCAGCCCGTCAACGGAACGGGAACGAACATGCCGAAAACAGACGAACTGGAAAAAGACGAGATGATGAAACACCTCATGGAGGCGCTCAGCAAGGGCCAGGACATCGGGCATTACGGACGGCTGGTGTTCATCATGGCGGCGCGCCACTTTCTGAATGACGACGAAGTCGTGGAGTGGCTAACAAAGGACAGCGATTGCGACGAGAGTAAAGCGCGCATTTTGATTCAGCAAGTAGAACAACGAAATTACAATCCACCGCGGAGGGAGCGCGTGCTCGAATGGATGCAGCGGCAGGGTTTTCCGATCTGCCCGAACCCGAACGATCCGGATTCGTGCAATTTGTATAAGAGTTTTGAGTTCCCCCACGAAGTGTATGACCACATCGGCGAGTATCGGAAACAAAAATCAGAAGCGCCGGCTGACTAGCGCGCCGCCTCGGCGTGGTTGAAGGCAGGCGCAGGGGGAAGCAATGCTTCCGGTTCGAGGTCGCGGAATAGAACGAGTTGGGATGTGTTGGCGGCGGGCTTGGCCAGGCTCTCTTTAGGAGGAACAGCCTGCCGCATCAGAGCAACCAGGCGAGCATGCGTCTGAAAAATGTCGAGAAGAAGATGGCACTTCGGACAGCCGCCCTTGATGGCAGCGAGCCCATCGCGAGCGGGATTGAATTTCGGATGACGGACGCATTTAGCGCGGAAACGAATCGAGCCAAGCTTTAGCATCGGAAGCTGTAAGTAACACTAGAAGCAAGAAATGAATCTACCATGAGACCCTTGATACCCGGCTCGGATGCCGGGGTCCGTTAGAAGCCTCACCAGCCTCTTCGATTATTTTCCACGGACCAGCGTGACGCAACAACCCGAACAAAGTACCTTCTCTGCCTGGCGGGACCGCCTGGAGGCTTTGAAGAACGTGCCGCCGGTGCTGAGCATCGTGTGGCATTCGGGGCGCCACGTGGTGGCATTGGGTTTGTTCTTCCGGGTGGTGGCGTCGCTCATCCCGGTAAGTACGGCGTACGTCAGCAAGCTGATTATTGACGTGATCACGGCAATCGTTCAGCACAAGACGACATTCGCGGACGTTGAAACGCACTTGTGGTGGCTAGCAGCCATCGAATTTGCGCTCGCGATCACGGGCAATATTGCGGGGCGGCTGATTGATTACTACGACTCGGTGCTGGCGGACCGGTACACACGGCACGTGAGCATCGAGGTGATGCGGCACGCCTCGCAACTGGATTTGCAGTCGTATGAAGACCCGGTCTACTACGACCGTTTGGAGCGCGCGCGAGTGCAGGCGACGGACCGGCTGGGGATGATCCAATCGATCGGGCGGCTTTTCCAACAGGTTCTGACAACGGCATCGCTTTCGGCGGCCATCCTCTTCTTCTCCCCTTGGCTACTGCTGCTGCTGGTGGTGTGCTTAATACCGGCGTTTCTCGGCGAAAGCCATTTTGCGTTCCTGAATTATGCGAAGAATTTCAGGCAGACCCCCATCAAGCGCGAACTCGACTATCTGCGCCAGGTAGGAGGCAGTAAAGAGGCTGCGAAAGAGCTGAAGCTTTTCGGCCTGGCGGATTTCTTCACGGGCCGGTTCACGATGCTGTCAAACCAGATCTTCGATGAGAACCTCAGGCTGTTCCGGCGGCGGCTGTGGGCGGTGTCTTTACTCTCCATGTTCAGTACCGGCGGATACTATGGCGCCTACGTTTGGGTGATTTACGAAACTGCAATCGGCACGTTCACGATCGGGACGCTTTCGTTCCTGACGCAATCGATCATCAATGCCTCGAACAACATTTCGCAGATCTTTTCGACGCTATCGAGTATCGCGGATCAGGCACTCTTTCTGACGGATCTGCTGGCATTTTTCGAAATGAGGCCAACCGTGATGTCAAAACCGAATGCGCTGCCCGCGCCGCGCCCGATCATGCGCGGCTACGAGTTCCAGAACGTTTCCTTTACGTACCCCGGCACAGAGCGGCTGGTGCTCAATCATCTGAACTTCCGGTTGGAGTCCGGCGAGCGTATTGCGCTAATCGGGCAGAACGGGCAAGGAAAAACAACCATTGTCAAGCTGATGACGCGCCTCTACGATCCGACCGGCGGGCGTGTTCTGCTGGATGGCGTGGACCTGCGGGAGTACGACATTGACGATCTATCGAGAGAGATCGGCGTGATCTTCCAGGATTTTATGCGCTACGAGATGACGGCTCGCGCGAATATCGCGGTGGGGCGCATTGAGTACCTGAATGATCTCGGCAAGATTGAAGCGGCAGCGGAGAAGAGCCTTGCGGACGGCGTAATCGAGCGACTGCCGCGGCGATACGATCAGATGTTAGGACGCCGGTTTGAAGGTGGCGTTGACCTGTCGGGCGGCGAATGGCAGAAACTGGCGCTGGCGCGGGCCTACCTTCGCGATGCGCAGGTCCTGATTCTGGACGAGCCGACAGCGGCGCTCGACGCCCGCGCGGAGTATGAAGTATTTGAGCGCTTCAACGAGCTGACGGAAGGCAAAATGGCGCTATTCATCTCTCACCGGTTTTCAACGGTGCGAATGGCGGAACGGATCATCGTTCTGGAAGATGGGGCGATAGCGGAAGAGGGCAGTCACAATAGCCTCATCGCACTGAACGGGCGGTACTCGGAGATGTTCGAATTACAGGCATCGAGCTATAGATAGGAACATCCAGAATGGCCGAGCCTTCGCGACAAATGGACACCGGCGTTGCGCCATTGGAGCGCTCGCAGCCGGACGCCGGCGAACAGGCGGAGATCCACGAGCAGGCGACGCAGGCGGCACGTTCATGTGGCTGGCTGCCCGGCAGACGCCGTTCGCGGCGGCCCCGCCAGATCTTCTACCTGGAAACGGAGCGGCTGTTCAACCTGGAGCGGGACCTCTACAGGCTGAAATCCGACGAGCCGACGGATGATCTCAAGTGGCTGTACGACAATCTGCGCCTGATCCGAACGGATCTCGGCGCCATTCGCGATTCACTGCGCTCCCTTTCAGCATTACCGCTGGTGCGCACGCCGACAGAAGAGGCGATCCCGCGCTGTATTGTACTCGCGAGAGCGCTGCTGAAGGCGGCGCGGTACAAGCTCACGCAAGCCGCATTTGCGCACTTCGTGGAATCTGTGCAGGAAGTAGAGCCGTTGCGGCTAGTCGAACTGAGCGGCTTGCTGACGGCGCTTAAGCTGTGCCTGCTGGAGGTGCTCGCCGAGCGTGGGAATGCGGCGCTGGCAGCGTTTAAAGAAACGGGTGCGAGCGCGCCGCCGTTTGGCATCGATCGCATTGTCACGAGCCTGCGATTTATCGGAGAGGTGGATTGGCGTCTGACGCTGGAAGGGTTATCCGTTCTCCATCGCACGCTGCTACAGGATCCGTCGGGCGTCTATCCGCGAATGGACTATGAGAGCCGAGAGATGTACCGGCTGCGCCTTTCGAAGCTTGCGGTTTACACGGATCTGAATGAGATGCAGCTTGCACGCCTGGCGCTACGAATGGCGCAGGAGGCGGTGATCGACTGGGACACGCCGGACACTATGCGGGACCGGCTCCGGCATGTCGGTTATTACATCATCGACGACCTGGGAAGCGATGAGTTTCTGCGCGAGGCGGGCTACCACCCCGGATTCGGGAAATCCATACAAAAGCTGCTGTGCCGGTTCCCGGATGAGATCTACATCATCGGCATTGAGGCCGTGACGCTCATTACGGTTGTCGCGTTGATCATGAGCAAGGTCAGGACGAACGGCGGGTTCGCCCTATTCGTCGGCGCGCTGCTCCTGATTCTGCCGGCGGCGCAGGCAGCCGTCGAGTTGATGAATTACATGGTGACTTCGATCCTGACGCCGCACGCGCTGCCGAAGCTCGATTTTTCAAAGGCGGTGGACGAGTCCTGCGCGACCATGGTGGCCGTACCCACGCTGCTGATCACTGAAAAACAGATCCGGCAACTAGTGGACGACATCGAGATCCGTTACCTGGTGAATCGTGATCCGAACATCTTTTATGCGCTATTGACGGACCTGCCCGACACGGCAGAGCCTCCCGCGGAACAAGACCGTCGCGTGGACCTGGCAATCCGGCTGATTCAAGAGCTGAATGCGAAGTATGCAGGAGAGCCGTATGGCGGCTTTTATTTATTCCATCGCCACCGCGTTTACAACCCGCGAGAGGGTGCGTACATGGGATGGGAGCGCAAACGCGGCAAGCTGCTCGACTTGAATCAACTGCTGCGCAAGGCGTATGATCCGTTTCCAGTGAAAGCCGGCGACATGTCGCGGCTGCCGTCGATACAGTATGTACTGACTCTCGACTCGGACACGCAGTTGCCGCGCGGTTCGGCGCAGAAGCTGATTGGGGCGATGGCGCACCCGCTGAACCGGCCGGTGATCGATCCGGAGCTGAATATCGTGACACGGGGTTACGGCATTCTGCAGCCGCGGGTGGGAATTAGTGTTCAATCGGCATCTGTGTCGCGCCTGGCGAGTATCTACTCAGGGCAAACAGGGTTCGACATCTATTCACGGGCCGTTTCCGATGTGTACCAGGACTTGTACGGCGAAGGCATCTTTACCGGGAAGGGCATTTACGACGTAGATGCGCTGCGGCAGGTGCTGGAGCGGCGGTTCCCGCGAAACGCGCTGTTGAGCCACGATCTGATCGAAGGGGCCTATGCGCGCGCGGGGCTGGCATCGGACATCGAAGTTATCGATGACTACCCATCGCACTACAGCGCGTACAACAGGCGGCGACACCGCTGGCTGCGCGGCGACTGGCAGATTGTGCGCTGGATCTTCAACAAGGTGCCGGATGAGAGCAGGCGGCTGGTGCCGAATCCGATTTCGCTGGTTTCGCGGTGGAAGATTGTAGACAACCTGCGGCGCAGCCTGATGGAACCGGCGACCCTGGCATTGTTGATCGCGG
>JAFAMM010000126.1 GCA_019233375.1 Acidobacteriaceae bacterium
GACATCAAGCCATCATCAATCCAGTCGTGACGCGTACCCGAGAGGAGCATCCGGCCAAAGCCAGCGGTAAAAGATTGTTCCCAGATCGCGTGATAGCCGCTCTCCCATGGCGAGTTCGCCCATATGAGCGCGCCTAATGTCGCCGCAAGAAGCAAAATGCCGCCCGCCGCCTCCATGCGCGCGAAACGCGAAAACGGAGTAAGGATTACATTAATGGGCTGTCGCGCGGTTACAGAATCACTCATTCGCCCGAGTACCTCACCGGCGTGAGTTCATATCTTACTCGATGTCATACGTTTAGCGATAAAAGTGTTTCTTTTCCGCAACTACCAGCGGGTTGATATCATCGAAAGTGAGCGGTACAACGAGTATTCCGGGCCTTTCTTGGAAGTTGCGCATTTGAACTGTATATGAACATGATTCGAAGTTTGGCAGCTGCGCTTATTTTTTGTCTGACCAGTGTTCCCGTCGTCGCGCATGCTATCCTGCTCTCCTGTGTACCAACCGTAAACTCAATTGTGAAAGGGCCTGACACCCCGATCCGCCTTCGTTTTAATTCGCGGATTGATTTGAAGCGATCGAAGCTCTTACTTGTGTATCCTGACGGCACGCAACGCGAACTCACAATCAGCAGCCAAGATTCACCCGATATGCTGGTCTCCGAGGCGAAGGGACTGTCGCAAGGTTCTTATTTAATACACTGGCAGGTTCTCGCGAGTGACGGGCACATCACCCGCGGCGAAATCGGCTTCAAGGTTCAGTAACCGGCAACGGCACAGGCTGTGGCGCAATTTCTCGATCTGTTCAGCTTTCTATCAGTTCTCTTAAGAGGGCTTACCTTATCGGCTGAAGCACTCACGCTTGGCGGCGTGGTTTTTCTGTTGCTCGTCTCGCGTGGAGTGCTCACACACAAGATCAGCCGGTTTCTCATCGCCAGTTGCGTGCTCCTGGTGTTATCGCAAGCCGGTTACATAGCGGCGAACTCAGCGATTCTTATGAGTTCTACAAGCCTTACCTGGCTGGATTTGGTGGGTGCGGGATACTTCGTGGCAGGACTGTTCATCATGGGCGGCGGAGTCGCTATTGCGGGCGCATCCGGCACCAGTGCCGGCCGCTTCGTTTTTCCGGTTGCCGCGGGAGCCATTCTCGCCGGTTCGGTGATGACAAGCCATGCCTTCGGACGATTGCACGATCGCGCGCTTGCCGCGGGCTTGACACTTGCCCATCAAATCGCCACTGCCGCCTGGATCGGCGCTATGCCGTATCTTCTGGTCGCGCTCAGGCATATGGAAACACCGCAAGCAGTCATTGTGACGAACCGTTTCTCACGCCTTGCGATCTTTTGTGTCGCGGTGTTATTCGCGGCCGGTATCGGCCTGTCACTGCTCTACATCGGTTCCGTTCCGGCGCTGGGAACCACCTACGGAGCGATGGTGATCGGCAAAATCATTCTCACCTTGGCGATTCTCTCGTTCGGCTCTTTGAACTTTCAAATCGTACGCGCAGTCCGTTCCGGGGCGGGCGCCAACATGCTTCCGCTGCGCCGGTTCGCGGAAGCTGAAATCGGCATCGGCTTCACAGTCGTCCTTGCCGCCGCTGCGCTCACCTCCGCTCCTCCTGCCATTGACGTCAAAATCGACCGCGTCACCGCGCCGGAGATCGTGCAGCGGATCCGCCCCAAGCCTCCTGTTTTTGAAACTCCGCCGCTTAACCAGCTTTCGCCGCCAACTCCTCTGAGGTCGGATGACCCCAGACAGCCGGGCTCTTTCGTTCCCGGCAGTCAACGCCTTCTGCCGGATACTCCGGGTGACATTGCATGGTCCGAATACAACCATCATTGGGCCGGCCTCATTGTGCTCGCTATCGGATTGCTCGGACTTGCCTCGCGCCGGTTCAGGTGGGCTCGTAATTGGCCCCTCATTTTCCTTGCACTCGCAGCCTTTCTCTTGGTGCGCTCCGACCCTGAAAACTGGCCTCTGGGACCGCGTGGGTTCTGGGAAAGCTTCACGATAGCCGAGGTCGCTCAGCATCGCATTTTCGTGCTTCTCCTTGTCTTGTTCGCCGCCTTCGAATGGGCGGTACAAACGGGACATATCTCGGGCAGGCGAGCCGGCTTGGTGTTCCCGCTCGTATGCGCCGTTGGAGGTGCCCTTTTGCTGACGCATTCGCATTCCTTGACGAACGTGAAGCAGGAGTTCCTGATTGAACTTAGTCATCTTCCACTCGCCATTCTTGCGGTCCTGGCTGGGTGGTCGCGCTGGCTAGAAATACGATTACCAGCGGAACGCACGCGTGTTTTCGCATGGGTCTGGCCGGCGTGTTTTGTTTTGATCGGACTGGTGCTTCTTAATTACCGCGAAGTCTAAGTGAAAACAGGGTATTTTAGACGTTGCTGCTTCCGAACGCGGGGGCTATCGGCATCGACCGGACACGAACGCCCGTCGCCTGAAAAAGCGCGTTAGCAATTGCGGGCGCGACACCCATAATCGGCGTCTCGCCCGCGCCTGCTGAGGGTAAATCCTTGCGATCTAGCAGCACGCACTCAATTGCCGGCGCGTCGCTGAATCGCGGCACCGGGTACTCAGAGAGCCGCGCATTGAGAATACGCCCATCGGCGAAGCGAATCGCTTCTGAGAGCGCGCCCCCGAGGCCCATGAGAATCGCGCCCTCCACCTGGTTTTGAAGATGTTCCGGGTTGACGATGGCGCCGCACTCAAACGCCTCGACGACACGCTCAACTCGGACCTTCCGTTCTGGTGAAACGGAGACCTCCGCCGCGCAGGCAAAAAAGCTGCCTTTCTCCATGCCGCACGCTAATCCGTATCCGTGGCCGCGTGCTCGCTTGCTACTGCTCCATTCGAACTTGTTCGCCGCAGCTTCTAGCACGGCGCGCACACGATCTTCCTTCAAGTTCTTCAAACGGAACGCAAGCGGATCCATTCCGAGAGCGGCGGCGATTTCGTCGATGTGAGATTCGCGCGCGAAGTGATTCGCCGTGGCCGCCAAACCGCGATACGAGCCTTGGCGCAGCGGATACCGCGTTTCGTGAAAACGGGTGGACGTCCATGATAACTTATACGGGCTATCCAGGCCAGATGGGCCCGAATTGTAGTTATCGAACTTCCAGGACTGGATCGTTCCATCGTCCGCGACCACGCTTTCGACCTCAATCACGCCAGCGGGCCGGAAGTAGGCCCAGGTGAACTCCTCCTCCCGCGACCAGACGACCTTCACCGGTCTACCAGCGCCTTTGGCCAGCCGCGCCGCTTCCATAGCGCATTCGCCTGTGTGTTTCCCACCATAAGCGGACCCGGTATCAGGCACAATGACGCGAATGCGATTTTCTGGGAGATGGAAAGCTTGTGCCAGGTCACTTCTGACTCCGAACGGGCGTTGCGTTCCTGTCCAGACCGTTAAGGAGTCCGCGTCCCATTCAGCTACGGCGGCTCTCGGCTCCAGCGGTACATGCGCGATATAAGCCACCGTGTACGTGCTTGCCATCTCTTTTCCACCAGCGGCAGGCGGACGATCGTTGCTTCGTTCCGTGGCTTCTTCCGGGTTCGCTTTCAGAAAGGAAAACAGTTCGTTGCTCGAGATCTGCTTCCGTTCGTCCCATTTCGCGGTAATACGCCGCAGCGCCTGATCCGCGGCCCACTCATTCTCGGCCGCTACCCCTACGAAATCTGCGTCACGCACGACGGTTACACCGGCCATTCTCTCCGCAGCCGAGGTATCGATGGTCGCGAGCTTTGCATTGAACGCCGCCGGTCGTAGCACACGTCCGTACAACATGTTCGGGCGCCTCATATCCGAACTGAACTTGTGCTTGCCCGTCACAAAATCGCTGGCATTGATCTTGGGCAAGCTCTTACCGGCGCACTGCCAGTCGGACGCCGCGCTCAGTTTGCCGTCGGTACCAACGATCTTTGTCCAATCGACGGTCGACGCCAGCGAGCCGTACGTTTTCTCTCGCCCTGATTTCAAATCGACAATGCTTCCATTCCGAACAGCCACCGAAGATGGAGGGATGTGCCAATCTTGTGCGGCAACTATGATGAGTTGCTCGCGCATCATAACAGCCATTTTTCGCAGCTGGGGCGCCATTTGGGGAGTAGTACGGCTTCCGAACGTTCCCATATCCCACGGGGTACGCGCGGTATCTCCCATCACGAGCCGTACTGCTGCCGGCTGAACACGCAACTCGTCGGCTACCGCTTGCGTCAGCGACGTGCGGATGTTTTGACCAACTTCCGCTTTTCCGGTGAATACGGTCACAACACCTTCACGGCTGAGGTGTAGCCAGGCGGCCACATCCTGCGGAAGCCTCTCGTCATCCCCGTGCCGGTGAGAGCCGCCAGATTCCTGACCATTCAGCTGTTCATCAAGGGTCCATAAGACGAGCAGCCCGCCGCCGAGCGATTCGAGGAAGGAACGCCGGCTAAGCATGGTTCTTCTCACCATGGGTGGCGGCCAGGTTAACGGCGGCAACGATCCGGTTGTAGGTGCCGCAACGACAGATATTTCCCTGCAGCGCCTCTTTGATTTGAGCGTTTGATGGCTTAGCGGTTTTCTCCAGCAAAGCAATGCCGCTGATGATCATGCCCGGAGTGCAATAACCGCACTGCATGGCATCGCATTCGATGAACGCCTTCTGAAGGGGATGCAGTTCATCTCCGCGGCACACCCCCTCAATGGTTGTAACCTTCTTGCCAGCCACAGCGCCGATCTTGATCTGACAGGAGCGTACCGGCGAGCCATCCAACAGAACCGTGCAAGCGCCACACTGCCCCTCGCCACAGCCGTACTTCGTTCCGGTGAGGTCAAGATCATTGCGGAGAACAAACAGGAGTAGACGGTCCGGCTCCGCATGAACTGTGACAGGATGTCCGTTGACTCTCAGTTCCATGTATCGATTCTAGATGTTGGCGACTTAGCCGACGCCACAGTACGTTGTGCCTCAATCCGCATCCGGGCCATACTCGTACGCGGGCTTATCGGCGCCAGAGTAGCTCGACCTCTATGCGCAACCGGCGCCTCGTAGCTTATGCCCATTCCCCGCCCATTCTCATAGGCCGTTGTCAGGCCGCTCGGCACGGTGTCTTACTCGTATCGCAACGCCTGAACTGGATCCAGCTTCGCCGCTTTATTCGCGGGCCAAATACCAAAAAACAGTCCGACACCAATAGAAACAACAATTCCCGCAATCGCAGCCCACGCTGGCATCGAAATCGGAAGAGACGTAAAGATCAGCTTGCTGCCCATCGCGATAAGCCAGCCGAATACCAGGCCCGCAAGGCCGCCCAATCCGGTTAAAACGGACGCTTCGAGCAGAAATTGAAAAATGATGTCGAGCCGTTTCGCGCCGATGGCCTTGCGCACGCCGATCTCGCGCGTCCTTTCCGTGACCGAAACCAGCATGATGTTCATCACGCCGATGCCGCCTACGAGGAGTCCGATCGAACTCAGAACAATCATGACCAGAAACGTCATTGCCGTGATCTGACGGAACTGCTCAACCATCTGATCCGCTGTTGAGATTGCGAAATCCTCGGGCTTTGCTGGAGGGACGTGACGAGCTATACGCAGAATCGTGCGGATCTCATCAATAGCGGCCGGCAGCATACCATCGTTCGAGGTCACGATCATAGCCATCTCCTGGGAGTTCGGGTATACCTTCTTCATCGCAAAAAAAGGCAGGAAAACGCGATTATCTGAGCTGTCAAAGAAGGTTGCGGTCGGCCGGTGCAAGGTGCCGATGACCTGAAACTGCTCGCCGTCCACGTTGATCCACTTGCCTATCGCATTCTCTGACCCGAATAAGCCTTTCTGGATGTCTGCCCCGATCACGGCAACGGGTGCCCGATGCCGGTCTTCGAAGCTGGTGAAAAACCGGCCCTCGTTCATATCGATCTGCCCTGTCTGCGCGTACGACTCCTCCACACCGCGCACCTGACTCTGGTAAACGGCATTCCCCTTGTATTTCGTGACGATCGGCCCGTGGTTGGGCCACAGCAACGCTGAGACCCGCGCGCACGCCTGGCACTCTTTCCGAATGGCCTCTACGTTCTCATACGTAAGCTGCCTGCGAGCCCGTTCTTCCGCCGTCAGATCGGTCGTTCTGAATGCGCGCTCGCGCGAAACAATAATTGCATTCGGGCCGAAGCTCTTGAAGACATTCGTCACCGCTCCGTCGAAACCGGTCAGGATGGAACCCACTCCGATAATCGTGCCCGTGCCGATAATCACGCCGAGCATGGTGAGCAGGCTCCGCAGCTTGTGCGCACGGATCGTGTCAAACGCGAGCATCATATTGTTGCGGAACGACACGAATAGATTCATCGTTTATTCCGTATGCAGCGCAACAATCGGATCTAGCTTCGCCGCTTCTCGCGCCGGATAGATGCCGAAGAAGAGTCCGACGATCGCCGAGAGGCCGACTCCTAGCCCCACCGCGACGGGTGGCATCTCCATGGGCAACGGTGTGGTGTTCCGGACCACCACTGTCAATCCGTACGAAAGAATGACGCCGATCAGCCCGCCTATGATCGCCAAGACTGCGGATTCCACCAGAAACTGGTTGAGGATGTCCTGGCGCCGAGCCCCGACCGCCTTGCGGATGCCGATCTCATGCGTGCGCTCCGTCACCACGGCCAACATGATATTCATGATTACGATCCCTCCCACCACGAGAAAAACCGATACCACAGCAAATGCCATTCCCGCGATAGAGCCTGTCAGATTCGTCCAGGCTTGCGATAACGTGTCTGATCCAAAAATGCTGAAGGTATCGTCTTCGCCCGGCCTTAAGTGGCGATACGCGCGCAGCAGCATGCGCACTTCGTCCTCGGCTTCATCCAGATGCTGCTGGTCCTTGGCCTTTGCGAAGAGCGCCACATCATCTTTGAGGCTAACCCCGTAGGTCTTGAAATAGGAATATACGGGAACCATGACAAATTTGTCTTGCGACTGCCCGAAGACGCTGCCTTTCGCTTTTGCCACGCCGATGACCTCATAAGACACGCCGTCCACCCGGATTGTCTTGCCTATCGGATCGGCTCCTGGAAAAAACTGCTCGCTGACGTCATTGCCGATGAAAGCGACTGGGGCCCGCCGGCGCACCTCCTCAGGCGAGATCGTACGTCCTCTACCCGCTTCGATGTCGCTGAGCGACGGGATGTTCTCCGTGATCCCTTCGAGGTCCACCGATTGCATCGTTTTGCCCGCATAGGCGACGGTAACGTTCTTATCCGTTTCCAGGCCGATCTCGCCGATGAGCTGCGCGTGTTCGCGGATGTATTCATACTCTGCCGGTTTGATCTGGGGATTGCGCCGTTGCATCTCGAGATACTTCTTGGGATCCCAGTTGCCGATGAACACGATACGCATGACGCGAAAACCGGTGGAGCCCATATCGGAGAGCTTCGTCGCGATATACAGGTTCATCCCATGCACAAATGAAGTAACCGCAATCAGGGTACTGGTGGCGAGTATGATGCCCAGTAGGGTCAGAAAACTCCGGAGTTTGCTTTTGGTGAGCGAGTCGATCGCGATGCGGGCCGCTTCCCAAAAAGATGCGCTTGGTCTGAAAATCCGCTTCCGGGGCACTTGTTTTTATCGCATCTCCGTCGTCGGTGCGAAAAGCAGCATGGTTCTCACTGTAGACGCAGGGAATCGGCGCAAGTTCCCGAAAACGGCCTGCTGCGTTGTCGGATCAGCCTCTACTGGGAGCTGAGTGGCACGAAATCGAGACCGCGTTGCGTTTATCAGCGGTCTGCCGCGGTATGAACTACTGTGTGACTTGCGTCATAGACTACGTGTCCACGAAACAGCGTCATCTCACATTTCAGGTTGGGAATGTCGTTGACTGGAATGGAATAGAGATCGCGATCCCACACAGCCAGATCCGCTTCTTTCCCCGGCTCGATCGAACCGATACGATTCTCCAGAAATAGCTGCCGCGCAGCCCGGGACGTGTAGGATCGAAGCGCCGCATGAACATCGACGGCCTCTGCCGTACCAAAAGGCTGAGCGCCATACGTACCCTTTAACGTGGTTCGCGCAATAGAAGCCCAGATGCCGTAGCGGGCCGGGAACGGCGTGACGTAGTAGTCTGAACCTCCCGTCCAGCGAATTTTCCTGTTTTCGAAGGTATGCAGCGGAATCAAGCGTAACGAACGCTGCGGGCCCAGGTTGCCGGCGTAATTGTCTCCGATCCACCACATGAACTCCGCCTGTGCTTCCGGATATGCGGCATCGTATTCCGACTGGAGCCGCGCCATCACATCCATTGCATGGTCGGTTGGAGTATTGCAATGAATAATTCCGTGCCGCAAGCCCTTCGTAGGCGTCTCTTCAAGCACCGTTGCGTAGGTATCCACCACCCAATCGATGGCTCGGTCGCCGATAGCGTGGGTGCTGACGTGTAAGTCCGCATCGTGAATCAGCCGCACCATCTGGCGATACACCTGGGGATCGATGTTCGGATAGCCGTAATTGCCACTATCGATGCCAATGCGTTCTTTGTTCCACTCCTGATACATCCAGGCGGTTCGGGCCCCGCCGCTACCGTCCATAAACAGCTTGACTCCGCCCGCCAGCAGCCTGCCATCGCCAAGCGAAGCCGGAGGGCGGGGCAGAGCCGATAACTCGTGAATCACCCCCTGTGCTGATTCCACCGTTCTTCCGCCCGGCCAAAGTGCAAAGATTCGCACCGTTAGTTCATCGCGCTCAAGCAGTTCGCGGTAGAGATCCCACTCGCCCTCTTCAATGCCGGGGTTCTTCACTGCGGTCATGCCCTCCTGATTGAAGTCATGAATGATCTTGAGGATCGCGGCCCGCTTCTGCTCGCGCGTGTAAGGCGGAATGAGCTTCGCCACCAACATGATCGCCGGCCCCTCTTTCAACACTCCCGTTGGGCTGACCCGTCGCATCCCGATCAATGGTTCCGCCCGGCGGGTCTTTCGTCCCGCGCGTAATTCCCGCGAGCCGCAACGCCGCGCTGTTTGCTACGCCGTAATGCCCGGTCGTGTGCGTCAGCCAAACGGGGTTGTTCGGAGATACCGCATCCAGATCGCTCGCATACACATACCGCCTTTCGGCCAGTTTGCCCTCATCCCATCCGCTTCCCACTACCCAGTCGCCCGGCCTTGAAGCGGCAATCTTCGCCTTTAATCTGCTAAGAATGTCGGCCACACTCTTCAAGCTGGAATCGCTGAGGTTCACTTCGTATAGCGTGCCCAATTCGCGGAAATGACAATGCGTATCGATCAGACCCGGGGTGACCGTCCTGCCGTGCAGATCAATCACTCGAGTTCCTTTGCCTGCGAGAGCCAAAACCTCGGCGTCTGTCCCGGCGAATAAGATCTTTCCCGCGGCCACAGCAACGGCTTGCACCACTCTGTCCGCGCCATCCACGGTAAGAATGTGGCCATGAACGAACTCCAGGTCCGCTGTGGCTGAGGCTTTGTGTGGCAATCGAGCGCTCGGACTCATCGTTGTTGTGAGTGCCGCGGCAATCACCAGCACCTTGCTTATTTCTCTCATTTCGACGGCTTCTCTTGAACCGCGGCACGCCTCCATAGCAGATATGCCGGCACGCCGAGCAGCACGATGCCGAGTCCGGGCAGTGAGGTAGCGGGCTGGAAAACAAACAATATAACGACGATCAGGCCCGCGCCCAAAATATAAAGCAGTGGCACTACCGGATAGCCGATCGCGCGGTAGGGCCTTTCAGCATCGGGCTGCTTCTTCCGAAGCGCGAAAAGCCCCGCGAGCGTGAGTATATAAAAAATCAGTGCGGCTGAAACGACGTAATTCAGCAGATCGGAGAAGAGATTTCCAAAGACGCCGTTTACAGGGTTATAGGTGCGTATCAAGACTAAAAAAACGGTCCATGCCGCCTGTAAGAACAGCGCTGCGCCCGGCACGTGCGCCCGGTTTAGTTTCGCCGCTCTCGTGAAGAACAAGCCGTCCCGGGCCATTGCGAAATATGCACGCGCTCCGGAAAGCAACATGCCGTTGATACATCCGAAACCGGAGATCATGATGGCAATTGCGATCAACTGCGCGCCGATCGACGGAAAAACCGACTGCAGCATTGCTCCCGCGACGCGATCTGCCGGCGCGTGTTGCATGCTCTCCAGCGGAAGCGTCACGAGATACGCGACGTTCGCCATCACGTAGAGCCCGATCACGAGAATCGTCCCGAGGGCGAGCGAAAGCGGCACGTTGCGGCGCGCATTTTTGACTTCGCCTGCCGTGAAGGTAATGTTATTCCACGCGTCGGCGGCGAACAGTGATCCCGTCTGCGCCAGGCATAGCGCGATTATCAGCCCGAAGGCCGTCCCGAACGGGATTCCCGAAGCATTCGCGATCGCGCCTTGGACGGTAAACGGATGAGCAAAGTTAGTTCGAACGGCTCCCGCGTTCCGACCGGCAAAGAGCCCGATCCCGATAACAGCGAATAGGGCGCCAATCTTCGCGCACGTGAAGAAGTTCTGGATCGTCTTGCCGTAGTCAATCCCACGCGCGTTTGTCCACGTCAGGAGCAGAATCACTGCTATTCCCAGTAATTGCGCAGTCGAAAGCGAGATCGCGTAATTCGGAAAAACGTGAATTGGACTGACAATATAGCGGCTTTCGCTGATCGCGGGCCATAACATTCCAAGATAGCGGGCAAACCCGATGCCCACTGCCGCCACCGTACCTGTCTGGATCACCAGGAACAATGTCCAGCCGTAAAGAAATCCAAAAAGCGGAGAAAACGATTCGCGCAGATAGACGTACTGTCCGCCGGCTCGCGGCATCATCGCCGCGAGTTCCCCATACGAAAGCGCTGCCGCTATCGTCAAAACTCCCGTAACAACCCAGGAAGCAAGCAGCCATCCAGCACTTCCTACCTGGCGCGCCATTTCGGCCGAAACGATGAAGATGCCCGAGCCGATCATCGATCCGGCAACGATCATTGTCGAGTCGAACAAACCGAGTCTTCGCGAAAGGGAATCCGTGGCCGGCTGAAAATCGAAAGTCGCAGGCGTGCCTGGCGAATTACCGGAAGAAGGTGCGCGATCCGAGACGGACAAACAAGTTTGCTCCTTCAATCACTCTAAGTTACGATCCTACTCGTCCGCTGCTGCGTCCAATGATGGGAGTCGGGGCTCTCGCTCCTCAACGCGGGGATCGCCTGGATCACAGCCGGCTACCCTTCAACCGCCCGCGCGCTTCCGTCTCGCCGGCTTTGGGCCTCGAATACGCCTCCTATACTCGCGAGATCTTTGCACCTCCTTAGAGAAGCGGTATACATTGTACACATGGTCGCCATCCCGACTGCCCGGAGGATTGCCGCAGCCGCCAAGCGTCTCTTGGACCAAGAAGGCATCGAAGCAGTTACCATGCGCCGTGTTGCGCATTCGGTAGGCATCACACCCATGGCGGTCTATCGCCACTTCCCAGACCGCGCCGGTCTCCTGAACGCTTTGGTGGATGCAGGATTCGAGGACTTATCGCTTCGGCTTACGACTGCTCGCCTCTCCGGCGATATCGAGAAGCGTCTTAACAAAGTCCTCGATATTTACCTTGATCATGCTCTTCAGAATCCCAAGCTGTTCGAACTTATGTTTTTGAGGCAGCACCAGGGCGCGCGCTGCTTTACGAACGACTTCAAGGCCGGCCAGTCTCCCACTGCAAACGTGATGACGCATTTGATACAGGAAGGCATGGAAAAGGGCGTTTTTCGGGAGGATGACGTCTGGGAGATCGCATTTGAAATGGGCGCCCTCCTGCAAGGTCTGCTGATGCTCTATTTTGGCCGCCGCATGGATATGCCGGTCAGCCGGTTCCGTACGTTCTGCCGGCCGGCGTTTTCGAGGTATATGCATGGCATGACTTCGTTTGAGCAGCCGAAGAAAGAACCACATAGTATAGAGACCATGCCCGTTCGCCGCGCCTGCATGGCACTCCTCATCCTAAGC
>JAFAMM010000151.1 GCA_019233375.1 Acidobacteriaceae bacterium
CGGCAAATCATCACCGGCTCGATCGGGCTGGACGATTGGGAATGGGGGGTGGATCTGTTCGCCGATGACCCGCTCGTGTTCAAAAAGCTGATTTACGAGATGCGCTTCGATGAAGTCAGCGCGGTGTATGCACTGTTTGGATCGTTCTATGTAGGTTTGCGCGTCCCGGCTGCTCACCTGGCAGGGCTGTTAGGCGGTGAACTGAGCTAAAAACGGGGGCGGCCGCGGGCCCTCAAGACACCCCTTAAGCCGATTCAAACTATTGAGAATGGTACGCTTAGTTCGTAAATGCGTACTGTCGACCTCATTCATCGCAAGCGCGATGGCGAAGAACTGGCCCCCGAGGAAATCCAATATCTGGTAGATAGCTACACACGCGGCGACATCCCGGATTACCAGATGTCGGCGTTTCTAATGGCGGTTTATTACTCCGGTATGTCGGACCGTGAAGTGAGCGCCATGACCGAACTCATGATGAATTCGGGTACTCTTTTGGATCTGTCCTCGATTCCCGGGCTTAAGGTCGATAAGCACTCGACGGGTGGAGTCGGCGACAAAACCAGCCTGATCGCGGCGCCGATCGCAGCGGCGGCGGGTGTTACCGTTCCAATGATCTCAGGACGTGCATTGGGACACACCGGCGGCACGCTAGACAAGCTTGAATCGATCCCCGGCTTCAGGACCGATCTCACGATCGATGAATTTAAAGGTTTGCTAGCGGAGCACAAGCTCGCTTTCATCGGACAAACAGATGAAATAGCGCCGGCGGACGGCAAGCTGTACGCGCTCCGAGATGCGACAGCGACGGTCGAATCGATTCCGCTGATTGCAAGCTCGATTATGTCCAAGAAGCTGGCTGTGGGGCTGGATGCGCTGGTGCTGGATGTGAAGGTCGGCTCCGGTGCGTTCATGAAGAAGCAAGTGGACGCGCGGCGCCTCGCGCAGATGATGGTCGGCATCGGCAGGCGGCTGGATAAACGGGTGCAGGCGCTAATCACGGACATGAGTCAGCCGCTGGGGTATGCCATTGGCAACGCGCTCGAGGTGATGGAAGTTTCGCAGACTCTGCAGAATGCGGGGCCATCCGATCTGACGCGGATCTCGCTTGAACTTGCCGCGCGCATGATCTTTCTGGCGAAACTCACGAAGACGCTTGATGAAGCGCGTGAGGTGTCGCAGTCGCGACTGCTGGACGGGTCGGGGTACCGCAAACTCAAAGACGTCATCGCCGCGCAGGGTGGCAATCCGCAGGTGCTGGATCGCTTTGACCTGTTGCCGAACGCGACAGGCGCGCAAGAGATAACAACCGCGCGCGGCGGCTACGTGAGCGCGATTGACGCTGAACTAATCGGACAGGCGTCGTCTCTGATCGGCGCCGGCAGGAACACAAAAGAAGACAGCATCGATCCGGCCGTCGGCGTCATTCTGGAAGTGAAAGTGGGCCAGAAGATCGATCCGGGCAGCATCCTGTGCCGCATTTACTACACCGATGAGGAGCACCTGGAGGAGGCGGCCGAGTCCGTGGAAGACGCGTTCAAGATCTCCCAGCAGCCAGTCGACGAGAGGGATCTCATCCTGGAAGTCGTCAGCTAAGTTGGAGGAAAACACACAACCGGGCGGCGGTTCACGGGCCGCCTCTTCACGGTTGGAGGCATGATGGCGAGATTACACGGCCTGGTAGGGCTGGTGTCGATTGTTCTCGCCGCTTATCTGTTTTCGACCCGCCGGTCAGCAATACGGAAACGCTTACTACTTTGGGGCGTTTCCCTGCAGTTCGCTTTTGCATTCCTGGTGCTGAAGACCGCTTTCGGGAAGGTGTTTTATGGCATCAGCCTGTTTGTGAACGCGCTGCTGAACTATAGCCTGGCCGGATCGACCTTCGTATTTGGCAACACGCTCGGAGCGCGCAGCGACCAATTCGGCGTGATCTTCGCATTCGATGTTTTGCCGATCGTCATCTTCATCTGCTCGTTATTCGCCGTCCTCTACTATCTCGGTGTGATGCAGGTGTTCGTGAAGGCAATGGCAGTGTTCATGCAGCGCGTGATGGGCACAAGCGGCGCAGAGACCACCTGTGTGGCGGCAAGCATCGTGATGGGGCAGACCGAGGCGCCGGTCACCATCCGGCCTTTTCTGGACGGCCTCACGGAATCAGAGCTGTTCACCGTGATGGTGAGCGGCATGGCGCACGTTTCCGGGGCCGTGATGGCCGCGTATGTCGCGATCGCGGGTGTCTCGATTTCCAATCTGCTGACAGCGGTGCTGATGACGGCGCCAGCCACCCTGATGCTCGCGAAGATGTTTGTTCCCGAAACAGGAGAGCCGGAAACGCGGGGAACAGTTCGGATCAGGGTGGATAGGCCCGGAGTCAATATCATTGACGCCGCTGCGCGCGGCGCCGGGGATGGCCTGCAACTCGCGCTGAACATCGGCGGTATGCTGATCGCATTTCTGGCGCTGATCGCGATGGTCAATGGGGGTTTGGGTTTTGCTCATAACTACATTCAATGGGTGCCACCCAGTATGCAACGCATCCTGGCACTGGTCTTCGCGCCCATCGCCTGGGCCTTGGGAGTTACCTGGAACGACTGCGCAACCGTCGGCAATCTGCTGGGAACGAGAATGGTCTTAAACGAATTCGTTGCGTTCGTAGATTTGGGCAAGATCCGCTCGACGCTCACACCACGCTCATTTGTAATCGCCACCTTCGCCTTGTGCGGCTTTGCGAATTTGAGCTCGATCGCGATACAGATCGGCGGCATTGGCGCGCTTGCTCCGAGAAGAAAATCGGACCTCGCGCGTTTGGGTTTGAAGGCCATGTTTGTTGGAACGCTTGCAAACTTCATGTCAGCGTGCATCGCGGGCATTCTCATTGAACCGTAAACAAATCGAACGAGTAACTCGAAGACGAAGGACAAGTCTTATCTATTTGTTGAGCTCGATACTGAAACACTACTTACACGAAAAACTTCCTATAACAAAACTGTTCACCAGGTTATTACTCGTTGCTTGTCTCGCATGGCAGAGCGGGCGCGGCGAGGCCATTGCGCACAATCACGTGACGGGGCAGGATGTGCTGCAGCAACTCAACGCCACGATCGCGTGGTATGACCATGTAAACTCGGTTGACCAAGACACTTCTTATCCTCAGAACGCGTTGCTTGAAGACAACGTGCGTCAGACAGCCCGGAAGGCGGTGCAGGCTGCGTTTGCATTTGCCAGAGCCCAGGCCTTATTCCTCCATTCGCAAAAGAATGAAGGGACAAGCACGCCGGTAAATCAGCCCGGCGGTCTCGCTCAAGCGCAGCAGACCGCGA
>JAFAMM010000315.1 GCA_019233375.1 Acidobacteriaceae bacterium
GAGACCAGTTATCCCGTCGGGAGTGATATCAAAACTCGAACTCATGGAGTTCCCGTGCCCGAGTCGGGCCAACAACTTCGTCTTTCTTGTCGCCAGGTCGAGAACCCAGAAGTCCGGGCGCACGGAGTTACCCGAGCGCCAACTGCCGCACCTTCGCATTCAACCGCATCGCTGAGCGGTTGGAATTCCGACTTTGATGCCGCGCTTTCGCAGCTCGCCGGACCGGGCGTCCAACTCGAAGGTGCCGAATCGAAAGGGGCGATTCAACGTGGCCATTATGGTGTATCTCCGTAAAGCTGCTCAGATGCGACTTGGCCCCAAAACCGCAAAGATGGTCCTGCTCTACTCAGCTAGGTGGAAGTCTGGTCCACACGGATGAGTCACGCGCCCGCTCAAAAATACTTTTATGCCTCAAATCTTGCAGTTGACCCGCACTTCTCGCTCCCGCGAATCCAGCCGCTCCCGTCGCTATGCTACTTTCAAGCCGCTCGAATTTCCATGTCCGAACTTCAGGAACACAAACGGTGCCGCGCTGATGTCAATCGCGCCAACGCCGCCTACTCTACCGGACCGCGCTCGCTCGAAGGCAAGAACAATTCCAAGCGCAACTCCTTCAGGCACGGCCTTTACGCCAGAGATCTGGTACTGCCAGGCGAAGATCCGGCCGAACTGGACCAGCTGCGCGCCCGCTTGCGCTCCGAGCACCAGCCCGGCAACGAAACCGAATCCATCCTGGTCAACGAAATCGCCGAAAATTTCTGGCGTCTGCGCCGCATGCGCGAAATGGAAGCACGCGGCATGCAGCCGGAAGACTTCGACGGTTGGTTTGAAGCCGGTCTCCTTACCTTAGTCGCGCGTAAAATGGCCGCTGCCGAGCGCAGCATGTACAAAGCCATCGCCACCCTCCGCCAATTGCAAAAGGACCGTGGCTTCGTTCCTTCAATTTCGGCGAATACCGGAGATGAGCCGGATCCCATCGAGGACCCTGTACCTTCCGACGACGTCTCCGAAGAGCCCCTGAACGAGTTCACCTGGCTGAGCGAGGCCGAAGCTGGCTTCGTTCCTTCATTCTTGAGATCGCGGTCGCATGAAGGTCACGAAAACGGCTCGTTCGTTCCCCTCGAACACGACCACGCGGCCTGATCTGTCTATTCACTAAGTTCTTTGACAACCGAATATTTGCGCTCCCGCGGGGGAGATCCGAAAAAACCGGCCCTGGTTCCCGATTAATTCGAATTCCCGTGACCGGCCGGCTCCGCTGACAGCCTTGCACATCGTTGTATTCGCTTGTTTACCCCGGCGGAGGTCCAGCAAATCGCCGCGTACCAGGAACCGCCGGCTGAGACGAAATTCGCCCAACTCGCTTCTCTACAGACGCGTTAACCTGGCGATGGCAGAATGTGAGGAGATGGCAACGAACCGCCTCGACATTCTCAAGCAGATGGTCGCCCAGGATCCGAACAATTCTTTTGCCCGTTACGGGCTTGCCATGGAGTACGCGAACAGCGGTCAACTCGAACAGGCAGTTGATGCGTTCGGTACTCTTCTGGCTCATGATGAAACGTATGCTGCGGCCTATTTCCACGGCGGCCAGGCGTTAGAAAAACTGGGACGCGTCGAGCAGGCGCGCGCCATGTACGAAAAAGGGATCGAAGTAACAACGCGAAAAGGCGATTTGCATACGCGCTCTGAAATCGAGGCGGCGCTCAGTTCGCTGCCGGTTTAAACCCGTCAATGTTTATACACCACGCCGCCTTTCATAACGAACGAAATGCGCTGCACGGCTGCGATGTCCTGCGTGGGGTCGCCCGACACCGCGATCACATCCGCCAGGTCGCCCGCCTTTAGCTCCCCGATCTGCCCCTCCCAACCGAGCAGCTTCGCCCCGGTCAGCAGGTCGGCCTGCAGCGCCTGTACGGGCGTCATGCCGTTCTGCACCATCAACACCAGTTCGCGCCCCTGCGTGCCGTGCGGAAAGGGTCCAACGTCAGATCCCACCGCCATCGGCACTCCTGCCGCCAGTTGCTTCTTGAAGTCGCGCTGCTTTAGTTCGAGCAGCCCGCGCATGTAGCTCGCGCGCTCGGGACTTCCGGCATGCTCGGCGAAGTACTCCATGATTGTGAAGGTCGGGACCGCCGGGATCTGCTTCTCCCGCATCAAGCGCATGGTTTCATCGCTGAGCTGATCGGCATGATCAATGGAGGCGACTCCAGCCTGCGCTGCATAGAGCGTCCCAGGCTCGCCCGTCGCGTGTACCGCGACATGCTTTCCGACGCGCGCTGTTTCGTGCACCGCGGCCTCGAGTTGAGCCTCGCTGTATTGATAGGGAGTCGTGAACTTGCCATCTTTGAGCGAGTCCGGGCCTGTTTCGTACATCTTGATGAAATCGGCGCCCTCTTTGAACTGCTCGCGGATCACTTCAATGATCTGATCCACGCTGTTCGCATATGTAGCGTTGGAAAGCACGTGCTGCGCCGGGTTGAACCGAATCGCGTCTTCATGCCCGCCCAGAATGTCAACTGCATTGCCGCTGACCCGCAGCCGGGGCCCGGGCACCAGTCCCTGATCGATGGCGTTTCGGACCGCGCTGTCGGCCGATCCCGCGCCCTCGGTTCCCATGTCACGCTCCGCCGTGAAACCCGCCATGAGATCCGCGCGCGCCGCCAGCACCGCGGTGATGGTGCGTTCGGGAACCGATTCCTCCACCGTTTGCAGATCTTCCGCGCCGGGATGCAGGAACAGGTGAACGTGCGCATCGATGAGCCCCGGCATCAGAGTCGTATCGCCGAGATCGACGATTTCGACGCCCGCCGGTCGCGAGACCTTCTGCCCGGCCTCCGCGATGCGCTCGCCCTGAATCAGCACCTCCCCGGGCGTGACGATCCGGCCGTTTGCAACATCAAGCATACGAGCGGCATGCAGCAGCACGGGCCGCGTCCGGGTAACCTGCGCGCCCCCCAAGCAGGCGGCTGCCAGGCCAAGAATCAGAAATTGCGAAACGAACTTCGCACTCATAAGTTATAGAAGTTGTTTAACTTACGGAAGCGCGTCGACCAATTTCTGTACGCCCGGCGAGATCTGCACAAGGATGTCCCCCACGCGCTTGTCGACATACGGATTGATCGCTCCCTCGCTGCTCTGCTTCCATCCGGCCGGCGCCGGGTTGCCCGATTCCAGATACGTCAGCGCCTCCTGGCCGGCCTTGCACAGCGCGGTGATCGCGTCCAGCACCGGCAAATCCGGCGCCAGCAGGGTTTGCGTCTGAAAGATCGGCCGCGCATTGGCCGCGGCCTGCGTCCAATCGGTTAGTTCCTGGCGCAGAGCCGTGCTGTTGCGCTGATCTTTGGGAGCGGCGAGATAGGCATCCACCGCATCGCGAAACTCACGCGCCACATTGCTCTCGGGAGCAATAGAATCCACCAGATGGTTCAGCGGCGTGGTTGTGGCGTAGCGTTCTGCGTGCCGCGTGTAACCCTTCACCGGCTCGAGAATCAAAGCCACTGTGTCGAGCGGGCGATAGGAATAACCCCCCGCCAAACGCTGGCGCATCAGCTCGAGACCCGAACGCTGCGTTAACCCGAGCCATTCCAGCCGGCGGTTCGTCAACCTCAGCCGAGCGTACATCGAAGCGATATCCGTATCCGATTCAGGCGACCAGAAGCGCTCGGCGACGACGGCCAGTCTGGGCCAGAGTCTGGAATCCAGGCTTTCATCCGTTGCCATCTCTTCCCACATCGCCGCTTCGCCGCCTAAAATCAGCTTCTGCTGCTCCGGCGTGAGGTCGGCCGGTGTTCCGGGCTTGAGGCTAAGCTGATTTTCTCCTTCGTCCTCCTCGTGCCTGCCGGGAGGCTGCGGCGGAGCCTTCAGGGGATCCACCGAAAAATGATACGAGGCCGGGTACATCAGATCGAGGTAATATCCGGCCGAAAGAATCCCCTGGTATCCCTGCCGCGCCGCTTCCCACAGCGATTTCTGACCCCGCCAGGACTGGATCACAACCGACTTCGGCAAATCGGGATGCAACACTTCGTCCCAACCGACCATGTGTTTGTGGTGCCGTGCCACGATCTTTTCGAGCCGCGTGTTGAAGTATGCCTGCAGCGCTTTTGGGTCTGCCAATTGATGCTTCTGCATGAAGGCGCGCACGTGGGGGCTGTCGTTCCACTGCTTCGGCGCTACCTCGTCGCCGCCGATATGGAAGTACTGATCCGGGAACAGATTTGCCATCTCGCCGACAAACCCGTCGAGAAAGCGGTAAGTCGATTCTTTCGTCGGGTCCATCAAGTCGGATAGGATGCCGTAGCCGGTGCCGATCTGATAAGGACCGTCGCCCACGCCCAACCTTGGGTAGCCGGGAAGCCAACTGGTCGCATGGCCGGGCATATCGAACTCGGGAACGATCCGGATGCCGCGGTCCCGCGCATACGCGATAACCTCGCGCACCTCGGCCTGCGTGTAATACAGGCCATTCGAACCGAACTGCTGCAGCTTCGGATATTTTTTGCTCTCGATGCGAAAACCCTGGTCATCTGACAGGTGCCAGTGCAGCACATCGAGCTTGACCGCGGCCATGCCGTCCAGTGTTCTCTCGACCGTGTCTTTGGACAGGAAATGCCGCGAGACATCCAGCGAAAGCCCGCGCCAGCCGAACCTCGGCTGATCATGAATGGTGATAGCGGGAACAGAGAATCCGGGAAGCACGGCGGAACCGGCGGCATTGGCGTTCTGCCGCGTCGTATTCTGTTGCACAAGCTGCAGAAACGTCTCGATGCCGCGCAACGCTCCCAGCGGTTCCGTGCTCGCGATTCGGGCCCGGCCTGAGCTCACTTCGAGCGAATAGCTCTCATCATCGCCCAGCCGTTGCGGCGGCTTGTGGTCTTTCTGCTCCACGACGATCGTCAGGATTCCCTGCTGAGCGCCGGGTAGAATGTGCGCGGGCAGGGTGGGAATACCCGTCTGACGCGCCAAGCGCGGAAACAACCGTTGTGCAGCAGCCGTTACTCGAGGGTCACTCGCGCCAGCGCCCGCAAGAGAAACCGAAAAGCTCGGAGCAATGAGCAGCGAGCCGCTTCCGGGCGTGACGCTGGCAGGGAGCGGCATGAGCGGCAGATCGACAGCGCCTGGCGCTTGCGCTCGCAATGGTAGATCTGAAGCAACCGAAAAGAGGAGAAAAATGAGCGGGAAGGAGAGACGTTTCAATGATCCAGCTTAGCGGAGGAGTTAAAGACCTTTGCCCTGCGCGGAAGCCGTCGAGCCGATGGCCCGGGCGCGGCGGTGCGCAGGTCCACGCCGTTGTCCGATAGATCTCGCGCCGTCGCGGCGGTACCAAAGATGCGCGTCTCAGTGATCTCCGTCGCGCTGCCGGCACTGACGGGAGGCGGGGCGGCCGAAGCCGCAATCGCGAGAACGAAACCTGGCACGGCGAGCATTGCGCAGGACATCACGGCGTGGACTCCGCTCCATAGATACGGCTCTGAATCGGCCGTGACCCGCGAGTCCCCTATTCCGCTAGGACTAGCGATAGCCGGCAGCTTGCAACTCGAAAAGCTCCGAGTACTTACCGCCGAGCGACACGAGCTGCCGATGCGTACCCTGCTCGATGATGCGGCCGTCCTCAAGAACGAGGATCCGGTCGGCCATCCGCACGGTCGAGAACCGGTGAGAGATTAGCACAGCCATCTTGCCCGCAGTCAGATCAACAAACCGCTGGAACACTTCGAACTCCGCGCGCGCGTCAAGGCTGGCCGTCGGTTCATCCAGGATCAGGATTTGGGCATCGCGCATATACGCGCGCGCCAGTGCGATCTTCTGCCATTGGCCCGTTGACAAATCGACCCCGCCCTCGAATCTGCGGCCCAGCATCTGCTGATAATTTTTCGGCAAGCCGCGGACGACATCGGCGGCAAGACTCTTTTCGGCGGACAGCTCGATCCGCTCATGGTTCTGAAGCTCATCAATTCTGCCAAAACCAATGTTTTCAGCAGCAAGCATGTCATATCGCATGTAATCCTGAAAGATCACACCAATTTCGTGCCGCAGCTCGTCGACGTCGTATGCGCGCAGATCCACGCCCTCCAGCAGAATGCGCCCTTCCGTCGGGTCATACAATCGTGCAAGCAGCTTCACAAGAGTCGTCTTTCCGGCCCCGTTCTCGCCTACAAGCGCAATTCTTTCTTCTGGATAGAAGCGGAAGCTAATGTTGTCTAATACCTTTCGGCCAGAGCCGGGATAAGCAAACGAAACCCGATCAAATTCGAATCCTGTCCGAATGGGCCGCGGTGCTGGGAGAGGGTCCGGCGGAGAGGAGATGGTTGGGTTCGTTTCGAAGAAGTCGAAGAGATCTTTGATGAACAGTGCCTGTTCGGAGATCCCGGCTAACCCGGAGACCAGGCTCTCCATGGTGTTCCGGGCCCGTGAAAAAGCCCCAACCATTAATGTAAGATCTCCAACAGTCAGACTCCCCGCCAGAGCCCGCAGGATGATCAACGCGTACGCCGTGTAGTAGGCCCCGGTCGGGACCAGATTCAGCAGCGTCCCGTGAACGGCGCGGCGTATCGCCAGATGCTTGTTTTCGGCGTAGAAACGGGCAAAGAGGTCCCTCGAACGCTCGACTAGATGTTTGCCAAGCCCGAAGATCTTGACCTCCTTGGCGCTCTCGTTACTCGCCCCCAGGTAACGGAGGTAATCCAGCTCACGCCGTTCCGGTGTATAGCGATACAGCATCGAGTAATTGAGCATCGCAAAGCGGGTCTCCCCCAGGAACACTGGAATGGTCGCCGCCAACAGCAGCAATAAGAGCCACGGGTAATAGAAAACCACTGCCGACAACATGGAGATAAGCGTCAGAAACTGTTGCGCCAAGCCAGCCAGTCCGGCAAGCATACCTAAACGCGCGGTGGTCTGCCGCCGCGCGCGCTCCATCTTGTCGTAAAACACCGGGTCTTCAAAGGAAACCAGATCGAGCGAGTCGGCGTGCTGCATAAGTTTGATGCTTATGTGATTTGTGAACCGGTCACCGAGCAAGCTGTCAACGAGCGAAATAAAGCGCCCAAGCGTATCAGAGCCGACCGCAAGTAAAAGCTCGAGAATCAGCAGTTTCCAGATCATCAGGTGATCAAAAGGCTGATGCCGGATGGCGCGCACAACCAGGTCAATGATCAGCTTCGATATCCAGAGCGTGGCCAGTGGAAACAGAGCCGCTAAACACCTCAGCAGCAGTGTGGTGACCGTAAGCCAGCGGCTGGTCGACCAGACCAGTCTCAGCAAAGGAGGAATGTTCCGAAGCGCGCGCAGCCGCTCACGCCAGCTCTGGGAGTTTTGCGAGGGCTGAACTGGGGGACGTCTCATCGGGATGGAGGGTAGCGTGCAAAAGACAATGCTCATTCTTGCGAATGAGCATTGTCTTTTTATTGCTAGGCCTCCGGCGATGCCGGAGGTTACGTTTGATGGGAGAATCAGCTTCGACGGTTTCGCAACCATCAAAACCTGTTTGTGATTGGAGTGTAGGGCCAGCGGGGGGTGAAGTCAAGGGCATTTTTCCCCACCTTGGCGACGCAGGTGTAAGTACCGCCGTACAAATCATTTACGGTCAAACTTGTTTTCCGTGGCGCTGTGCAAAACCTCTGAACCGGTGGTTGAAAAGCTGTGGAGAAACGACACTAATGTCTTTGCTTTAAGCAACTTACCCCTGCATCGAAGAGTCGCGCGTAAGGCCTAAAGTGGTCATCGCCTCCTCGGCTTCAAGCGTCCCGTACCGCCTCCGATATATCCTCATACCCGCGTACATCAGTCCTGCCAACAAGCAGATTGCCGCGAGTACCAGGCTCAGGTAGATGATGTTCCACAGCAATTGAAACAGCGGCTTGATAGGGCTCGGCGGAGGCGAATCGTTCCACGTCACCTTCGCCTCGTACTGCACACGGCTCAACAGAGTGTCTGCTTCCTGATCCGTCGGGTTGCCGTAAACCACGGCGACGAGTACACTCGATCGCCTCACGCGCGTTCCCGGAATCTGCCTGAATGCCGCGCTATGCAGACGCGCCATCTCCGGCGCCGGATAGTAGAAGAGCGCCAGATGTACTGGCTTATTGCTGTTCCCTACTCTGTATTCGGCGACTTGCGCTTCGGCGCCTTCCGTGAAACCGGGCTTGCTCGATACGAGTTCAGGCGCAAATGTCGCGAGCGATGCGGGCCCAAGTACGTAGCGGGCTGACTCCGGCACCAAACCCTGCCGCGGCACAAACGTCAGAATGGCCGGCAGCGAAGTCTCATGCTTGTTCGGCAAACCATTGAGCGCGGCAGCGAGTTGTGTTTTCGTCGGCTCCGGCCCGCTAAAGACAATGACGTAGTTGTAATCCGAAACAACGGTACGCGTGCCCTCACGTGTGCAGAAAGCGGCGAGATCGCAGGTCCGCGCCGCGGGAGAGCGCAGCCACTCCCAGGCGGCCAGCGCGCCCGTCAGATCTTTCATTTGGTACGTCGTGATCTCTAATCTGCCCTGCTTCGTGTGATTCGTGCTTTCGAGCCCATACTCGCGCCATAGAGCCTCCTCATCGGCTGCCGCGAAGATCGAAAAGAAAAGGAGCAGGGCGAGAACTAGGCCGCCGCGCCGTGACATTTTTTGTACTTCTTTCCGCTGCCGCAAGGGCATAAATCATTCCGGCCCACCTTCGGCGCCTTGTTTACAGCCTGCGGCTGGCCGTTCGATTGAGCGCCCGAAAGCTGCAGTTCCGCGAGTTCCTTATCCTTTCTGCGCTGTATATTGCGAGTCAAATCGATCACCGATTGCTGCGCCTCGCGCTGCTTGGCTTCGATCTGCGCTTGCGACTCGGCCGGCACCTCGAGCTCCGCGCCGTCGTACTCCTCGCTGCCGGGACCCGTCTCGGGATATGGAACCGGCGGCGGCCCGCCTATCTCGACGCGCATGAAGTAGAGGAATTTGATGGTCTCATCCTCGATGCGATCCATCATGTCCTGGAACATCGTGAACGATTCCTTTTTGTACTCGATCAGCGGGTCTTTCTGACCGTAGCCTCGCAGCCCGATGCCTTCCTTCAGGTGGTCCATCGAGAGAAGGTGATCTTTCCACTGGTTATCGACCACGTTCAGCATGATGATCCGTTCGGCTTGGCGGAGGTTTTCGGCGCCGATCATGCGCTCCTTCTCGCCATAGCGCTCCTCGAGCAGATCATTGATTTTCTGCTCAATTTCCCGGCTGCTGAGATTTTTCAGTTCTTCGAGATCGAGTTTCGCGCCGAATTGATTCAGTACCGCGGTCTGCAGGCCAGCAAGATCGTACTGATCGTAGTTAACGTTCGCGGGGCAATACTGATCAATAAAAGCCCCGACGATTCCGGTCACGATTTCCGTGATGCGCTCTTTCTGGTTCTCGCCTTCGAGCAACTGGCGGCGCATGCTGTAGACCGCCTGCCGCTGCTTGTTCATTACGTCGTCGTACTCGAGAATGTGTTTGCGGGAGGCGAAATGCTGCGCTTCAACGGCTTTTTGGGCGGCGGCTATACGGCTGGTGATCAGCTTAGATTCGATCGGCACGTCCTCTTCCATACCGAGCCGCAGCATCAGCCCCTGCATGCGCTCGCCGCCGAAAATACGCAGCAGATCGTCCTGCAGCGAAAGGTAGAAACGGGAACTGCCAGGATCGCCCTGCCGTCCGGCGCGGCCGCGCAGCTGGTTATCGATGCGCCGCGATTCGTGCCGTTCGGTTCCTAAGATGTGCAGGCCGCCCAGTGCGATCACATCCTTGCGTTCGGATTCGATCTCGGTTCTGACCTGTTCACGAATGCCGTTCAACTCCTCGGCCGGGATCACATCGGGAGACTTGCCCAACTTTTTCAACCGGTCTTCGAGCAGCACATCGGGGTTGCCGCCCAACAAAATGTCGGTCCCTCGGCCGGCCATGTTGGTGGAAACCGTGACCGCCCCCTTGCGTCCGGCCTGCGCCACGATGTGCGCCTCACGCTCATGGTTCTTGGCGTTCAACACTTCATGCCGCACGCCCATCCTTTTCAATAAGCCCGAGAGCTTTTCCGATTTCTCGACGGAGATCGTTCCGACGAGTACCGGCTGGCCTTTTTCGTGGAGCTCTTTGATCTCCTTCGCTGCGTTGCGGAACTTCTCTTCCTCTGTTCGATAGACGATGTCCGGATTTTCAAGCCGGATCATCGGCTTGTTCGTCGGAATCACCGTAACGTCCAGGTTGTAGATCTTGCTGAACTCGGCGGCCTCAGTGTCGGCGGTACCCGTCATGCCGGCCAGCTTCTTATACATGCGGAAGTAATTCTGGAAGGTGATGCTGGCGAGCGTTTGCGTTTCGCGCTCGATCTTCACGCCTTCCTTGGCTTCAACGGCCTGGTGAAGGCCGTCGCTCCAGCGCCGCCCCGGCATCAAGCGGCCGGTGAATTCATCTACGATGATGACCTGGCCTTCCTGTACCACGTAATCGCGGTCGCGCTGATACAGGATGTGCGCGCGCAGGCCCTGCTGCACGTGATGGTTCATCTCGATATTTGCCGGATCGTAGAGGTTACCTGTATTGAGGAGCTTTTCAACTTTAAGAACACCCTCTTCGGTGAGCGCCACGGTGCGGTGCTTCTCGTCGACGGTGAAATCACCCGTCGTATACGATTGGCCCGGTTCTTTACCTTCGATGACCTCACCGCGCTCCAGATAAGGAATGATGCGATTCACACGGTAGTATTTGTCGGTGGATTCTTCGCTCGGACCCGCAATGATCAACGGAGTGCGCGCTTCATCGATCAGGATCGAATCGACTTCGTCCACAATCGCGAAGTTGAAATCGCGCTGGACGTAGTCTTCAAGCCGGAACTTCATGTTGTCGCGGAGATAGTCAAAGCCGAACTCGTTGTTCGTTCCGTAAGTAATATCGGAGTTGTAGGCTCGCCGGCGTTCGTCGTCGTAGAGGTCGTGCACGATGACGCCGACCGAAAGGCCAAGAGCGCGGTGAATGCGCCCCATCCATTCGGAGTCGCGGCGGGCGAGGTAATCATTAACCGTGACGATATGCACGCCCTTTCCTTCGAGGGCGTTCAGGTAACTCGGGAGTGTGGCGACCAGCGTTTTTCCTTCGCCGGTCTTCATCTCAGCG
>JAFAMM010000361.1 GCA_019233375.1 Acidobacteriaceae bacterium
CACGCTCAAGGTGGTCGCCAACGCTCCTGTCGGCGAAGATCCTCATGAAGTCATCGCATCCACGGATGGCCGTTTCGCGTATGTGTCCAATTACGGCGGAGGCGCATACAACACGCTCGCATTGATTGACCTGATAGATCAGAAGCCGCTACCCTCGATCGATTTGGGCGCGTTACGCGGCCCGCACGGGCTGGTGTTTGTGGGCGGTAAGACATGGTTCACAGCCGAAGGCGCAAAGGCGATCGCCCGCTACGACCCCTCCACGAAGAAGGTCGATTGGATTCTCGGCACCGGACAAAATCGCACCCACATGATCTGGGTGTCTGATGACATGCAGCGCATCTACACGAGCAACATTGCATCCGCCACAGTCAGCATCATTGAAAAAACGGCTGGGCGTGCGACCCCGCCGCCCGGCTCGCCGGGTCCACATACAGGCCCGCCTCCAGGCCGCATGGGACCGCCCTCAGCCGATTGGAATGAGACGGTGGTTCCCGTTGGAAAAGGTTCTGAGGGATTTGACGTCGCCCCGGATCACAAAGAACTATGGGTCGCCAACGCCCAGGATGGGACTATCTCGATCATTGACCTTGCGTCGAAAACGGTGACCGAAACCTTGCAGGCGGATGTTGCCGGCGCAAACCGGCTGAAGTTTACGCCGGATGGCAAGCTCGTGGTCGTATCCTCCCTCGGCCACTCGGGAATCGCGATTCTTGATGCCGCAACGCGTAAGCCGGTGAAGCGTCTGCCGATGGATCGCGGCGCCGCCGGCATTCTGATGCAGCCGGATGGATCGCGCGCCTATGTTGCCTGCACGGGAGAAAATTATGTTGCCGTGATTGATCTGAAGACGCTCAATATCACGGGCCGTATCGATGCCGGCCCCCAGCCGGACGGGCTCGCATGGGCCGTTCAGCACTGAACGTCACTAAGGCACGGGTCCACTCCAGCCTCGTACTGGATCCCTTACTCCCAGGTGTTTGGGCTCTCTAAGTAGCCGTTACCCTTGATTACCATGCCGGCGCGCGTAACAATTCGGGTAGATGCCGCTCGTCAGTCAGCGTTATAAGTACGCCCGCCTGCACTTAATCGCTACATTGGTCGTTGTCGCGTCACTTATTCTCCTGTGGGCTGAGTGGCGCCACGGGATCGGCGTAACGCCTGACTCTGCGATATTCGTGTCTGCTGCGGACTCTTTGGTCAGCGGACATGGTTTGACAACCGAAGTGGGACAGCCTCGGTTACCGCTCACTCACCACCCGCCTCTTTATCCTTTGCTGTTGGCGGCGGGCAAGCTACTAACCGGCAGCTATTACTCTGCTGCCATGCTGTTGAATCTTCTGTCGTTTGCGTCCTGTTGTTTAGTTCTGTATCTGTTTATGAATGAGCATGGGTCGCCGCGCGCCGCGCTTATCGCGATAATTCTCCTGATAAGCTCCACGGCCTTATATTCCGTCGATTACTCGCTCGGTACGGACGGTCTGGCAATTCCTGTCATGCTTACTGGCTTGTATTGCCTGTCGAATTATCAGAGGACGGGTCGCTTCCGGGCGCTGATAACATGCGCCGTTGCGCTGTCTCTCGCTTCGTTACTCCGTTATTCATACGTCGCGTTCCTGCCGGCTATGTGCCTGGCATTGATGATGATGAATCACGGCGATGTTTGGAAGAAATTGCGCTTGACGGCCATGCTCGCAGGAATTGCTGGCGCGCCCACACTCGCCGTGCTGGCAGTTAATAAACTTTTAGCAGGAAATGCAACCAATCGCGTCCTCGCGTTGCATCCGGTCAGTGCTAACGAACTCAAGGACGGGATCGATTACCTTTCAGGTTGGTTGCTTCCCTATCGGTATCCGCTGCCCCTCAGAACTTTAGCACTCTTATTCGTCGCTGCTATCGGGATCGTTTTACCGCTTGATACTCGGATCAAGAACGGCCTCAGAACGGGGGCAATTTTCATCTCGAGCTACGTCATTCTCGTTCTCATATCGATCTCTCTATTCGATGGAGCGACACCGCTGAGTGAGCGCCTGCTCGCGCCCGTTATAGTAATCGCCTGTGCACACATTGCGCTGATAGCCTGTTGGATTTGGTCACATCGGAGGCCTTTCGGCATGCTCGCAGCGGCTGGGTTGGTCTTGGTCCCATCTGCCGCGGGTCTCGCGCGGGTGTTGCCACAAGTCGTTTCCTTGTACCAGTACGAAGAACAAGGAAATTCAATCGCAAAGCTGCGGAACGATTTCGCCGAGATCATTCCTATATTGCAAACTCTGCCTTCGGCCGCGCCTGTCTACTCTAATGTGCCGCACGAGATATATCTCGTAACAGGGAGACCCGCTCGGGCATTGCCTGTTGTGAAGGGTTATACAGACGAACAGCCTCGCACAGAAGCCGCGATCTCCTCCCAGGTCCACGAATTGGCGGAAGGCATCAGCCGCTTACATGGGCTTGTCCTCTATAAAGTTCGAACCAAGACCTTATTCGATCTCTCGTTCATCGATAGCGATCAGTTATTTGATCGCTTGCCCTTGAGCCTCAAATTCGCCTCGCAGAAATTCGTCATCTACGGCGCAGCGCCCGCAGACGAAGCGGCGCTCACACCCGGCCCCTAAGTCCCAGGGTACCTTTGACTAAGGCGGAGTCTGGGTATCGGGCGGTTTTCGCTTTTGCTGCTCATCCCAGCGGCGTATCAAAGCGCGCCACTGATCATAGGTAAGCACGCGCCTCAACTGAACGCTCATTTCCAAAAAGACGCGCGTGGAATTCGCCCTTGCGGCGGCGAGACGGTCGATCACCTGCTTCGCCTCGTCCGGGTTGACCTGCGGATCATTCAGCACATCCTCTAGATCGCCCTGAGCCTTTGCCACAGTGTTCCGCGCATCAAGCAGCCGGTTGCGGTAGGAATGCACGATTTGCCGGATCTGCTGCTCCTGTTGCGGTGTCAGGCCCAAGTCTTGGCGTAGCGGGCTGTTCCACCACGGGAAATCGCCGTGATTCTGCGCCTGGAGTCCGCCGGCAATCAATAACAGCGCGAAGAACAGGAATCGCATCATTCTTCGAACAAAGCCTGTAGAGGAGCGGTCGGCGCAGGTTCGGGATCCTGGGCCATGCTGCTGACCTCTTGCGCAAGCTGTGCATCCGTAACCTCGTTTACCGGCCGGCGCGGCCGCTGTACGCTCTCGTAATAGAGCATTCCCGCAGCGAGCAAGCCGCCGGTCGCCAGCGCCGATGTCCAACGCCGTACGGCCATCTCCTGCCACCAGCGAACCGGTTGCGCCATGCGCGCATAGATACGTCTTCGTTGTTCGGCGAGAAACTCGTGACCGATCTCATCACCTGACCCGAAGTTTAAGGCGTCCCGCCGCGCCTGTATCTTCGCCAGCCGCACCCGGCATTCGCCGCACGCATCCACATGCCCGTCCTGCGGCCCCACGCCGTACAAGTAGTCGATCAGCTGGTCATCCGTCCAGTGGCCCGGACGTGCCGAATCGATATTCATATTTCCCTCAGAAATTTAGCTGCCGGTTGAATACAGGTCCCGTAGATCATTCCGCAGCTTGTTCAAGGCCCGAAAAAGGTGGGCCTTTACCGTTCCCGTGTCGAGCTTGAGAACGTCCCCGATCTCCTCCAGCGTCATTGAATCATAGTGCCGGAGTGAGAAAACCGCGCGCTGGCGGTCTGACAATTTCCTTAAAGAGCGTTCCAGTCTGTTCTGGATTTGTTTTGAAAAGAGCTGCCGCGCAGCGTCAGGCTCTCCCGCCGGCGTGCTGCTCAGAATAAACTCTTCATCAGCGGCCGCGGGACGCCGGTGCCATATCTTCCATGATCTCGAGCGCAATTTATCCAGACAGGTGTTCACTGCAATGCGCGTGATCCATCTGCCGGGGTCATCCAGCTCCTGATCCTGCCCTTTCTTGCTGAGCGCCCGGTAGGCCTTCAGAAAAACATCCTGCGTGGCGGAATCCGCCTCATCGGAATCCTGCAACATCCGGCGGCAGAGCAGGAATACCCGCTTCTGCTCGGAGGCCATCCAACTGCCGAAGTCCCGCAGGTCCAGGCTGGCGTGGACTTCCCGTTCCAGTTGGTCCGCCATCGCGCCTATCATAGCTATCCAACTCACAGAACGAGCCAATGGCGGTCCAGGTTTACGTCCGAAGTCAGTGCACAAACAAAAAGTTTGCGGGTGACGGCAGCGCGCAATCCGTTAGTCCAGGCGTCAGCTCAATCGGATTCTGGCCAGACGTAACGCGCACCCATTTAATCGCTTCTTTGCCCAGGGATGACTTGCAGGCAAGGGGAACGTCGACCGTGAAATTATCATCCACACCGCTGACGATCACTTCCAAACGCTTGCCTTCACCGCCCAAATGCAGAGACGGAATTCCCGTACCGTAGACCCAGGTGTCGAAAAAAAGGATGAGTGAGCGGTCCGGCTGATCCGCCGGCACGAACGAGGCTGCCAGCACCCGGAACTCATCATTGGTGATCGGCTTCGACGCATACTCATTCAGCAGCTTCAACTGCATCGCACGAAAGCCCTCATCGCCCAGCCGCTCGTGCAGCATATGCAGAATCCACGCACCCTTTTCGTATGTGATGGCATGCCAGCGCAA
>JAFAMM010000207.1 GCA_019233375.1 Acidobacteriaceae bacterium
CCTTTGCCCTTCACGAGGGTAAGGTTCTGTTCGCGGCTGCAGTCTGCTACATCCTCGCCAAACACTAATACTCGCGGATCGCGGCGCATCTCTTCCGCCACTGTCTGGTTGATGGCATCGACCATGGTGCGGGGCTCGCCGCGCAGATGCGGCTCCGCCTCGAAGCGGCGCGAGCAAGGATCCACCCTATCGGAATAGAGAAATTGGAGCGCGGACCCCTGCGGCGGCGGATCGTCTCGCAATACGCGCAAAGAAATCTCCGCTACTTCCTTATCGATTTCACGGGTAATGAGGTCCACTGCATGGCGGTCGAGAATGCCTTCTCGCACCAGAAGCTCTGGGAAAGTCCGCAGCGGATCGCGCGATGCCTCTTGTTCGCGTTCGGCCGGCGGCTTATAGAGTCGCTCGTCATCCGATAGCGAGTGCGAATAGGGCCTGATCACGGCGGCGTGCACCAGAGCGGGTCCGTGGCCGCCGCGGCAATAGGCAACAGCGTGCTGCAAAGCACGGAACGATTCAACGAAACTTGTGCCGTCTATTTCGAGACGTAGCAGGTTCGGAAAGCCCTCAAGCAATCGCGCGATATTGCCGCCGGCAGTCTGGCGCTCCACCGGCACCGATATGGCATAGCCGTTATCCTCCACCAACACGAGTAGCGGCAGACGCTCCAGACACGCGGCGTTCATGCACTCCCAGAATTCGCCCTCGCTGGTCGCGCCTTCGCCGCCGCAAACGAGGGTGATTTCTTCAGAATCCGGATTCTGATAGCGCTTGCCCTGAGCGCAGCCGGCGGCTTGCAGGAATTGCGTCCCAGTCGGCGAAGATCCCGTAAGAATACGGAGCTTTGGAGACGACCAGTGCGAAGGCATTTGACGGCCGCCCGAACTGGGATCGCGTGCTGCGCCCACTGCTTGCAGCAGCATATCCTCGGCCGTCATGCCGAGCGTCAGGCACAGCGCGCGATCGCGATAATAGGGAACCACCCAATCCTCGCCCGGCCGAAGCGCCAAGCCGGCGGCAATCTGCACCGCTTCATGACCCGCTCCACTGATCTGAAAAAAGATTTTGTTTTGCCGCTTGAGGAGAATTTCGCGATCATCCAGCGTGCGCGACAGATACATCAGCCGGAAGACTCGAATCAGCGCTTCGCGATCAAGTTCCTGCGGTAGCGCGGTAACGCTGGCCGCCGGAAGAGAAGATATGTTGGTGGTCGCCAAACCGCATTATCTCTCGGCTCCAGGAGAGCGCCAAAGACAATAGCAGGCTGCGAAACTTCGCCATGGCGAGATGCGGGTTTATATAGAATCAAAGCGGGAGAAATCGAACCTGATGGCGAGCGCAACCGCGGGTCTCGAGGGCGTTGTCGCGACCTCCTCGAAGATCTGCTTCATCGATGGCAACAAGGGGATTCTCAGCTATTTCGGCTATAACATTCATACTCTTGCCGAAAATGCCACGTTTGAAGAGGTGATATATCTCCTCTGGAACGGCAGACTTCCCAAAGAAGGTGAGCTGGCACGCTTAAGATCGACGCTCGTCGCCAACCGCGAGCTGCCGGACGCCGTAACAGCTTTCCTGAAGAATGTGCCCCCGGGCGGCCAGCCCATGGACGTGCTGCGAACGGCCGTTTCCATGCTGAGCCTCTATGACCCTCTCGCTGCCGACAATTCGATCAACGCGAGTACGGAAAAGGCGGTCAAGCTGATGGCGGCCGTCTCGACCATCGTTACCAGCTTCAACCGTCTTCGCAACGGCGATCCAGTGATACCTGGTGATCCGGAGCTGGGTTATGCCGCCAACTTTCTCTATACGCTGACAGGCAAGAAGCCCGACGATGTAATGGAGCGTGTATTCGATCTCGCGCTCATCCTGCATGCCGATCACGAATTGAACGCCTCCACATTCGCCGCGCGCGTGACCGCAGCCACGCTGTCGGACATCTACTCGGCCGTGACCTCTGCCATCGGTGCTCTCAAAGGGCCTTTGCATGGAGGCGCGAACGAAGCCGTAATTCAATTACTGCTTGCTACCAGCTCTCCCGATGATGCGGTGAGAAGGGTGAAGCAGGATCTCGGCAACAAAGTCAAGATTCCGGGTTTCGGGCACCGCGTGTATCATGTCCTCGACCCGCGAGCGATTCACTTGAAGAAGATGAGCGAAGAACTCGGCCGGCGAACAGGACACACCGATCTATACGAGAAGTCGACGCGCGTAGAACAGACCGTAAGCGAGCTGAAGAAGCTAAACGCGAACGTGGATTTCTACTCCGCGTCCACATACTACTCGCTCGGTATACCGGTGGACCTTTTCACCACCGTGTTCGCGGTCAGCCGCATGTCAGGTTGGACAGCGCACATTCTGGAGCAGTACCGCAATAATCGCCTGATCCGCCCACGCGCGGATTACACCGGCGCCGAAGACGGCCAGCCCTGGGTTCCGCTTGAAAACCGCTCCTGAAGTGAACTGCACAGCTTGCTTCTAGCTTAAGTTTGGCGAGTTCGCGGTGTTTCCTGCGTAACAATGAAAGCTCAGGAATGTACGATCTCAACTTCTTCCGCAACAATCTGGAGCAGATCCGCCATCGTTTATTGGCGCGCGGTTTCGTGCTCGATGCCGAGGCATTCCAGGATCTTGACGGGCGCCGCCGCCAGCTCGTGACCGAATCCGAGCGCTTAAAAGCCGAACGGAATCAAGCGACCGTTACTATCGGGCAACGCCGGAAAACCGGCGCGGACACGAGCGAACAACAGCAGCAGGTTCGAGCGATGGGAGAGCGAATCGCCGAACTCGATGAAGGCGTGAAGCAGATTGATCTGGAGTTCCGCGATTTCCTCGCGCGCATTCCCAATGTTCCACACGATACAGTCCCTCTCGGGAACGACGAACAGGCCAACGTGGAAGTGCGGCGGTGGGGCACACCGCGGGATTTCAATTTCGCTCCGAAAGCGCACTGGGACCTGGGCCCGGAACTCGGGATTCTGGATCTCGACCGGGCAGCGAAAATCGCGGGCGCCCGTTTCGCGGTGTATTGGGGCTTGGGCGCTCGTCTCGAACGCGCGCTTATCAACTTCATGCTCGACCTGCACACGCGGGAACACGGGTACCAGGAAGTGCTGACGCCGTTTCTGATCAACTCAGCCAGCCTGTACGGCACTGGCCAACTCCCAAAGTTCGCCGAGGACTCATTCCGCTGCGAAGGCCATGACCTCTGGCTCGCACCCACGGCGGAAGTGCCCGTGACGAATCTATTTCGCGATGAAACACTGAACGCGGCAACTTTACCGTTATCACTGTGCGCCTACAGTCCATGTTTCCGCAGCGAGGCTGGTTCGTACGGCCGTGATGTGCGGGGTATCATCCGCCAGCACCAGTTTCAGAAGGTGGAACTTGTGAAGTTCACTCGTCCGGAGCAGAGCTATGACGAGCACGAGAAGCTAACGCGCGACGCCGAGCACGTTTTGCAGAAACTCGGACTTCCTTACCGGACGGTAGTGCTCTCTACCGGAGATACGGGCTTTAGCGCCGCCAAGACTTACGACATTGAAGTCTGGCTGCCCGGACAAAACGGGTATAAGGAGATCTCGTCCTGCTCAAATTTCGAAGCCTTTCAAGCGCGCCGCGCACAGATTCGGTTCAAAGCCGGAAAAGAAAAGGCCGACTTCGTGCACACGCTCAACGGCAGCGGCCTCGCCGTCGGGCGTACCTGGGTAGCGATCGTCGAGAACTACCAGCAAGCCGATGGCAGCGTTCTTGTACCTGAAGCGCTTCGGTCCTATCTCAACGCCGAACGCATCGATGCAACCGGCGGCCGGCTCGTGTAGAACGGGCCGCTCACGAGTTTGCGGGTCACAGTCTTCGAATATTTCTGCTCATTGCTATAAGCCAATACCAATGAAGAGGTTAGCCTGATGCGGGCTTGGTCATCGCCTGCTGCCCGCCTTCGGGCTGCGGCCCTTGCATGCTTGACTGAAGTCGCCCGAACGATACAGGGCGATTTCTTATTGAGGCCCCATGGTAAAACTTCGCCATCTGCTTTGGCAATTTCTTCTCTGCTCCACCTTGGTTAGCAGCGCGCTTGCGCAGTCCACCCTCACGGAAATACGGGACACCGTTTACACTCCGGGCGGCAGTCCGTTCAACGGAACGGTCGTTATCACCTGGAACGGCTACTCCGGCCCGAACGGTAGCGTGCAATCACCACTAAGCATGTCAGCGAACATTTATAACGGCGCCTTGTCGGTGTTGCTGGTGCCAACCACGACTGCCGCTTCCGGCGCGTTCTATCAGGTCGTGTACAACAGCAGCGCTGCATCGCTCACCTGGTCAGAGGTCTGGCAGGTTCCACCAAGTGCGATTCCGCTTACCGTCGCGAGTGTGCGGACATCCACGACACAAGGGAGCGGTTCCGGGTCAGGGAGCGGCTCAGGAGGCGGGTCAGGCTCGGGGGGCTCCGGATCAGGACAGTATGCCACGTTGCCCATCTCTATTGCGCAAGTCACGGGCCTTGCCTCCGACCTGACGAGCATCAATACCTCGATCGGCTCTTTCAGTACGCAGTTAGCGACACTCAGCTCGGCTGTCCAGGCACTGCAGTCTGCGCCGGGTGGGAGCAGTTCGGTGTCTGTAGCGGCAGCGTTCATCGATGGACAGGTTCCCGCCGGCACACTCGACGGCAACAACAACACGTTTACGCTTTCGCAAACTCCTGTGCCTCTGGCGAGTCTTTCGCTATATAGAAACGGCCTTGTACAGACTGCGGGGCTCGATTACACGGCGTCAGGTGCAACGCTTACGTTTCTGCCTGGTGCGATTCCGCAGCCCGGTGATGCCCTTCTCGCGTATTACCGCGTTGCAGGCCCCGCGCAAACAGTGAATTTCGCCGATTCCGAAGTTCCGGGAAGCTCGGTAAATGGCGTGAACACAAGCTTCGCACTGGCGCATACCCCAAACACTCCCGCGAGTCTGAAGTTGTATAAGAACGGCGTACTCCTGCAGAGTCCGGGCGACTACACGTTAGCAGGCTCGAACATCACGATGACGAGCGCTCCGCAAGCCGGCGATACTCTGATCGCAGATTACCGTTACTAGAAGCCTCTAGAATTATTGGCCTGCGAGTGCCATTTCCATCGCCGCCCGGCAGACTGATGCGTGGACGGAAGTAAGCTAGGTGTTGTTGTCGCAAACGCTGTCAGCTTTCACGTTCTACAATCAGCTTCGACTTTAAGGGAGAAACGATGCAACTTGGCCTTGTAGGTCTTGGACGAATGGGCGCCAATATGGTGCGCCGTCTGCAGAAAGGCGGTCACCACTGCACCGTCTTCGATGTAAATCCGGCAAATGTGACCAAGCTCGCAAATGAAGGAGCTGAAGGTTCCGGCTCTCTGGAAGAACTCGTAAAGAAGTTGCAGAAGCCGCGCGCCGTCTGGGTTATGGTGCCTGCGGGCAAGGCGACCGAGAGCACTGTTCAGACCCTCGCGGCGGCCATGGACTCCGGCGACAGCATCATTGACGGCGGTAACAGCTTCTATAAGGACGACATCCGCCGTGCCGCCGAATTGAGGAAAAAGGGTATTCATTACGTGGATGCCGGTACGAGCGGCGGTGTGTGGGGTGTGGAACGTGGTTACTGCCTTATGATTGGCGCGTCCGATGCTGCGTTCACACAACTCGAGCCCATTTTCAAAGCCCTCGCGCCCGGGCTCGGCAGCATTGCCCGCACGCCTGGCCGGGAAAAGACCGGAGGCACGGCAGAGCAGGGCTACCTGCATTGCGGACCCCCTGGCTCAGGGCACTTCGTCAAAATGGTGCACAACGGTATTGAGTACGGCGTCATGCAGGCTTATGCCGAAGGCTTCGACCTGATGATGCACAAAGATTCCGAAGCGCTGCCGGAAGATGAGCGATTTAAACTCAACGTTTCGGATATCGCCGAACTCTGGCGACGCGGTAGCGTGATTGGCTCGTGGCTGCTGGATCTGACAGCGATGGCTCTGGTGGAGAATCCTGACCTTTCGAATTACAGCGGTTTCGTGGAAGATTCCGGCGAGGGCCGCTGGACGATTGAAGCAGCCATTGAACAAGCGGTGCCGGTCGAGGTGCTTGCCTCCGCGCTTTTCACACGGTTCCGCTCGAGACGCGAACACACGTTCGCGGAAAAGGTTCTCTCGGCGATGCGTTTTAAGTTCGGGGGACACGTGGAGCGCCCCACCGGCGGTTGAACGCTCACTCTACAGCTTGGCTGCGGCGGCGTCATCGAGAAACCAGATCGCCTTGTCGTCGCGGCTGGCGATCTGACAGGGATAGTTCATCTCGTCTTTCTCGCCGGTGAGCACGTGCCGGAGCGCGTCTGCCTTCTCGCTTCCGGTAACTTGCAGCACGGTGCATCTCGCGGCCCGCAAGACCCCGGGAAGCAGCGTCACGCGATCCATTTTCATCTTTTCGACCCAAACGTGCGCCGCGATGCCTGTTTCATCCTTGATCAGCGGCTCACCGGGAAACAAGCTGGCCGTATGTGCGTCAGGTCCCATGCCGCGATGAATGATGTCGAACTCCGGAGGGTTGATGCCATCGAAGAACGTTTTGATTTCGCCTACATATCGAGTCGCGGCTTCATTCGGAGGGAGTTCGCCGTAAATGCGGTGCACATTCTGCGGCTGAATTTTCGCAGGCTTCAAAAGCGTTTCCTCCGCCAGCCGGTAATTGCTGCGGTCGTCGGCCGGCGGCACGCAACGCTCGTCCACCCAAAAGATGTGAACGTTTGACCAGTTGAAGTCGGCCTTGGCCATGTCGCTGAAAAGCAACCGTGGCGAACTCCCACCTGAGATCGCGATTGTCGCGCGTGGCTGGGAACGCAGCGTTTCAGCGAGCGTACTCAGAATGAATTGCGAGCACGCACCGGCCACCTGCTCCGGTGTCTGACGAATGCGCAACTGGGGAGAATCGTTCGCCACTAGACCAGCTCCAGCGACCGGCTGAACGCAGCGTTGAAGGCCGGATCCGTGCCAATAATGGACAGTTCCTCGGTCATGAGCGTCGTCAGGGTCGGCTCGGTATAGAGATATTCGCGCTGCCGTCCGTTGGTGCTGCGGAGAATCATTGTATCCCGTCCTGTTCGCTCGAACTCGATCGTTTCCTCGTCGGAACGCAGGGTCAGGCTGTGAATGCCTGGACCGTGCCCGTCGACCGTTCTGAACTTGACTCTCGCCTTGAATGGCGCTGACAACCAGCCAGCCGCATAAAGAGCTGAAGCAGGCCGTTCGCCAGAGTGGGCGATCTCGATTGTATGAAAATTCGCCAGTGTGTTTGTGCGCTTTGCATTATCGAAAATGTGCGCGATCGGTTCGCGCCACGGTGTCAGGCGAGTCCACTCCAGATCGGCAATAACGTGATTCTCTGCCTGCCAGCCCGCAATCAATTGCAGAGCATGAATGACATCGAGCCCTTTGGTATCAATGATGACCTTGTTCGACAGGTTCATGATGGCTTCGAGCCCGCGTGTCTGATTAGGCGCCGCGCGCGGGCTCAGGGCATCTTTATGGCGGCACCAGAAAATGACGGGCAGATCCGCGGCCGTGAGGCCGACTAGTGTCGGCCCGACGTTTGGCCAGCTCTCCGGACGAGCGGTAATCTCAATCTGCTCGCAACAGATCTGTTG